>NZ_JBHSBO010000050.1:0-263536 GCF_042650685.1 Micromonospora sp. GCM10011542
CAGCCCGACGCCTCGACGACGAACTCAACCAGAAGTAGCCCTCCAGTTACCCAACACTCTCTCAGACGGTGAGGAGGCGTTTGGGGTGCATACCGTCGACCATGCCGAGGAACGGCGGGTGGATGCTGTAGCCCATCATCCGGCGGATGTCCTCCGACACCGCACGGACCGTGTCCCGGTCAGTGGCCAGGGAGAACGCCTCCTGGGTGCGCAACCAGGGTTCGCAGTACTGTGCGGTGACGGCGAGGCGGGCCCGCGCGGACCGGTTGGCGCCACCGCCGTGCCACAGTGTTCCGACGAAGAACACGCACGAGCCAGGCGGCATCACGACTCTGTGCTGAATGTCGTCGTCGCCCGGCCGGCGGTCGTCGTCCCAGCGGTGGCTGCCAGGCAGGACCACGGTGGCGCCGTTGTCGTCGGTGAAGGCGTCGATGGCCCACACCGTCGCTGCTCCCAAGGGTGCTCGTGGCCGGGGAACCGGGTACACCGCGTCGTCCGGGTGCAGAAGCTGCGCGGCCTCACCCGGGTTGATGTTGATGACCTGTAGCTGCGAGAGCAGGTAGTTGGGCAGGAACAGCCGGTCCAGGAGGGCCAGGACCCGTGGATGGTCGACGAGTTGGTCGCAGGCACGGGTCTTGTTGAGCACGCTGTAGACGCGCTGGGTGCGTTCGCCCTCGAAGGCGTTGCGGCCGGTCTGGTCCAGGAACGGCGTCACGGCCTGCCGGATCTGTTCGCACTCCTCGGGGCTGATCAGGTTCGGCAGGAGGACGTAGCCGTCGCGTTCGAGGTGGGCGATGTCGGTGTCCACGACGGCGGGGTCCACGGCGGTGCCGGCGCTGCCCGTGGCCCTATGCCGCCGAGCCAGATCGCGCGTCAGATCCTGAAGTTCCGCGACCGTGTGCGCCGGAGCGGTATCGGCCTTCGACGACATGACCAGGTCCTCCTACTTCTTCTCGTCAAGGCTGGTGGTCGTCAGGCCCACCGCACCGCGCACGACGGTCCACAGCTCGGCGATCATGTCGTCGACGGCTGGCCGGGATTCGCGGGTGAGCGCGACGGAAAGCATGGTGTTGATTCCGCCGAGCGTGGCCGCGGCCAGGAACTCCGGGTCGCGGTCGGCGGGCAGTTCGCCGGTGCGCTGCGCGTGGGCGATGTTGCGTGCGCCGACTTCGATCAGCAGGTGCAGGTGGCGGGTGTTGGCGGCGGCGACCTCCGCGTCGCCCGCCAGGCCGTTCAGCACCACCGGCGCCAGCGGGTCGGCGTACAGCGCCGTCACCCAGTCGCGGATCCGCTGCTGCTCGCGATCCACCCAGGTCGGGGCTTCATACGTGCGCAGCGCGGCGGCGTTCGCCAGGCGCTCGTAGAAGGCGTCGAGGAGCGCGATCAGCAGGCCGCTTCGGGTGCCGAAGTACCGGTACGGCAGGCCAGCGCTCACGCCGGCCCGACGCGCGACTGCGGCCACCTCCATCTGCCCGGTCTCGCCGAGCTCGTCGGCCGCAGCTCGCAGTAGCTTCTCTCGCGCTGCGGCGCCCCGTGGCATCTTCGGTGTCGTCACAACGCAAAGGTAAGTTGAGTTCAACTCAACGTCAAGGCGGGGCGGGGCGAGCGGCGGATGTGCGAAACCAGGGGCGTTGAGAATAAGTTGAACTCAACTTAGTGTGTGAGACATGGACGGGCAGCAATGGTCCACCCGAGGTGTCGAACTGCGGACGCCTGCCGGAGCGCCGATCATGACGGCCCGTGCGGTGCTCGGCCCACGATCGTCCACATCGAGCTGAGGAACCCATGTCGAACCTGACCGCACTCGCCGCACTGACCGCCGCGGCCCTGACGGTCGTCGCCGTCGCCGTGCGCCGGCCCCCGTCCGCCACCCGCTGGCTGCGCCGAGCCGCGCTGGTCATCACCGTGCTCGTGGCCGGAGTGCTCACACCGTACACCGTCGCCGACAGCGGCGCGGCGGCGTGGTATCTCCTCGGCGTGCCGGTCGTCGTCGCTGCCCTGCCGGTCGCTGCCGACCAGATCGGGATCGGCCGTCTCGCCGCCGACGTCATCGGCGCGCTCGCCATGACCGGATGGGCGCTCCTGCTCGGTCTCGGTATCGGCCCGGCGCTGTTCCCGTCCGCGTTGCTGATGATCGTTGTCGTGGCCCTCGACGTCGCACACCAGGGCCGGCGACCGGCTAGCCTCTGACGACCGGGTGACACAACAGCGACGCCGCCTGTGAACGGAATCGCGAAGCGCTCTCTCCGGCAGGATCGGCATTCGGAAGCCCCACGCCCCTACCACCCGAGGAGGACCCGTGCGCAAGCCGACCAGGACCGCAGCGATCCTCTTCGGGCTCGGCGTCGGCGCCGCCGTCGGGCCATCGCTCGGGTCGGCTGCGGTCTGGTCCGGTGCCGCGATCGCCGGGCTCGGCGTCGCGCTCTCCCTGGTCGGTACGACGGAACGCGATCTCGTCGAGGACCGCCCGGTCGGCGGCGGCGAGGAGACCGGGGTGGCCGGCGACGCGACGACCGCGGTCGTGACGGAACGACGACGGGGAAACCAGCAGCGGCCAACCCTCAGCGGCCTGGGCACCCGGGTCGAACAGATCATCGAACTCGCCGAGGAACAGGCCGACGACCACCGCGCCGCGGCTCGGCTGGAAGCCGAGCGGATCGTGACCGCCGCCCGGCGGGAGGCGGAGGCCATCCTGAACCGGGCGCACGGACAGGCGACCGGCATCCGCCCGGATCCGTCTCCGATACCGCCCACCCGGGCGCCGTCAGCGGACGAAGGCCCCAGCCCGCACGCCTGACGCAGGCGGAGCCGTCGGGCGGTGCGCGCCGCCGGCTGTGCGAGGATCGTCGATGTGATCGATCCCCACGGCGGCGGGGCACGCCGAGGCACCGGGCCGGATCGGGCCAGCCGCGGGCGGTCGGCCCGATGACCGGGGGTCGGCTGCTCGCGGTGAGCGACCTGCACGTGGCGTACGCCGAGAACCGGGCCGTCGTCGACGGCCTGCGGCCGGAGTACGACGAGGACTGGCTGATCGTCGCCGGTGACGTGGCGGAGCGGTTCGCCGACGTGGCGGCCACCCTGGGCCGGCTGCGCGAGCGGTTCGCCACGGTGGTCTGGGCTCCGGGCAACCACGAGCTGTGGACCGTGCCCGACGACCCGGTCGCGCTGCGCGGCGCGGCGCGGTACGCGGAGCTGGTCCGGATGT
Organism: Micromonospora sp. GCM10011542; assembly: GCF_042650685.1. Classification (NCBI taxonomy): domain Bacteria; kingdom Bacillati; phylum Actinomycetota; class Actinomycetes; order Micromonosporales; family Micromonosporaceae; genus Micromonospora; species Micromonospora sp. GCM10011542. Next base: position 3,206 of record NZ_JBHSBO010000050.1, read on the forward strand.
GCCGGGAGTTGGGCGTGCTCACCCCGGAGGACGCGTATCCGGTGTGGACGGGCCCGGGTGGTCCGGCGCTGGTGGCGCCGCTGTTCCTGCTCTACGACTACACGTTCCGGGCCCCCGGCACCCGGACCACCGAGGAGTCGCTGCGTCGGGCGTACGACGCCGGGATCGTCTGCACCGACGAGGTGCTGCTGCACCCCGACCCGTACCCCGGCCGGGACGCCTGGTGCGCGGCCCGGGTCGCGCTCACCGAGCGGCGGCTGGCCGACTGCGATCCGGACCTGCCCACGGTGCTGGTCAACCACTTCCCTCTGGTACGGGAGCCGACCCGGGTGCTGCGGCATCCGGAGTTCGCCCAGTGGTGCGGTACCGAGGCCACCGCCGACTGGCATGTGCGGTTCCGGGCGGCCGCCGTGGTCTACGGCCACCTGCACATCCCGCGGACCACCTGGTACGACGGGGTCCGGTTCGAGGAGGTCTCGCTCGGTTACCCACGCGAATGGGGGCCGCGCGGCACCGGGTACGCGCCGCGCGTGGTGCTTCCGGGCCGGCGATGCAGCGGATGACGGCTACGGCTGCGGCGGCGGAGGCGACTGGAGGACGTCCGCGCAGCGGTCGAGGAAGAGCAGCCGGGCGCGCTTGTGCGGCAGGTCGATCAGCGGGCCGGGCTGGAAGCCGGTGCGCAGCAGCCGCGCGACGGCCCGCTCGTTGCGGGCGTCGGGTTCCACCACTACCCGCAGCCGCTCGGGGTCGGCGAACACGAAGTCCAGGATCGCGCCGAGCAGGTTGCCGGTGAAGCCGTGCTCGGCCGTCGTCGGGGGCCCAACCAGCAGGTGGACGCCCACGTCGCCGGGGCGTACGTCGTAGCACTCGCCGACCGGGTCGGCCTCGGGCTGGTACGTCTGCACCAGCGCCACCGGCGCCCCGTCGCGGTGCACCAGGTACGCGTGGTGGGTGTCCAGCGAGTCCAGGTACGCGTAGATCTCCCGCACCCGGTCCCGGGTCGCGTCCCGCATTCCCCAGAACCGGGCCCGCTCCTGCGTGACCCAGGCGTGCAGCAGGTCCGCGTCGTCGTCCGGTCGTACCGGCCGGATGGTGACCACGCCGAATCCGGTGCTGCCGCGCCGGTATCGGGCGGCGGGTGTCGCGTCAGTGCTCATCTCGCTCCTCGGTGAGCTTGTCCCAGTCGGTGGTCACCGGCAGCAGGTCGCCGGCCAGCCAGGCGGACGCCTGGTCGTGGTGGTGCGGGTCGTCGGGCACGCCGCAGGCGCCCAGTGGGACGACCCACCGGCTGTCCTCTCGGCGGGCGAGGTCCCAGACGAAGCGGGCCGCCGGCCCGCGGGCGCAGCGGTAGGTGACGCCGGGCACGCTGGAGGTGGCCAGCACGCAGTCGTGGTCGCCGGCGAGCCGGGGGCCGGCGTCCGGACCGGGCAGCGCCCGCCACGGCACCAACCGGTGCAGGTCACCCCAGCGCACCCTCGGCCGGCCGGCGACCTCCTCGACCGCCGCGCGGACCACCGTGGCCACGTCGAGGCCGGGCAGCCGGTCGGTGCCGAGCAGGTGCTCGAGGGCGTAGCCAACCCGTGGGGTCAGCGCCAGCCACGGCGCGAACACCTCCGGGTACGCCGGCGGATCGGCCAGCGCGGCCAATGCCGGGTCGGCGGCCAGGCGGCGCACCACGGCTGCGCGGAGGGTGGCGAAGTCGGCCGCGTCGGTGCTGTCGGCGTCCATCCGCCGGTCCCAGCGCAGCAGCCGGTCGCGCAGCGCGGCGGCGTCCGGGCCGAGGCCGGTCAGCCCGGCCAGCACCGCCAGCAGCGGTTCGGCCGAGCCCAGGTACGTGTCGGTGTGCACCACCGCCAGCTCGTCGGCGGTCCAGTCCCGGCGGGCGTCGAGCAGCTCGGCGATCCGCCGCGCCCGGTGCGGCGGGGCGAACTCGACGCCGAGCGGCGCCGCCAAGCCCCGCTCGTTGGCCATCACCGCCCGGCCGGCCACCTCGGCCCGGGGCAGCGGCGCGTGCCAGCCGCGCCACGCGTGCTCGGCCCGCCAGGCCGGCACGACCCGCAGCCGGTTGTCGGCGTGCCGGACCGGCACCGCGCCGGCGACCCGGTGCAGCAGCCCACCGGCGATGTCTGCCGCCTGCACCACGTTGACCGGCTCGACCCAGTGCCGCAGCGCCCGGTCCACATCGGCCACCGTCCGGGCGCGCAGCAGCTCGGGCAGCGCCGCGAAACCGAGTTCCGCCCGTACCCGGGGCGGACAGCGCAGGCTCATCGCGCTGCCCTGGTCCGGCCCGCCGGCGATCACCGGACCCCGGTCGGTCTCCACCACCTCGACGTCGACCGGGTCCGCCCCGGCCACCTCGACTGTCTCCACGTGGGCGTGCGCGGGCCGCCAGCCGTCCGGGCCGAGCGCCTCCACGGTGCTGCCGCGCCGGCGCAGCCGCTCGGCGTACACGTCCTGGTAGTCGGCCATCGCGTTGGTGATCGCCCAGGCCACCGCCCCGGCGTGCGCGAAGTGGGGGAGCCCCGGCACGCCGGGCACCGCGAGCCCCACCACGTCGTACTCCGGACAGGCCAGCCGGATCTGCTGGTAGACGCCCGGAACCTCGATGAACCGGTGCGGGTCACCGGCGAGCAGCGCGGCCCCGGTGCCGGTGCGGTCGGCGGCGAGCAACCATCCGTTGCTGCCGGCCACCGACGGGCCGTCGGTGGCGAACAGGTCGACCGCCGCCGGGCCGAGCCGCTGCGCGACGTGCTCGCGCCAGAGCTTGGTGGGGAAACCGGCGAAGAGGATGTGGTGGCTCAGCCAGACCGCCAGCGGCGTCCAGGGCAACCACCGCCCGGGGGCCAGCCCGACGGCGGCGAACTCCGGCGCGCGGGCCGCGCCGGCGGCGAGGCCGGCGTTCACCCCGGCCACGTAGGCGTCCACCCAGGCGGCGGTCGCCGGGTCCAGCGCGGCGTGGCAGCGGCGTGCGGTGTCCGCCAGCCGGACCTGTCGGGCGAACCGGTCCCAGCCGAGCGCGTCCGCGCCGAGGAAGGCCGCGCTGGTGCCCTCGGCGCGGTGCCGCTCCACCTCGAGCTGCCAGGCCCGGTCGTACGCGGTCACCCGCCCCTGCGCCGCCGCGAGGGCGAGCGGGTCGTCGGCGCGTACGTGCGGCACGCCCCGGTCGTCCCGGAAGCGCCGGGCGGTCACGCCGGCTCCGGCGCGGGCACGCCGGTCCGGCGGCGCGCGGCGGGGATCACCAGCGGGGTCCCCGTCTCCGGGTCGTCGATCACCCGGCAGGGCAGCCCGAACACCTCGGCCACCAGGTCGGCGGTGACCACCTCACCCGGTTCGCCGGCGGCCACCACCCGCCCGTCGCGCATGGCGATCAGGTGGGTGGCGTAGCGGGCGGCGTGGTTCAGGTCGTGCAGCACCGCGACCAGGGTGCGGCCCTGCTCCTCGTGCAGTCGGGCGCAGAGGTCCAGGATCTCGATCTGGTGGGCGATGTCCAGGTACGTGGTCGGCTCGTCCAGCAGCAGCAGCGGCGTCTGCTGGGCCAGCGCCATGGCGATCCACACCCGCTGCCGCTGGCCGCCGGAGAGTTCGTCCACCGGTCGGTCGGCCAGGTCGGCGACCCCGGTGGCGGCCATCGACTCGTCGATCACCCGTTCGTCCTCGCGCGACCACTGCCGCAGCAGCCCCTGGTGCGGGTAGCGGCCCCGGGCCACCAACTCGGCGACGGTGATGCCGTCCGGCGCGATCGACGACTGCGGTAGCAGGCCGAGGGTGCGGGCCACCCTGCGGGCGGGCAGGTCGTGGATGTCGCGCCCGTCCAGCAGCACCGCCCCGGCGCTGGGGCGCAGCATCCGGGCCAGCGCGCGCAGCAGTGTGGACTTGCCGCAGGCGTTCGGGCCGATCACCACCGTGAACGACCGGTCCGGCACCGCGACGGTCAGGTTCTCGACGATGGTGCGCCGGTCGTAGGCGAGGGTCAGCGCGGTGCCGCCGAGCCGGGACGTCATGCATGCTCCTTCGATCGCTTCAGAGACGCTCACAGCCGGCCCGCCCGGCGTTGCACGGCCAGCAGCCAGACCAGGTAACCGCCGCCGATCACACCGGTTACCACGCCCACCGGGAGCTGGTGCCCGGCGAACGCGCGCTGGGCCAGCAGGTCGGCGCCGACCAGCAGCGCCGCGCCGACCGCCATCGACGGCACCAGATTCGGGCCGGGCGCCCGGGTCAGCCGCCTGGCCACGTGGGGCGCGACCAGCGCGACGAAGGACACCGGCCCGGCGGCCGCCGCGGCGAACGAGACCAGCAGCACCGCCGCAGCGAGCAGCACCAGGCGCAGCCCGCGCACCGGCACGCCGAGGGCGGCGGCCGTGTCGTCGCCCATCTCGATCATCCGCAGCGCCGGACCGCAGCCGGCCAGCACGACCGGTGCGAGCACGCCGGTGACGACGAGCAGCGGTACGGCGTTGACCCAGCCGCGCCCGTCCAGGCTGCCGGTGAGCCAGAGCACCGCGCGGGCCGCGTCCATCAACGGCGCGCGGGTCAGCAGGTAGCCGTTGACGCCGGTGAGAATCGCCGAGACGCCGATGCCGACCAGGATCAGCCGGTAGCCGTGCACCCCGCGACGCCAGGCGATCGCGTAGATCAGCAGGCCGGTGGCGAGCCCACTGGCGACCGCCGCGCCGGCCAGCGCCAGGCTGCCGCCGCCGAGCACGACCACCACCAGCGCGCCGGTCGACGCACCCTGGGTGAAGCCGAGCACGTCCGGGCTGCCCAGCGGGTTGCGGACCAGCGACTGGAACACCGCGCCGGCGAGCGCCAGGGCGGCGCCGACCAGCAGCGCGGTGACCAACCGGGGCAGTCGTAGCTCGCCCACGATGAACTCCTCGGCCGGGGTGCCGCCGCCGGTGAGCGTGCGCAGCACGTCGGCGGGGGTCATCGGGTAGTCGCCGCCGGCCACGGCGAGCAGGCCCAGGCCGGCGGCGAGCAGCGTGGCGCCGGCGCCGACCGCCAGCGCGCGGGGCCGGAACCGCAGCGACAGCCCACCGGGGGTACGCAACACGGTCATGGGTGGGCCACCCGTCCACGGGCGACCAGCCACAGGAAGAGCGGGCCGCCGAGCACGGCGGTGACCATGCCGACCTGAAGTTCCCCCGGGCGGCCCAGCACCCGGCCCAGCACGTCCGCGCCGAGCAGCAGCACCGGCGCCAGCACCGCGCAGTACGGCAGCAACCAGCGCAGGTCCGGGCCGGTCAGGGCGCGGACCAGGTGCGGCACGAGCAGCCCGACGAAGACGATCGGGCCGCAGGCCGCGGTGGCCGCGCCGCAGAGCAGGGTGACCGCCACGATGACGGCGGCCCGGATCAGCGCGGGCCGCGCGCCCAGCGCCCGGGCGGCGTTGTCGCCGAGCGCGAGGGCGTTGAGCGGGCGGGCGACACCGAGCGCGACCAGCAGGCCGAGCAGGAGAAACGGCAGGACGCGACGCACCGTCGCGGCGTCCGCGCTGGCCAGCGAACCGACCGTCCAGAATCGCAGCCGTTCCAGCGACGCGGTGTCCAGCAGCATCACCGCGCTCACGTACGAGTAGAGGGTGGCGTTGAGCGCCGCGCCGGCCAGCGCCAGCCGGGCCGGGGTGGCGCCGCGCCCGCCGCCGACGGCGTAGACCAGCGCGGTGACCGCCGCCGCGCCGAGCAGGGCGAACCACACGTACCCGCCGACGGCGGTGACGCCGAGGAAGGCGGCGGCGGTGGCGACAGCGGCCGACGCGCCGGCGTTGATGCCGAGCAGCCCCGGGTCAGCGAGGGGGTTGCGGGTCAGCGCCTGCATCACCGCCCCGGCCACACCGAGCGCCGCCCCGGCGAGCAGCCCCAGCAGGGTGCGGGGCAGGCGCATCCGGTGCACCACCGCGTACTCGGCGGCGTCGCGGTGCAGCAGCCCGGACCAGACGTCGGCGAGCGGCAGGTGCTTCGCGCCGACGGCGATGCTCAGCAGCAGGATCACGCCGAGCAGCGCCACGGCGCCGAGCAGGCCGGCGGCGCGGGCCGCGTGTCGGGCGCGCCGGGCCGGCGGCGGTACGGAGGGCGGTGCCGGCGACCCGGCCGGCACGCGGGGTGCCGGGTGGGTGACCGAGGGTGTGGCGTCCAGTGTGGGCTCCGGGGTGTGGCGACACGGCGAACGGCTGTTGACAACGACGAGCGAGGTTAGGCTAACCTAACCGCGCTGTCCGGGTCGCCCCGACCTTCCCTTGATCGAAAGACGACACCATGCCCGATGCCCTGTCCGCCCGCCGACTCTCGCGCCGCGGCCTTTTCGCCGCCGGTAGCGCCGCCACGCTGGCCACCCTGCTGGCCGCCTGCGGCCAGGACGACGCCGCAAAGCCCGTAACCAGAAAGGAAAGTGTGCCCTGGTCGTTCACGGACGACCGCAACCAGAAGGTCGACGCGGCGGCGCGGCCGAGTCGCGTGGTCGCCTTCACCGGAGTGGCGGCAGCTCTGGTCGATTTCGGTCTCGACAAGCAGCTCGTCGGCGTGTTCGGCGAGACCAGGCGGGCCGACGGCACGGCCGAACCGCAGGCCGGTGACCTAAACGTCGAGGCGGTGCAGATCCTCGGCAATACCTGGGGCGAGTTCAGCCTTGAGAAGTACGCGGCGCTGCGCCCCGACCTCCTGGTCACCCACATGTACGACCCGGGTGCGCTCTGGTACGTGCCGGACGAGAGCAAGGACAAGATCCTGCCGCTGGCGCCCAGCGTGGCGATCACCACCGCGCGGGTGCCGATGACCAAGCCGATCGAGCGGTACGCCGCCCTGGCCGAGTCGCTCGGCGCGGACCTGTCCGCGAAGAAGGTCACCGACGCCAGGGCCCGCTTCGACGCCGCCGCCGAGGCGGTCCGGCAGGCCGTCAAGGCCAACCCGGGCATCAAGGTGATGGCCTGCTCCGGCAGCCCCGACCTGTTCTATGTCTCCAACCCGAAGGTCAGCACCGACCTGATGTACTTCGCCGAGCTGGGCGTGGACATCGTGGTGCCCACCAAGCTCGAGGCCGGCGACTACTTCGAGGCACTGAGCTGGGAGAACACCGGCAAGTTCCCGGCCGATCTGCTCCTGCTGGACAACCGCGGCACCGCGTTGCAGCCCAAGGACCTCACCGCCAAGCCCACCTGGCAGCAACTGCCGGCGGTCAAGGCCAACCAGGTGACCCCGTGGGACGCGGTGCCCCGCTTCTCGTACGCCGGCGCGGCTCCGCTGCTGGAGAACCTCGCGACCGCCATCCGGAACGCGAAGAAGGTCAGCTGACGCCATGACCACGAGCACCGCCGAACCCGTCGCTCTGCAGTACCGCTTCTACGCCGCGCACGTCGTGCGGGCCCGCCGGATCGGCGCGTCGCTGATCCGGGTCACCCTCGGCGGCGCGGAGCTGGCCGACTTCGCCGGCGGCGGCCGGGACCAGAGCGTCTCGCTGTTCCTGCCGCACCCCGGACAGGACACCCCGGTGGTCCCGATCGAGCTGGGCGAGGACTGGTTCGGCGCGTGGCGCGTCCTGCCGGCCGACGTCCGCGCCGTCATGCGCTCGTACACCATCCGGCAGCAGCGCCCCGCCGCCGCCGAGGTCGACATCGACTTCGTGGCCCACGGCGACACCGGCCCCGCCTCGCGCTGGGCGGGCCGGGCGACGCCGGGGGACCGGGTGCTGCTGCTCGGCCCGGCCGTGCACGACAACCGCAGCGTCTGCTTCCGCCCACCGGACGGCACCGACCTGGTGCTGCTGGCCGCCGACGAGACCGCGCTGCCCGCCGCCGCCGGCATCCTGGCCTGGCTGCCCGCCGGCACCCGGGTCCGTGCCTGGATCGAGGTGCCGGACGCCGCCGACATCACCGAGCTGCCCACCGCCGCGGACGCGGAGATCAGCTGGATCGTGCGCGGCAGCACGTCGCCCGGCAGCGACCTGCTGGTCGACGCGGTCCGCGCCGCCCGGCTGCCCGCCGCCACCCCGTACGCCTGGATCGCCGGCGAGGCCGGCGCGGTGCGCGCGCTGCGGCGGCACCTGGTCGGCGAGCGCGGCATCGACCGTCGACGGGTGACTTTCGGCGGCTACTGGCGGCGCGGGGTCTCCGAGGAGGACCTGCGCGCCGAGGCGCTGGCCGACGCCACCGCCTGACGGCGGACCCATCCCGCAGCATCACCCGGAACCCCCGGCGCGCGACGGCGCCGGGGGAGGGTTCCGGCTGCCCATCGCCCGAGACCCTGGAGGACATCCCGTGACCGTGCCGACGTACCCCGTCGAGACCACCGACCCGCCGCCGGCGCCGGCCACCGCGCACGCCCACCTGCTGCACGGCGGCTCGGTCGAGCAGTACCGGCGGGCGCTCGCCGAGGGCGTGGACCGGGTCGCCGGCCGGGTGGCCGCCGCGGACCGGCCCGGCACCGGGATCACCCCGGCCCAGCTGGCCCCGCGCGTCGACCGCGTCGACCTGGACCGGCCGCTGGGCGACGCGGGGGCCGCCCTGGACGAGCTGGAGGACGTCTACCTGCGCGACGCCGTGTGGTTCCACCACCCCCGCTACCTGGCCCATCTCAACTGCCCGGTGGCCATTCCGGCGTTGCTCGGCGAGGCGGTGCTCACGGCCGTCAACTCCTCGCTGGACACCTGGGACCAGAGCGCCGGGGCGACCCTGATCGAGCGGCGGCTGATCGACTGGACCGCCGCGCGGGTCGGCCTCGGCCCGGCCGCCGACGGCGTGTTCACCAGCGGCGGCAGCCAGTCCAACCTGCACGCGCTGCTGCTCGCCCGGGAGGAGGCGTGCGCCGCCGCGACCGACCCGGCGGCGCGGGCCGACCTGCTGCCCCGGCTGCGGGTGCTCACCTCCACGGCCGGGCACTTCAGCGTGCAGAAGTCGGCCAAGCTGCTCGGCCTGGCACCGGACGCGGTGATCGCCGTGCCGACCGACGCGCAGCGGCGGATCCGGCCCGCCGCCGTCCGCGCGGAGATCGACCGCTGCCGGCGGGCCGGGCAGGTGGTGATGGCCGTCGTCGCCACCGCCGGCACCACCGACTTCGGCTCCATCGACCCCCTCGCCGACCTGGCCAGGGTGTGCGCGGCGGCCGGCGTCTGGCTGCACGTGGACGCCGCCTACGGCTGCGGGTTGCTGGTCTCGCCGACCCGGCGGCACCTGCTCGACGGCATCGAGGGCGCCGACTCGGTCACCGTCGACTACCACAAGTCGTTCTTCCAGCCGGTCAGCTCCAGCGCACTGCTGGTCCGCGACCGGCGGGTGCTGCGGCACGCCACCTACCACGCCGACTACCTCAACCCGGCGCGGATGGCGCAGCAGCGCATCCCCAACCAGGTGGACAAGAGCCTGCAGACCACCCGCCGCTTCGACGCGCTCAAGCTCTGGCTGACCCTGCGCGTGCTCGGCCCGGACGCGCTCGGCGGGCTCTTCGACGAGGTGCTCGACCGGGCCGCCGACGCGTGGCGGCTGGTCAGCGCGGACCCTCGCTTCGAGGTGGTGACCCGCTCGGCGCTGAGCACCGTGGTCTTCCGCTACCTGCCCACCGGCCCCGGCCGCGAGTTCGCCGACGCGGCCAACCTGCACGCGCGGGAGGCGCTGGCCGCCTCCGGCGCCGCTCTGGTCGCCGGCACCCGGGTGGACGGCCGGCACTTCCTCAAGTTCACCCTGCTCAACCCGGCGACCACGCTCGACGACGTCGCTCACGTGCTGGACCTGATCGCCACCCACGCCGGCCGGTACGTGCACGAGCGCACCACCGCCGACCTGACCTGCTCCGTCGGCTGACGCCGGTGAGCCCGAACCCGCGCCCGGAGGGTCGCTTGTCCGCCCACGACTTCGTCGCCATTGGGCTGGGCCCGTACAACCTGGGCCTGGCCTGCCTCACCGCGCCGCTCACCGAGCTGGACGGGGTGTTCCTGGAGGCCCGGCCGAGCCTGGCCTGGCATCCCGGCATGCTGCTGGAGTCGGCCCGGTTGCAGACGCCGTTCATCGCCGACCTGGTCAGCCTCGCCGATCCCACCTCGCCGTACTCCTTCCTCAACTACCTCAAGGAGACCGGCCGGCTGTACCCGTTCTACATCCGGGAGAGCTTCTACCCGCTGCGCAGCGAGTACGACGCCTACTGCCGCTGGGCGGCGGCGAAGCTGCCGAACCTGCGCTTCGGCCAGACGGTCACCACCGTCGAGTACGGCCCCGCCGACCAGCGGTACGTGGTGCGGGCCGACACCGGCGCGGGGGAGAGCGTCGAATACCGCGCCCGGCACCTGGTCCTCGGTACCGGCACGCCGCCGCACCTGCCGGCCGCCGTCGCCGGGCTGCCCGGCGACGCGGTGCACACCTCGCGCTACCTGGAGCATCGGGACGCGCTACGCGCCAGGCGCAGCATCACGGTGGTGGGCAGCGGGCAGAGCGCCGCCGAGATCTACCACGACCTGCTGGCCGACTCCGACCGGTACGGCTACCAGCTCAACTGGGTCACCCGCTCGCCCCGGTTCTTCCCCCTCGAATACACCAAGCTCACCCTGGAGCTGACCTCACCGGACTACGTGGACTACTTCCACGCGCTGCCGGAGGCGACCCGCTACCGGCTGGAGTCCGAGCAGAAGGGCCTGTTCAAGGGGATCAACGCCGACCTGATCAACGAGATCTTCGACCTGCTCTACGCGCGCAGCGTCGACGGCCCGGTCGCCACGCGGCTGCTCACCAACACCGAACTGACCGGCGCCAGCTACCACGAGGGGGCGTACACCCTCAGGTTGCGGCAGGTGGAGCAGGACCGCGACTTCACCCTGCGTACCGAAGGGTTGGTCCTGGCCACCGGGTACCACTACCGGCCGCCCGCGTTCCTGGAGCCGGTGCGCGACCGGATCCGCTGGGACTCGCACGGCCGCTTCGACGTGGCCCGCAACTACAGCATCGACCACACCGGCCGGGGCATCTTCCTGCAGAACGCCGGCACCCACACGCACAGCATCACCTCACCCGACCTGGGCATGGGCGCGTACCGCAACTCCTGGATCATCAGCGAGCTGCTCGGCCGCGAGCACTACCCGATCGAGAAGAGCATCACCTTCCAGGAGTTCGGCGCCCCCGCCGGGGTGGTGTCGTGACCGTCCTGTACACCCGCACCGACGACCGGCTCGGCGAGTTCGCGCTGCGTACCCTCGACCCGGACGGCGACGCCGCGCTGCTGCATGCGTGGGTGACCCATCCGAAGGCGGCGTTCTGGCTGATGCAGGACGCCGACCCGGCGCGGGTGGCCGAGGAGTACCGGCGCATCGGCGCCCACCCGCACCACGACGCGTACCTGGGCCTGTGGCGCGGCCGGCCCGCCTTCCTCGCCGAGCGCTACGACCCGGCGCGGGTCGAGCTGGTCGGGCTGTACGACGCCCGGCCCGGCGACGTGGGGATGCACTTCCTCTGCGCGCCCACCGACGCCCCCGTGCACGGCTTCACCCGCGCGGTGCTGACCACGGTCCTGGAGTGGCTCTTCGCCGACCCCGCGACCCGCCGGGTGGTCGTGGAGCCGGACGTGCGCAACACCGCCGTGCACGCGTTGAACGACGCCGTCGGCTTCGTCGTCGTCGGCACCGTCGCCAAGCCGGAGAAGGATGCGCTGCTCAGCGTCTGCACCCGCGCGCGGTTCGCCGCCGCCACCGACCTCCGCGCCGCCACCGACCATGAAGGAGCACCGGCGTGACCGCCACCGCCGTACCGACCGCCGCCGTATCGCCGAGCGCCGTACCGTCCGCGCCCGCCGTGCCCGCGCCGCCGGCCGCCGTCGACCCGGTCGGGCACCTCACCCCGCAGCGCTGGGCCCGCGCCAACCGGCTGCTGGTCCGCAAGGCGCTCGCCGAGTTCGCCCACGAACGACTGATCGCGCCCGATCCCGTGCCCGGCGACGGCGACGACGGGCAGTGGTACGAGGTCCGCAGCGACGACGGCGCGGTGACCTACCGGTTCGCCGCCCGGCTGCTCGCGCTCGCGCACTGGCAGATCGACGCGGACAGCATCACCCGCCAACGCGACGGCGTGCCGCTGCCGCCCGACGCGGTGGACCTGATCCTCGAGCTGCGCGACACCCTCGGCCTCTCCGCGCGGGTGCTCCCGGTCTACCTGGAGGAGATCACCTCGACCCTGGCCGGTACGGCGTACAAGCTCGCCCGGCCGCCGGTCTCCGCCGCCGAACTGGCCGGGGCGGACTTCCAGACCATCGAGACCACGATGACCGAGGGACATCCCTGCTTCGTGGCCAACAACGGCCGGCTCGGCTTCGGCGTCGACGAGTATCACCGCCATGCCCCGGAGGCGGCCGCGCCGGTCCGGCTGGAGTGGGTGGCCGCCCACCGCGACCACTCCACGTTCAGCAGCGCCGCCGACCTCGACTACGACACCCTCATCCGCGGTGAGCTGGACCCGGGCACCCGCGCCCGGTTCGCGGCCACGATGGCCGACCTCGGGCTGGATCTCGCCGACCACCACCTGATCCCGGTGCACCCGTGGCAGTGGTGCCACAAGCTCGCCGTGACCTTCGCCGGTGAGCTGGCCGAGCGCCGCCTCGTGTACCTCGGCCCGGGCACGGACGCCCACCTGGCCCAGCAGTCCATCCGCACGTTCTTCAACGTCACCGAGCCGACCCGGCACTACGTCAAGACCGCCCTGTCGGTGCTGAACATGGGCTTCATGCGGGGGCTGTCGGCCGCGTACATGGCGGCCACCCCGGCGATCAACGACTGGCTGGCCGACCTCATCGCCGGCGACGAGGTGCTCGCGGGCACCGGGTTGACCGTGCTCCGGGAACGGGCCGCCGTCGGATACCGGCACCGCCAGTACGAGGCAGCCACCGACCGCACCTCCCCGTACCGCAAGATGCTGGCCGCGCTGTGGCGGGAGAGCCCCGTACCCGGCCTCGCACCGGGGCGGCGACTGACCACCATGGCCGCGCTGCTGCACGTGGATTTCGACGGCGGGTCGCTGGCGGCGGCGCTGATCGCCCGGTCCGGGCTGGCGCCCGAGGTGTGGCTGCGCCGCTACCTGGACGCCTACCTGACCCCGCTGCTGCACAGCTTCTACGCGCACGACCTGGCCTTCATGCCGCACGGCGAGAACGTCATCCTGGTCCTCGACGAGCAGGACACCGTGGAGCGGGTGATCTTCAAGGACATCGCCGAGGAGATCGCGGTGATGAACGCCGAGGTGCCACTGCCGCCCGCGGTCGAGCGCATCCGCGTCGAGGTGCCCGAGGACACCAGGCTGCTGTGCGTGTTCACCGACGTGGTGGACTGCTTCCTGCGCCACCTCAACGCGGTGCTGGTCGAGGCCGGCGTGCTGGACGAGGACGCCTTCTGGCGGACCGTCGCGGCCTGCGCCGCCGACTACCTGGACCGGGTGCCGCACCTGGCCGAGCGGACCCGCCGCCACGACCTGTTCGCCCCCAAGTTCGCGCTGTCCTGCCTCAACCGCCTCCAACTGCGCGACAACCAGCAGATGATCGACCTGGCCGACCCGTCGGCCGCCCTCCAGTTCGTCGGCACCCTGACCAACCCACTGGCCCGGTACGCGCCCACCCGGTGACCCCCACCGCGAGACGATCGCGTATGCCGTTGACGCTCCCGGGCATGGCCCGGGCGCTCGATCGACGGTGCAATGGACGACATGGGATTCCTGCGTACCGTCAGCCTGCTCGCCGCCACCCTGACCACCGGCCTGACCGCCGGGTTGTTCGCCGCGTTCGGCTACGCGGTCATGCCGGGTCTGGGCCGGGCCGACGACCGGACACTGGTGGTCGCCATGCAGCGGATCAACGAGTCGATCCTCAACGGGTGGTTCGCCGTCTGCTTCGGCGGCGCGCTGGTGTTCACCCTGCTCACGGCGGCACTGCACCTGGGCGCCGGGCACCGCGCCGCGCTGCCGTGGATCGTCGGGGCGCTGGCGCTGTACCTGGTGGTGCTCGGCGTCACCGCCGCCGTGAACGTCCCGCTCAACGACGTGCTGGCCCGGGCCGGTGACGCCGACCGGGTCGCCGACCTCGCGGCACTGCGCGAGCGGTTCGAGGCGACCTGGGTGCGGTGGAACGTGGTCCGGGCCGCCGCCTCGACCGGCGCGTTCGGACTGCTCGCCTGCGCCCTGGCACGGTGACCCCCGTCACCATAATCCTTGACCAGTCAAGGAATTTGCCTCGCCGGCCCCCGGTTGCTGACAAGCGTCAGGTACGACCGGTACGAGCGAGGTAGGCGAGTTCAGATGCAGTTCGGGATCTTCGGCGTGGGGGACTTGGCGCGCGACCCGGTGAGCGGGCGGATGCCGTCCGAGCACGAGCGGATCAAGGCCGTCACGGAGTACGCGAAGCTGGCGGAGGAGGTCGGGCTGGACGTCTTCGCCATCGGCGAGCACCACAACCCGCCGTTCATCCCCTCGTCGCCCACCACCATCCTCGGGTACGTCGCGGCCCGGACCGAGAAGATCATTCTGTCCACCTCGACCACGCTGATCACCACCAACGACCCGGTGAAGATCGCCGAGGACTACGCCACGCTCCAGCACCTGGCCGACGGCCGCGTCGACCTGATCATGGGGCGCGGCAACACCGGCCCGGTCTACCCCTGGTTCGGCAAGGACATCCGCAGCGCCATCCCGCTCGCGATCGAGAACTACGACCTGCTGCGCCGGCTCTGGCGCGAGGACGTGGTCGACTGGGAGGGCAGGTTCCGTACCCCGTTGCAGTCGTTCACCGCGACCCCGCGTCCGCTGGACGGCGTGCCGCCGTTCGTGTGGCACGGCTCGATCCGTAGCACGGAGATCGCCGAGCAGGCCGCGTACTACGGCGACGGGTTCCTGCACAACAACCTCCTGTGGCCCAAGGAGCACGTCCAGCGGATGGTCGGGCTCTACCGCCGGCGGTTCGAGCACTACGGGCACGGCCCGGCGGACCAGGCGATCGTGGGCCTGGGCGCGCAGGTGTTCATGCGGCGCAACTCGCAGGACGCGGTGCGGGAGTTCCACCCGTACTTCGACAACTCGGCGGCCTATGGGCACGGGCCGTCCCTGGAGCAGACGATGCGGCAGACGGCGCTCCTGGTCGGCAGCCCGCAGCAGGTGATCGACCGGACCCTGGCCTTCCGGGAGTACGCCGGCGGCGACTACCAGCGTCAACTCTTCAACGTCGACGGGATCGGAGTGCCTCGAAAGACCGTGCTGGAGCAGATCGAGATGCTGGGCGAGGTCGTGCAGGTGCTGCGCAAGGAGTTCGCGGTGGGTCGCCCCGCTCACGTCCCGGACGCGCCGACCCACGCCTCGCTGAGGGCCGCGGCTCAGGGCGGTGCGGGGGAGGGGACGCGATGAAGCGCACCGTCGCCGTGGTGTCGGCCGGCCTGCGGCTGCCGTCGTCCACGCGGATGCTCGCCGACCGGCTGGCCGACGCGGTCCGCCGCGAGCTGGAGCGCCTCGGCGCCGAGGTCGACATCGAGCTGATCGAGGTACGCGACCACGCGCACGACCTGGTCAACAACCTGCTGGCCGGGTACCCGTCGGAGGAGCTCGAGCGGGTGCAGGACACCGTCCGCCGTGCCGACGCGCTGGTCGCGGTCACGCCGACGTTCTCCGCGTCGTACAACGGGATGTTCAAGATGTTCGTCGACGCCCTCGACGACACCGCGCTGGTCGACAAGCCGGTGCTGGTCGCCGCCACCGGCGGGACGGGGCGGCATTCCCTGGTGCTGGAGCACGCGTTGCGGCCGCTGTTCAGCTACCTGCACGCGGTCGTCGTGCCCACCGGTGTGTTCGCGGCACCCGAGGACTGGGGGGTCGGCGACGCCGCCCAGGGTTCGCTGCCGCACCGGATAGACCGGGCGGCCGGTGAACTGGCCCGCGAGGTGGACCGGCGGGACCCACCCGCTCCCGCCGACCCGTACGACGACCCGACGCCGTTCGAGCGGCTGCTCGGCGGCGCGTGACGAGGGCCCAGCTCAGTCGGCCGTGCCGACCTTCCGGAACGCGCGGGCGAGCTGGGCGAGATCGAATCCCTCGAAGTGGTCCAGGAACCGTCGTCGCACGGACGCCAGGTGGCTCGGCCAGGACTCTTCGAGGCGGGCGAAGCCGGCATCGGTGAGGACGGCGTTCCAACCGCGCGCGTCCTCCGTGCACCGGACCCGCTTGACCAGATCCAGGGACTCGAGGCGGTTGATCGTGCGGGTCATCCCGCTCAGGGAGAGCTGGCAGGCCGCGGCGAGTTCGTTCATCCGCATCTGCCGGCCCGGCGCCTCGGAGAGGTTCATGAGCGCGGTGTACTCGGTGAGGGGCAGCTGGCGTTCGCCGACCATGTCGGCGTCGATCGTCCGGGGCAGGACATACATCACCCGGCCCAGGGCGCGGACCAGCGCCTCCTCGTCGGCGTCGAGGGGTTGCAGGTGTTTCTCGGGCGTACCGGCCATGCCATCCATCCTAGTTGCTTGACGAAACAATCCGGCCCTCGCCCTGTGACGGTAACCATAGGGCGCTTTATTGCTTGACCAAACAATCACTTGCTAGCGTTCACCACGCCCGCAACGGACTTCTGAAAGGCACCAACCATGACCAGGATCGGGATCATCCTCGGCAGCACCCGCCCGGGGCGTAACGGCGAAGCCGTCGCCCGCTGGGCCCTCGACGTCGCCAAGCAGCGCACCGACGCCGAGTACGAGCTCATCGACCTGCTCGACTACAAGCTGCCGCACCTCGACGAGGCGTACCCGCCCTCGATGGGCCAGTACACCCAGCCGCACACCCTGCGCTGGGCCGAGACCATCGACTCGTTCGACGGCTTCGTGATGGTCACCCCGGAGTACAACCACTCCACCTCGGGTGCGCTGAAGAACGCCATCGACTTCCTCTTCGCCGAGTGGAACAACAAGGCCGTCGGCTTCGTCAGCTACGGCGCCCTCGGCGGCGCGCGGGCCGTGGAGCACCTGCGGCTGATCGCCGGTGAGCTCCAGATGGCCGACGTGCGGTCCCAGGTCGCGCTGTCGCTCTTCACCGACTTCGAGAACTTCAGCGTCTTCAAGCCGAACCAGCACCAGGTCGACTCGCTCAACGCCACCCTCGACCAGGTCGTGGCCTGGAGCTCCGCGCTCGCCCCGCTGCGCAAGCGCTGAGCACCTTCGCACCAATCCGGAGACGGCCGCGGGATCCCTTCCCGCGGCCGTCTTCGTGTATCCAGCGTTCCGGTGGGCGGTTCCGCCCCGGTCGGTCGCCGGCCTCCGGTGCTTGACTGGGGAAAGCGTAAGTCGTAACTTACCGTTCGTGGCTACTTACCAAGCTGATGATGTCTGGGACGCGCTGGGCGACGCCAACCGGCGCGCCATCGTCGCCTGCCTGGCCGAACGGCCGCGGGCCGTCGGCGAACTCGCCGAAGCGCTTCCCATCAGCCGACCAGCGGTCTCGCAGCACCTGAAGGTGCTCAAGGACGCCGGCCTGGTCACCGACCGCGCAGTCGGCACCCGCCGGGTCTATCGACTCAACCCGGCAGGTGTGGCCGCACTGCGCGATCAGCTCGAAACGTTCTGGAACCGCGCCCTGGACAGCTACCAGGACGTGGCCGAACAACCCACCGAGGAGGGGTCATGACCCAGGCAGCAGACATGGTGGTCCGCCGACAGATCGTTGTCGACGTGCCGATCGAACGGGCCTTCACCGTGTTCACCGAGCGGTTCGGCGATTTCAAGCCGCCGGAGCACAACCTCCTCGGCGTGGCGATCGCCGAGACCGTCTTCGAGCCGAAGGTCGGCGGTCACATCTACGACCGGGGCGTCGACGGTACCGAGTGCCGCTGGGCCCGCGTCCTCGCCTACGACCCGCCGGACCGGGTCGTGTTCAGCTGGGACATCAGCCCTCAGTGGCAGGTCGAGACCGAGCCGGACAACACCAGCGAGGTCGAGGTCACGTTCGTCGCCGAGGGGCCGCACCGCACCCGGGTGGAGCTGGAGCACCGCCACCTCGACCGACACGGACCCGGCTGGCAGGCCGTCCGTGACGGCGTCAGCCACGACGAAGGATGGCCGCTCTACCTGGCCCGGTACGCCGCCCTGTTCACCGCCGGCAGCTGACCGCGGCCGGGCACCCGCCGAGCGGTCAGTTCGGGCCGATGGCGTGGGTGGTGCCGCCGGCGACGGCATGGAGTTTGTCGGGGTTGGCGACGTTGTGGATGGCGCTGATGCGGCCGTCGGCGTCGACGGTGACGGTGACGGTCGCGATCACGCGGCCGGCGCCGCGGAACACCAGACCCGGGCCGCCGTTGATTTCGACCACCTCGGCCTGCATGTCGGCGGGCTGGACGCCCTGGTAGGCGACGGTGCCGATGGCTGCGAACCAGGTGGCCACCGTTCGTGCCCCCAGGATCGGACGCAGGGCCTGACGGACCTTGCCGCCGCCGTCGGTCCACAGGGTGACGTCGGGGGACAGCAACTCCATGAGGGTGTTGATGTCGCCACCGGTCGCGGCGGCGAAGAACCGCTCGGTGACCTCGCGCTGCCGCGACCGGTCGGCGCTGAAGCGCGGGCGCCGGGCCCGCACGTGCTCGCGAGCGCGGTGCGCGGCCTGGCGTACCGCGGCCTCGGAGCGTTCCACCACCTCCGCGATCTCGGCGTGGCTGAAGTCGAAGACCTCCCTGAGGACGAACACTGCGCGCTCGATCGGGCTGAGCGTTTCCAGCACCACCAGCATCGCCATCGACACCGACTCGGCGTCGGTCACGGTGTCGGCGGTGTCGCCGCTGGTCAGGATGGGTTCCGGGAGCCACGGCCCGACGTAGGTCTCGCGCTGATGCCGGGTGGAGCGCAGCCGCTGCATCGCGAGGTTCGACACGATCCGCGCCAGGTACGCCTTGGGGTCGGCCACCGCGGAGCGGTCGGCGGCCGACCACTTGATCCAGGCGTCCTGCACCGCATCCTCGGCGTCCGCCGCGGTGCCGAGGATGCGGTACGCCACCGCGAACAGCAGGTTGCGATGGTCGTTGAACGCCTGCTGGTCGGGCCCGGGATCGGGGTGCGGGCGGTTCACCGCGCGGCCCGCAGCCGGGTGAAGCGGCCGCCGTGGGGCCAGAACGCGCCCGAGGAGGGCATCTTCTTCATGCGGCGGTACGTCGGCCACGGCGATGCGCTCACCGTCTCCTTGTACCAGACCGCCGTGCGGCCGGTCAGACACAGCCGGCGCGGGGTGTCGTCGGGGTGGGTGAACTGCACGATCGCGTCGTGCCGCCCCAGGCTCACCGGCTGGTGGTAGTAGCCGAACCGGAACGGCCTGGGCTGCTGGCCCTTCAGCGCGCGGACGATCGACACCGCGGCGTGCACGCCGGTCGGCATGCCGCCCTGGCAGGTGCCGTGCATGACGCCGTAGCCCTGGCGGATCGCGGCCGCATCGCCCACCGCGTACACGTCGGGGTGCGACACCGACCGCAGCGCGGCGTCGGTGACGACGCGACCCCGGTCATCGACGGTCAGACCGGCGGCCGCCGCCAGCGGGGACACCCGCGTACCGGCCGTCCACAGGACGACGTCGGCGGCGATGTGCTCGCCGCCCGCCAGCTCCACCGAGCCCGACAGCACCTTCACCACCGCCGTCCCGCTGCGCACCTGGACCCCGAGGCCGTCGAGGACGGACCGCAGGTACGCCCTGGCCTTCGGGTTCATGCCCGCGCCGGTTTCCTGCCGGCCCACCAGCACGACGGTCACCTCCGGGTACCGCTCGGCGATCTCCGCCGCCGACTCGACGCCGGTCAGCCCGCTGCCGGCCACCACCACCGTGCCGCCGCCGAGCCGCGCCAGCCGGTCGGCCAGCCACCGGGCGTCGTCGGCGCTGTTCAGGGTGTACGCGTGCTCCTCGACCCCCGGCACCACCGCCGTGTCGGCCACGCTGCCCAACCCGTACACGAGCGTGTCGTAGTGCAGCACCCGACTGTCGTCGATCCGCACGGTCTTCGCGTGCGCGTCCACCGCCGTCACCCAGCCCCGCACGAACTGCGCACCCGTTCCCGCCAGCAGTGTCGGGATGTCCATCTCGGCGAGTGGCTGCCCGGTCGCCGTCATGTGCAGCCGCAACCGCTCGGTGAACCGCTCCTGCGGGTTCACCAGGGTCACCCGTACGCCCCCGCGCCGCTTGACGCGAGCCGCGAGCTGGATCGTCGCGGCCAGACCCGCGTACCCCGCGCCCAGAATCAGGACGCGGTGCCCGGTCACCGTCCCGGCCTCGTGCTGTGTGCTCATCGTTGCGCCCCTCTCGTCGTGTTGACGACCACGAGATGCGTGCAGACCATCGGTCCGTGACACGGCAGCGGCGTGACCCACGGCACAGTTATCGTCGTCGCCATGAGCCGAGGCGCCGGTGCGGTCCGGGCACCACTGTGGCGGGACCGTACGTTCGGCACCTACTGGGCCGCGCAGTCGCTCTCCGCCGCCGGCGACTCCTTCGCCTACCTGGCGGTGCCGCTGCTGGTGCTCCAGGCGACCGGTTCGGTGGCCCGGATGGGCCTGCTCACCGCCGTGGCCGGCGCGGCGTCCGTCGCCGCCGGGATCTTCGGGGGCGTGCTGGTCGACCGGTACGACCGGCGGACCCTGATGATCGTGGCGGACCTGGCCCGGCTGGCGCTCTACGCCCTGGTGCCGCTGGCCTGGCTCGCCGGCCCGCAGGTCTGGCTGCTCTTCGTGGTGCTGCCGATCTGCGAGGCGGCCGGGATGGTCTTCCAGGTCGCCGCGGTGACCGCGGTGCGCAACCTGGTCGACCGGGACCGGATCACCGAGGCCAACGGACGGCTGCAGGCGACGTACGCGGCGGCGGCCGTGGCCGGACCGCTGCTCGCCGGCGTGGTGTCCGCTCGGTTCGGCCCGGCGGCGGCCATCGCGGTCAACGCGGCGAGCTTCGCGCTCTCGGCCGCCGGTCTGTGGTTGATCCGGCTGCGTCCGACCCCGGCCGACGACGCCACGTCGGCTCACGCCGCCGACCGCCGGGAGCGTCCGCTGGCCGAGTTCCTGGCCGGGGCGCGGTTCCTGTGGCGGCAGCCCGTGCTCCGTTCGCTGACCGTCCTGCTGTCGGTCTTCATCTTCCTGACCTACGGCTTCACCGACGTGCTGGTCTACCACGTCAAGCACGACCTCGGCGGCTCCGACGGCACCGTCGGCACCGTGCTCGGCCTGGCGGCGCTCGGCACGGTCGCCGGGGCGCTGCTGGTCGCGCCGCTGCGCCGCCGGCGGGGCTTCGGCGTCACCTGGATCAGCGCGCACACGATCTGCGGTCTCGCCCTCGCGGGCGTCGGCCTGGCCGGGACCGTGCCGGCCGTCACCGTGCTGACCGCCGTCTACCTGTGCTGCCTGAGCGTGGGCGGGATCTGCTCCATGTCGCTGCGTCAGGAGATCACGCCCGACCACCTGCTCGGCCGCGTCACGTCGGCCTTCTGGAGCACGCACTACTCACTCGGGCCGGCCGGAGCGGCGGTGCTCACCTGGGCCGCCGGCCGGTACGGCGTCCCGACGACCGCCCTCGTCGCTGGGGCGGGCTGTCTGCTGGTCGCGGTGGCCGGGCTGTTCACACCGATCCGCCACGCCGGCGCTCCCGCGCAGCGACCGCCGGACGCCGCGCTGGTCGGCCAGCCCGGGTAGGCGCGGCCGGTCGACCCTGGCGGCGCGACGGACGCCAGAACTGCGCCGGGCCGTCCTCCCGGATCACCCGTCCACTGTGCCTGTCGAGCTGCCCCAGATGTGGGGCAGCTCGACAGGCACCCGCCAGCACACTGCCGTCACCCGCCCGAACTGCCGCAGGCGCCGGGGCGCAGGACGACGAGCGGTCAGAACTCCTGGTACATGACGTGTAGACCGACCCGGCCGAGGGTGGGGTGGCGGAAGGCGCCCGGCACGGTGCCGACGATGCCGAAACCCTCGCGCCGGTACAGCTCGACCGCCGACCGGTTGCTCTCCACCACGGCATTGAACTGCATTCCGGCGTACCCCTGGCGTCGCGCCCACTCCAGGGCGTCCCGGCACAGGGCCGTGCCCACGCCCCGGCCGCGCGCCTCGGCGGCCACCATGAAGCTCGCGGTGGACACGTGCGAGCCGGGCCCGGGCCGGTTGGTGCCCATCTTGGCGGTGCCGAGCAGCCGCGAGCCGTCGACCGCGACGACGGTCCGCCCCGGCGGCGCCTCCACCCACATGCCGTACGACTGCTCGGCGGTCATCGCCGGGTCATAGGGGAAAGTCTCCTGCGCCCGGATCACCTCCTCGATGATCGGCCACACCTGCGGCCAGTCCTCCGCGACGAACTCCTGTATCTGCACCGGGGGAGGCTACGGCCGCGGCATGGCGCGGGCAATTCGTTTGTCCCCAGGTGCATCCAGGCGACACACCCGGTGCGAAGCATGGATCGTGACGAAACGTCACGGATCTGGTCGCTCCGACGAAAGGCCCGCTGATGAAGATCGCACGACTCGCCGCCCGGGTGGCGGTGGGCGCCATGGCCACCGCGCTGGCCACCACCGCCGTCGCCGTGCCGGCCGCCCAGGCCACCGGCAAGCCGAAGCCGCTGGGTACGAAGTCGCTCGCCCAGGTGCTCACCAAGGACCGCAGGGGCTTCGACCACAACTCGCGTGACTTCGACGTGCTGACCGCGGCCGTGCTGGCCGTGCTGGAGGCCAAGCCGAACTCGCCGGTCAAGGTGCTCACCGACGGAACGGTGGCGCTGACCGCGTTCATCCCCAACGACGCCGCGTTCCAGCAACTGGTCCGCGAGATCACCGACGCCCGGAAGCTGCCCAGCGAGAGCGCGGCCTTCACCGCCGTCGCCGGGCTGGGCATCGACACCGTGGAGACGGTGCTGCTGTACCACGTGGTGCCGGGCGCCACGATCGACCACATGGCGGCCGTCAAGGCCGACGGCGCGCAGCTGACCACCGCGCTCGGCCCCACCGTCGAGGTGGACGTGCGGACCTACTGGCACTACTTCCGCCAGGTACGGCTGATCGACGCCGACGCCGACGCCGACACCGACGACCGCGACGCGCGGGTCGTGGCCTTCGACGTCAACAAGGGCAACCGGCAGATCGCGCACGCCGTGGACCGGGTGCTGCGCCCGATCGACCTGCCCTGACCAAGGTTGGGTGGCGTCCGACCGCGCGTCGGACGCCACCCGCCGCCGGGTGCCGCGCCGCCGGGGTCAGTCCCGGTCGAGCGCGGCGATTTCCGTGTCCAGCAGTCCCGCGAGCCGGGCGTGCCGCTGGGGGTGGCTCTGCGGGGTCATGCCGCGGCTGGGCATCTCCACCGTCATCAACAGGTAGAGGTGCAGCCGGTAGAGCCCGAGCCGGCGCCGGGCGGACCCGTCCAGCACCAGCGGCTCGGCACCGACGCTGCGGTAGCCGCGCAGCAGCGGATGCTCCGGCTCGTCCTCGACCCGTCGGTAGAGCAGCGGGGAGACCAGATCCAGCAGCGGATCGCCGTAGAGGAACCGTTCCCCGTCCACCAGCCCGCAGAGCCGGAGTCGGCCGTCCGGGCCGGGTGCGGCCAGCAGGTTGCCGTCCCAGCCGTCGAAGTGCAGCAGCGCCCGGCGGCGTACCCGCGCGAGCACCGCGTGGTGGCGACCGACCAGCGCACGTAGCCGCCGCGCGGACACCGGTAGACGGACGTCCCAGTCCGCCGCGTCGGCGAGCAGCGCGTCGAGCATCGCGGTGAACGCCTCCGGCCAGGTCGACCCCGCCGCCCGGTCGCCCTCGTAGCCGAACCGGTCGCCGGTGATCCGGTGTAGCGCGGCGAGGGCCGCGCCGTGGTCGAACCGCACCGGGCCGTCGTCGGTCGACATGTCGACCGCGGCCAGCTCCGGCAGCGACCGCCCGAGCAGCATTCCGGTGACCAGCCACTCGCCACAGGCCGGATCGGTGCCATGGTGCAGCACCGGTGGCACGGGCACCTCCGGGGCGCGCTCGGCGACCAGCCGGAAGTAGCGCGCCTCGGCCGCGCAGAGCCCGCGCTCGTAGCGGAGCAGCCGCGTACCCGGCGGCGGGGCCAGCTTCAGCACCACCCGGCGGCCGTCGTCGAGCAACGCCCACCAGACGGTGGCGTACCCGCCGCCGCCCAGCGGACCGGCGTCGCGCAGGCCGGTGTCCGCGCCGAACGAGGAGCGGATCAGGTGTGCCACCTCCGGCGTGGTGAGGGCACGCTGGGTCGGGCTGCCCCCGGTCACGGCGCGGCGTCACCCCGCCGCGCCGGCCGGCTCCGAGCGACCGTACGCCGCTGCCGGACCGGCTCAGCACCGACGCGGGCGGTGTGGACGTCCATCTCGGACCCGACGGGGGCCGGGCCGAGGCTGTCGCGGCGCACCAGCTCGGCGGGCAACACCTCGACCCGGGGCCCCCGCACGTCATCGGCCAGCACCAGCGACATGGCGCGCACACCCATGTCGACCAACGGCAGCCGGACCGTGGTCAGCGCCGGAGTGACGTCCCGTGCGATCGGCATGTCGTCGAATCCCACCACGGAGACCCGCTGCGGCACGGCCACCGACCGGGACCGCAGCGCGGCCAGCGCGCCGATGGCCATCGAGTCGTTGAGCGCCACGATCGCCGTCAGCTCCGGGTCGGCGTCGAGCAGGGCGGCGGTGGCCTCGGCGCCGCCGTCGCGGTCGAACTCGGCGTACCGGATCCGTCGCTCGGGCAGCTCCCGGCCCTGGTCGGCCAGGGCCTCGCGCAGCCCGGTCAGCCGGTCCGTGGTGGTGGTGAGGATCCGGGGGCCGGCCACCACGCCGATCGCCCGGTGCCCCAGCTCGCACAGCTCGCGCCCGGCGAGGTAGCCGCCCGCGCGGTTGTCCGGCATCACCGCGTCGCCGGAATGCTCGTGCCGCCCAATCACCGCGACCCGACCACCGGTCGCCTCGTACGCGGCGAGCTTCTCGTTGAGCTGCCGGGTGTACGCGGCGTCGTGGTAGCCCGAGCCGGCCAGGATCAACGCTGCGACCTGGTGCCCGCGCAGCAACTCCACGTACTCCAGCTCGCGCTCCGGATCCCGGTAGCTGTTGCAGATCATCAGCAGCCGGCCCCGATCGGTGGCGACGCGTTGCAGGCCCCGGGTGATCTCGGCGAAGTACGGGTCGGAGACGTCGTGCACGATCACGCCGACCGCGCTGCGGTGCGAGCGGGCCAGCAGCTGGGCGTGGGCGTTCGGCACGTACTGCAACTCGGCGACGGCCGCCAGCACCCGCTCGCGCAGGTCGTCGGTGACGGGTTTGCTGCTGCCGTTGATCACTCGGGAGGCGGTGGCGGGCGAGACGCCCGCCCGTCGCGCCACGTCGGACAGGGTCGCCATGGCCGCCCCCTCGATCGCTGTTGACGGCGTTTCGCCGCGCCGGCTAGCGTCACCGTACCGCAGAGAAAGCCCTTTCCCGCAGGGAGGCCCGGCCATGTCCGATCGCTACGCGGTACTCCAGCTCGACGAACTCCCCACCAAACGCTGCTCCTGCGGAACCACCCGCCGGGGCTTCATCGAGGAGAGCGGCGGCGAGTCCAGCATCCACCTGCTCCAGGTGCAGAACGCCGTCACCCACCACCACCGGGTCGCCACCGAGTACTACATCGTGCTGGCCGGAGAGGGCGAGGTCGAGCTGGACGGGGTACGCCACCCGGCCCGGCCCATGTCCGCGTTCCTGATCAAGCCCGGCTGCCGGCACCGGGCGATCGGCGACCTGACCGTACTGCTGGTCTCGCTGCCCGCCGCGGACGACACCGACGAGCACTTCGATGCCTGACCGGCCCGCCCCGCTGCCCGGCGGGATCGGGATCTCCCGGCTGCGCGTCTACGACACCGCCGCCCCCGACGGCGTGGTGGGCGGCACCCCGCACGTGCACCTGTGCTGCACCGAGGGGTACGTGGTCACCGACGGCACCGGCGCGGTGCAGACCCTCACCACCACCGGTTACCGGGAAACCCCGCTGCACCCGGGCGCGGTGGTCTGGTTCGAGCCGGGCACGGTGCACCGCCTGGTCAACGGCGGCGGACTGACCATCGTGGTGCTGATGCAGAACAGCGGCCTGCCCGAGGCCGGCGACGCGGTGCTCACCTTCCCGCCCGAAGTGCTGGCCGATCCGGAGGCCTACGCCGCAGCCGCGGCGCTGCCCGACGGGGGAGCGCCCGGCGCCGACCTCTCGGCCGCGTACCGCCGCCGCGACCTGGCGGTGACCGGCTTCCACGAGTTGCGCGCCGGTGGTCCCGCCGCGCTGGCCGCGTTCCACCGGGCCGCGCTCACGCTGCGCCGGCCGCTGCTTCCGCGCTGGCGCGAACGGTGGGGGAGTGGCGCGGGTCGGGCCGCAGCGGCCACCGGTGAGCAGCTCGACGCGCTCGACCGGGGTGACCCCGGGCACCTCGGGCAGGCCGGGGTGTACACGGTGCCAGAACCGGTGGAGCGGGGGCGGCTGGGCATGTGCGGCCTGCTCGACACCTATCCGGCTGCCGCCTGACGGTCCTGTTCAGATACCGGGCGCCTCGCCGGTCCTCGCGGTGCGTCGTGGGGCCTCACTGTGGCCTGAACCTCGCTGCGCCATGTGAGGCCTGATCCTCGCTGTGGGTCGTGGGTGGGGTGGGGCCCGCCGTGCCCGGCTCCGGGCGGTCAGGCTTGATCCCTGCGCCGGGCACGGCAGGCCCCACCCCCGTGGGGGTCGCCGTCCGTGCGACGCGGGCGCTGCTGGGCCGTCCTTCGGGCGACGGACCCTGCCTTTTTGGTTGATCGACTCGATTTACTTGATGTCGGGTGTCCGGGGCAGGGGGATCACCCGGTTTCCTTGACCTCGAGTTGATCTCGGCCGTTGCCGTTGCCGTTGCCGTTGCCGGCCGGACGACCGCTCATGTCGAGTCCTCGTTGCTTCGATCGGCTGCTTTTGGTCGGGCCGGACGGCGGCTCACGTCAGTCCTTGCCGCTTAATCGCGCTGCCGCGGTCCGGTCTGGACTGGTCGTTCATGTCCGGCGTCATGGCTCGTGCCAAGTCGGTGCCGGACCGTCTCCGGATCGTCAGTGGACGTTGGCGCACCGGGTAGAAAACAGATCGAGGAAAGGCCTTGCCTGGGGTCGAGGGGCCGCCTACGCTCCAGGAAAGCGTTTGCCTGATCCGCCGACCTGCCCGGTCCACGGGTGTCGTGCCGGGCTCCGAGGAGGTTCCGCGTGACCGAGAACGCTCTGGACACGGCGGGCCGACAGGCCGCCGCGACGGCGGCCGGTGACTCCGCCGCGACCGCGTCGGCCGATCCACCGACCGTCGGCGGCGGTGCAGGGTCTTCCACTGTGGCCGGTCTGCCGGCCGGCGTTGGGGGCCGTCCGCCACGCCCGACGCTCGGCCGTCGGGCGCTGGCCTTCGCCGACGCGCTGTGGCGTCCGGCGCTGGTGCTGGCGGCCGTCTTCGTGGCGTGGTGGTTCGTCGCCGCCCGCGAGTACGTCCCGAACTACCTGGTGCCCACCCCCGGCCAGGTCTGGAGCACGCTCACCGGGCAGTGGTCCGAGCTGGGCCGGCACACCCTGGTGACCCTCTACGAGACGGTGCTGGGCTTCGTCCTGGCCGCCGTGCTGGGGCTGGCCACGGCCGTGGCCATCGCCTACTCCCGCACCCTCGACAAGGCGCTCTACCCGATCGTCCTGTTCGCACAGGTGATCCCGAAGATCGCCATCGCGCCGCTGCTCGTGGTCTGGTTCGGTCTCGGCCTCACCCCGAAGATCATCCTGGCCGTGCTGATCGCGTTCTTCCCGGTTGTCATCTCCGGCGTGGCCGGGTTGCGCTCCACCGACCCGGAGCTGCTCGACCTCTCCGCCACGATGGGCGCCGGGCCGTGGCGTACCTTCCGCAAGATCCGGTTCCCGAACGCGCTGCCGCACCTGATGGCCGGCCTGAAGGTGGCCGTGACCCTCGCCGTGGTCGGCGCCGTGGTCGGCGAGTTCGTCGGCGCCAGCGAAGGGCTCGGCTACGTCCTGCTGCTGGCCAACGGCAACCTCGACTCCGCGCTGCTCTTCGCCGACCTGATCCTGATGTCCGCCATCGGCATCGTCCTGTTCGTCCTCGTCGAGATCGCCGAGGCGCTGCTCATTCCCTGGCACGCCAGCCGCCGCGCCGGCGTGCCGCTCACCACCTCCTGAACGACCCCATCACGGAGGCACCGATGAAACGCACCGCCACCACCATCCTGGCCACCGCCGCCCTGCTGTTCGCCGCCGCCGGCTGCGGCGGCGGGGACGAGTCGTCCGGCACCACCGGCGCCGACGGCAAGAAGAAGGTCACGCTCACCCTCAACTGGGTGCCCTACGGCGAGCATGCGCCGTTCTACTACGGACTGCAGAAGGGCTTCTACGCCGCCGAGGGGATCGACCTGACCATCCAGCCGGGTAACGGCTCCGGCAACACGATCAAGCAGGTCGCCCAGAAGCAGACCGACTTCGGCTGGGCGGACAGCCCGGTACTGCTCAAGTCGGTGGCCAGCGGGATGCCGGTGCGCAGCCTCGGCTCGTACCTGGAGAAGGGCCCGGCGTCGGTGGAGTTCTTCGCCGACAAGAACATCAAGGCTCCCGCCGACCTCAAGGGCAAGACCGTCGGCGGCACCCCGGGCGACGCTCTCTACGCGACCTTCCCGGCCTGGCTGGAGAAGAACGGCCTCAAGCAGACCGACGTCAAGGTGGTCAACGTCGACGCCGCCGGCAAGATCGCCGCGCTGGCCGAGGGCAAGGTCGACGCCATCATGGGCTTCTTCCACGACCAGGCGCCGACCATCGAGAACAAGACCGGCAAGAAGGTCGACGTGCTGCTCTTCGCCGACTACGGGATGAACCTGCTCGGCACCGGCCTGGTCGCCAACACCCAGACGTTGCAGAAGGACCCGGAGCTGGCCCGCAAGTTCGTCCGGGCCACCCAGAAGTCGTGGGCCGAGGCCGCCAAGGACAGCGCCGGCGCGGTGAGCGCGATGGCCGCCCTCGCCGAGAACGAACCCCCGGCCGAGGTGCTCACCAAGCAGCTCACCCTGGCCCTGCCGCTGATCGGCACGGACGCCGCGCCCGGGGTGAACACCGACGCCCAGTGGACCGAGACCGTCGACCTGATGTCGAAGTACGCCGAGCTGAAGGACCCGGGCAAGCCGGACGCGTACTGGGACGCCTCGTACGCGGCGCAGGGGTGACCCGGTGACCACCGCGCCGGTGCGTACCGGCACCGCCATCGAGATGTCCGGGCTGACCGTCCGGTTCACCTCGAAGCGATCGCAGACCACCGCCCTGGACGACGTGTCGCTGGACATCCAGCCGGGGGAGTTCGTCACCATCGTCGGGCCGTCCGGCTGCGGCAAGTCGACGCTGCTGAAGATCGTCGCCGGGCTGGTCCGACCGACCAGCGGCGACGTGTCGCTGCTGGGTCGCCCGGTGCGCGGGCCGCAGAAGGAGATCGGCTTCGTCTTCCAGAAGGCCGCGCTGCTGGAGTGGCGCGGCGCGCGGGCCAACATCCTGCTCCAGGCCGAGATGCGCGGCATGGACCGGACGCAGGCGGCCCGTCGGGCCGACGAGCTGATCGCGATGACCGGCCTGACCGGTTTCGAGAAGGCGCTGCCGCACGAGCTCTCCGGTGGCATGCAGCAGCGGGTGGCGCTCTGCCGCGCCCTGCTGCACTCCCCGCCGGTGCTGCTCATG
Organism: Micromonospora sp. GCM10011542; assembly: GCF_042650685.1. Lineage (NCBI taxonomy): Bacteria > Bacillati > Actinomycetota > Actinomycetes > Micromonosporales > Micromonosporaceae > Micromonospora > Micromonospora sp. GCM10011542. The sequence goes on from NZ_JBHSBO010000050.1 coordinate 32,856, forward strand.
GACGAGCCGTTCGGCGCCCTGGACGCGCTGACCCGTGAGCAGATGAACGCCGAGCTGCACCGGATCTGGCGGGAGACCGGCACGACGGTGGTGCTGGTCACCCACTCCATCGCCGAGGCGGTCTTCCTCGGCACCCGGGTCGTGGTGATGAGCGCGCGGCCCGGCCGGATCATCCGCACCTTCCCGGTCGAGCTGCCGGCGCACCGCGACTACGCACAGGTGATGTCCGATCCCCGTTTCGACCGGCTCGCCACCGATCTGCGCGGACTGCTCGGCAGCGCGGCCGCCAACCACTGAGCGCGGATCGGCACGAACAGAACGATGAAAGGAACACCATGACCCGCAGGTCGATCGGCATCATCGTCAACGGCGTGACCGGCAGGATGGGGTACCGGCAGCACCTGGTCCGCTCGCTGTTGGCCATCCGGGACTCCGGCGGCGTGACGGTGGCCGACGGCACGACCATCTGGCCGGAACTCGTCCTGGTCGGGCGCAACGAGACCAAGCTCCGGGAGCTCGCCGAGCGACACGGGCTGACCGACTGGACCACGGACCTGACCGCGGCGCTGGCCCGCGACGACGTCGAGATCTACTTCGACGCCCAGGTCACCCAGCAGCGCGAGAAGGCGATCCGGCAGGCCATCGAGGCCGGCAAGCACATCTACACGGAGAAGCCCCTGGCCGAGGACACCGCCGGGGCGCTCGACCTGGCCCGGGCGGCCGACGCGGCCGGCGTACGCACCGGGGTGGTGCAGGACAAACTCTTCCTGCCGGGTCTGCGCAAGCTCAAGCGGCTCATCGACGGCGGCTTCTTCGGCCGGATCCTCTCGGTGCGCGGCGAGTTCGGCTACTGGGTCTTCGAGGGCGACTGGCAGCCGGCCCAGCGTCCGTCCTGGAACTACCGGGCCGAGGACGGCGGCGGCATCGTCGTCGACATGTTCCCGCACTGGCACTACGTGCTGGAGGAGCTGTTCGGCCGGATCGCCGCGGTCTCCTGCGTCACCGCCACCCACGTGCCGGAGCGCGTCGACGAGGACGGCCGCCGCTACCCGGCGACCGCCGACGACGCCGCGTACGGCGTCTTCGAGCTCGACGGCGGGGTGGTGGCCCAGCTCAACTCGTCCTGGTGCGTGCGGGTGTACCGCGACGAGCTGGTCGAGTTCCAGGTCGACGGCACGGAGGGCAGCGCCGTCGCCGGACTGCGCCGCTGCCGGGTGCAGCACCGGGCGGTCACCCCGAAGCCGGTGTGGAACCCGGACCTGCCGGTCACCGAGGACTTCCGCGCCCAGTGGACCGAGGTGCCCGACAACGAGGAGTTCGACAACGGCTTCAAGGTGCAGTGGGAGGCGTTCCTGCGGCACGTCGTCGCCGGAGAGCCGTTCCGCTGGGACTTCCTGGCCGGCGCGCGCGGCGTGCAACTCGCCGAACTGGGGTTGCGCTCGGCCCGCGAGGGCGTCCGCCTCCAGGTGCCGGAGCTGCACCCGTGACCGGGCAGGTGGTGCTACCCGGCGGACGCCGGTACCGGCTGGCCGGGGGGAGCGGGTACGCCCGTCCGGCCGGGCCGGCGACCAGCCGGATCGCGTACGCCGCCGCGCACGTGGTGGCCGATCCCGGCGCGGAGAACGTGCCCGGCGCGCCGGCCGCGGTGGACTGGGACACCACGCTCGCCTTCCGCCGGCACCTGTGGTCCTACGGGCTCGGCGTGGCCGAGGCGATGGACACCGCCCAGCGCGGCATGGGGCTGGACTACCCGGCCACCCGGGAGCTGATCCGGCGCAGCGCCGCCGAGGCCCGCGCGGTGGGCGGGCGGATCGTCGCCGGCGTGGGCACCGACCAGCTGCCGGTCGGCCCGGCCACCCTGGCCGAGGTCACCGCGGCGTACCTCGAGCAGCTCGGCGACGTCCGCGCGGCCGGCGCCCGGCCGGTGCTGATGTGCAGCCGGCACCTGGCGGCCGCGGCCCGCGGCCCCGAGGACTACCTACGGGTGTACGACGAGTTGCTGACCGCCGCCGACGAGCCGGTGGTGCTGCACTGGCTGGGTCCGATGTTCGACCCGGCGTTGACCGGCTACTGGGGTGCGGCCGACCTCGACCTGGCCGCCGACACCGTGCTGGAGCTGATCAAGGCACACCAGTCCCGGGTGGACGGAATCAAGGTGTCGCTGCTGGACGCCGGCCGGGAGGTGGCGCTGCGCCGCCGACTGCCGGCCGGAGTCCGGCTCTACACCGGCGACGACTTCCACTACCCCGAGCTGATCCGGGGCGACGAGGTGGGCCACTCCGACGCGCTGCTCGGCGTGTTCGCCGCCATCGCGCCGGCCGCCGCCGCCGCGCTCGCCGCCCTGGACCGGGGGGAACTGCCGGCGTACGAGGAGATCTTCGCGCCGACCGTACCGCTGGCCCGGCACCTGTTCGCCGCGCCCACCTGGCACTACAAGACGGGCATCGTGTTCCTGGCCTGGCTCGCCGGGCACCAGGAGCACTTCACCATGGTGGGCGGCGCGCAGTCCGGACGCTCCCCGGCGCACCTGGCCACCCTGCTCACCCTGGCCGACGCCGCCGGGCTGCTGCCCGACGCCGAGTTGGCCGCCGCCCGGGCGCGGGCGCTGTTCTCGGTCGCAGGCGTAGCGCAATGAGCGGCCTGGAGCGGTTCTCGTTCAACCAGGCCACCGCCCAGCACTGGCCGCTGCCCGACGTGGTCGCCGGCTGCGTCGCGGCCGGGGTGCCGGGCATCGGGCTGTGGCGCGAGCCGGTGGCCGAACACGGGCTGGCCCGGTCGGCGAAGCTGGTCCGCGACGCCGGCCTCACCGTCACCTCGCTCTGCCGCGGTGGCTTCTTCGCCGCCGACGACTGGCGGACGGAGAACCTGCGGGCCATCGAGGAGGCGGCCACCCTGGGCGCGGGTGAGCTGGTGCTGGTCTCCGGTGGCCTGCCGCCGGGCAGCCGGGACGTCGACGGCGCGCGGCGCCGGGTCGCCGACGCGATCGGCGAGCTGGCCCCGCACGCCGCGGCGGCCGGGGTGCGACTGGCCATCGAGCCGCTGCACCCGATGTTCTGCGCCGACCGCTGTGTGATCGCCACCCTCGGCCAGGCGCTGGACATCGCCGAGCGGTTCGACCCGGCGGTGGTCGGTGTGGTCGTGGACGCCTACCACGTCTGGTGGGACGACACCGTGTACGCCCAGATCGACCGGGCCGGCCCGCGCATCGCGGCCTTCCAGGTCTGCGACTGGGTGACCCCGTTGCCGGAGGGGGTGCTGCTCGGTCGGGCGCTGCCCGGCGACGGGTGCATCGAGCTGCGGCGGCTGCGCGAGGCGGTGGACGCGGCCGGCTACGTCGGCCCGATCGAGGTCGAGGTCTTCAACGCCGAGGTGTGGGCACGCCCGGGCCGTGCGGTGCTGGACGCCTCGATCGCCGGCTACCTGCGCCACGTTGTCTGACCGACGCCCCTCCGTCGAGGCGCAGGAGCCGGCTCCGGTCGCCGTGGACGGGCGGCACTGGCCGGCGGCGGTCGGCGCCTGGCTGGGCATCGGCACCGCACCGGCCACGCTGGTGCTCGGCGCGGCGATGGCCGCTCGGCACGGCGGCGCGGTGCCGCTGGCCGGGCTGCTGCTCGGCAGCGCGCTGATGGCGGCGCTGCTGTGGTGGCAGGGCCGGATCGGGTTGCGCCGGCCGTTGGGCGACGGCGGGACGCTCACCGGGGTGCTGCCCGGATACCTGGGGAACACCTCGCGGTTGTTGCTGGCTGCCGTGCTGACCGTGTCGATGGTCGGCTGGAACGGGTTCAACGTCGGGCTCGGCGGTGCCTCGCTGGCCGCCCTGGCGCACCTGCCGGCCTGGGCCGGGCCGGCGTTGCTGGAGGTGGCGGTCCTCGTCGTGTCCTGGGCGCCGGCCCGGCTCGGCAACCGGGTCGCGGTGCTCACCACGCTCAGCGCGGTGGTGCTGGTCGGCTGGTGCCTGACCGCGCTGCCGCCGCCGGGCGCGCCGGTCCGCGTCGCCGCCGGTGGGCTCGCCGACGCCGCCGCGCTGATCGGCTACGTCGCCGTCTTCGCGCTGCGCGCGCCGGACTTCAGCGTCGGGTTGGCCCGGCGGCGCGACCTGGCCTGGTGCGTGGGGCTGCTGGTCGGACCGGCGCTGCTCGGGGTGCTCGCCGGCGTCGGCCTGTGGCTGCGGACCGGCTCCGCGGACGTGGTCGCGCTGCTCGCCGCCGGGTCGGGGCTGGCCGCGTACGCGAATCTCTTTGTCGCCGTGGCGGTCTTCGCCGCCGCGCTGACCACCACGTATTCCGGGTCACTGGCGATGCGCGGCCTGGTGCCGCGGGTCCCGTCCCGCGCGGCCATGCTCGCGATCGCGGTGCTCGGCGGGGTGCTGGCGGTGGCGCGCTTCGACCGCCTCGTGCTGCCCTGGCTCACCCTGCTGGCCGCCGCGCTGCCGGTGCTGGTGGTGCCGATGGCCGTGGAAGCCGCCGCCCGTCGCCGCGGTCGTGCGCCGCAGACCGTGCCCGCCTGGTGTTGGGTGCCGTCGGCGCTGCTGGCGGTCGCCTGCACCCTCGCCGGGGTCGCCGTCGCTCCGTTGCTCGGTCTGGCCCTGGCCGGGGCGTGCACCCTGCTCTGGCGGCGTCTGACCGATGTCTCCGGTACGGCTCAGACGCACGGCTGACGCGATGTGATCTTATACGCACCAGCGATCCGCAACACCGCGCAAACCGTCGACCAGCCTCTGGGACCTCGATGGGGAGCGCTCCCATAGACGGTTCGCGATCGATTAGAGCCGCTCCACAAGGGAGCAATCGAGAGGAGTCTCGTGGCTATCAGCACGAGCGGAACCAGGCTGCGAAGATTGGCGATACCCACGCTGGTCATCGCCGTGGTCACCGGCACGACCGGTGTCGCGGGATCGGCGTCCGCGGCCCCCGTTGGGCCATCGGGCAACGGCGGCAGTGTCGCCCGATACTTCGCCACCGGCGACGACAAGAAGGTCACCCTGACCGACGGCGCCGATCGCCGACCGGACGGCAAGGACTCGGCCAGCCAACGAGCCACGATGGACGAGACCGGCTCGGGCCAGTACATCGTCGAACTGGCCGAGGACCCCCTGACCACGTATGCCGGCGGCGTGTCCGGGCTGGCGCCCACCCGTCCGGCGGCGGGTGACCGGCTGGACGTGACGTCGGCACCGTCGCGGGCTTACCGCGCACACCTCGACGCGCAGCGGAGCGCCGTTGCCGCCTCGGCCGGAGTCCAGGTCAACGCGGTGTACACGACCGCCTTCAACGGGTTCTCGGCACAGTTGACCGCCAAGCAGGCGACCAAGTTGCGGGCGGACAAGCGCGTCCGCGCCGTCACCGCCTCCCGGACGCTCGGCACCCCGTCGAAGTCGCCCGTCGCGACCGTTTCGACCCCCGCCACACCCGCCGGGACGGTCCGGACCGACCCGCAGGCGTCGTCTACCGGGGCAGAGCAGCCGGCGGCGGCGGGCGCCGCCGGTAGGCCGGCCACGCCCGGGCCCGGCACGGGCGCGGGCACCGTGATCGGCGTCCTGGACACCGGCATCTGGCCGGAGAGCGCGTCGTTCGCCAAGCGGATGCCCGCCCCCGCGAGCTGGCACGGCACCTGTCAGACCGGTGTGGCCTTCGTGGCCGAGCACTGCAACGGCAAGATCGTCGGCGCCCGGTACTTCGCCGACTCGTGGCTCGCCTACGGTGGCTCGCTGCCCGAGGGCGAGGTCCTGTCCGCCCGCGACATGAACGGGCACGGCACGCACACCGCGTCCACGGCGGCCGGTCTGCCGATGTCGAACGTCACCATCGACGGTCGCCCCTTCGGTCCCATCTCCGGGGTGGCGCCGGACGCCCAGGTCGCCGTCTACAAGGTGCTCTGGGCCGGCATGGGCTACGACGCCGACATCATCGCCGGCATCGACGCGGCCGTCGCCGACGGCGTGCAGGTTCTGAACTTCTCGATCGGCAGCGATCTCGGCGACTGGGAAGCCAACACCCCCATCGGCATCGCCTTCCTCAACGCCACGCTGGCGGGAGTCTTCGTGGCCGCGTCGGCGGGAAACACCGGAATCGTGAGCGGGGCGATCAGCAACGCGGCGCCCTGGGTGACCACGGTCGGCGCGGCGGTGACGAACCTCAACGAGGCCACCGTCAGGCTGGGCGACGGCATGACGCTCGTCGGCGGCTCGCTGGACGATCTGCCCGGTGGCGACGCGCGTCAGATGGTCTTCGGCGAGCAGGCCGGATCGCCGGATCTGGGCGCGGTGTACTGCGAACCGGGGAGCCTGGACCCTGCCAAGATCAAGGGCAAGGTGGTCGCCTGCGCGCTGTCCGACACGTTCGGTTCTGCCGCCGAGGTCAAGGCCAAGGGCGGGGCGGCGATGGTGTTGTTCGAACCTGCCGGCAACTACCGGGTCAACTCGATCTACAACTTCCCGGTGGTCTACCTGCCGACCGAGAAGCAGGCCGGCACGTTGTTCAACTATCTGATGCGCCACCCCACCGACGCGATGGTGTCTCTGCGCATCGGCGGCGACGGGTCCAGCGTGCCGGGCGTACCCAGCGTCGCGGACTTCTCCTCCACCGGACCGGACAAGGTGGCTACCGGCATCCTCAAGCCGGACCTGGTCGCGCCGGGTGCGGACATCATCGCCGCGGTCGCACCGCCGGGCAACTTCGGGCGACAGTACGACGCGTACTCGGGCACCTCGATGGCCTCGCCGTACGTGGCTGGAGCGGCGGCGGTCCTGCGTGCCGCACACCCGAACTGGTCACCCGGCGCGGTCGCCTCGGCGCTGCGGACCACCGCCACCGACACGGTCGGCACCGACAGTGCCCTGGATCAGGGCAGCGGTTTCATCAACCTGAACGGGGCCACCGACCCGGGACTGGTCATCGAGCCGACCGCGGCAGACCTGATCGAGTTCAGCGAGACGGCCCAACCCGACGGCAAGGCCCTCAACCTGCCGGCCATCTCGTTGCGCGAGTACGACGGGACCCGTCCGGTGACCCTCACCCGCACCCTGAACAACGTGGGCAAGGCGCGGGAGACCTACCGATCGTCGGTGTCCGGCCTGAACGGTATGCAGGTCACCGTGACGCCGGCATCGGTGACGCTGGAGCCTGGCCGGTCCGCGACGGTGACCATCACCCTGCGCCGGGGCAGCGCGCCGTGGGACCGGTACGTGACCGGGTCGATCGGCTGGCGCGGCAAGGTGCACAGCGCCCGGATCCCGGTCGCCGCCCGCCCGTGGGGAATCACGCCCCGACCGTACGGTGACGACGGGGAGGAATTCGGCCGGATGACCAACGGCGCGTCCGGCTCGATCCAGCCTGGCTTCACCGGACCACTTGCCGGTCGCAGCACCGGTTACACGCCGATGCAGCGGAAGTCGTACTCGATGCCGGCTGGCGTCTATGGCGGCGTGTTCGACCCGGGCGCCACCGGGGTGAAGAAGTTCGACTTCACCGTGCCAGCGAACACCGCCGGCATCATTGTCGAAGCCAACACCGACGACCCGAACACGAACCTCGACCTCTACCTGTACAAGGGCGACACCCTGATCTACAGCAGTGACAGGTTCTGGACCAGCGCGGAGCAGGCATACAAGTTCCTGCCCGAGCCGGGGCGCTACACCGCGTACGTGTTCGCACAGGTGCCTGGCGGCCCGGTCGTCGACTTCCAACTGGGCCACGCCATCATCGGTCGAAACGGCAACTATTCCGGCGCCGCGCTGACGCTTCCCTCCACGGCAGAGCGCGGTGCGACGCAGGGATTCACGCTGAAACCGAACAGGCCGCTGCCCGAGGGCGACTTCTGGGCCTACACCGAGTTGAGCACGAACGGCACGGTCATCCCCGGCAACCTCGTCTACACGCAGCAGAGCTCCTGGCAGTAAGCAGCATTGGCGGTGGGGCGGTGCCGATGGGCACCGCCTCACCCGTCGGGCCTCTGGTCAGTTGACGGTGATGGTCAGGTTGGCCGAGCGGGTCTCTCCGCTGGTGTAGGTGACCGTCACCCGGGCGGTGTAGGTCCCCTTGCGGGTGTAGCTGTGGCCGGTCGACTTCAGCGTCGCTCCGTGCGTCACCGCGCTGTTGTCCCCGAAGTCCCAGGCGTAGTCGGTGATGCTCTGCCCGGTCGCGGCGGTCGCGGTGGCGGTGAGGGTGGTGGCCAGCGGCGCGGTGCCGGTGGCCGGGCTGGCCGCGAGCGACAGTGTCCCGCCGGGCTCCTGCTTGATCCCGGCTCCGTTGAACCGCAACCAGTCCAGCGAGAGCAGGTCCGGGGTGCCTCCGACCTGGGCGGGGTTGACGAACTTCACGTACAGGGTGGTGGTGCCGGCGGGCTTGTTTGTCAGCGCGACGGTGGGCGAGACCAGGTTGTCGTAGCCGCCGGTGGACCCGATGGTCACCTTGCCGAGCAGGGTGCCGGTGGGTGAGCCGGCCCGCAGCTCGATGTCGCCGCCGAGCCCGCCGTTGGTCACCCCGAGCGTCACCGAGCCGATGTTGCGCAGGTCCACCGGCCCGTGCGCCGCCCACTCGTTGTGGTCGACGTCGCCGAGCCGTTTGCCGGCGCGGGCGGTCGGCCGGTCGAGCACCGCGAGGCCGGACTGGGCGGTGAGGTGTTCGGCCTCCTTGCTCTTGGGCTGCAACTGCGCCCGGGTCGAGCCGGTCAGCGCCGGTACGCCGCCGGCCGCGCCGCCGTCGGTGTACTGGGCGGTGACCACCGTGTAGAGGTTCTGCCCGGGCCCGTGCCCGTCACCGGCGTCCGCCTCGGTGGCCAGCACGCCGGAGCAGCCGGTGTAGACGTCCAGCGGGTGGGCGTGCGAGTCGTGGCCGAGCTGGGTCTGCACTGTCACCTTCGAGCAGTCGATGCTGGCGTCCTCCGGGTCGGTGACCGTCACCGTGTACGGGATCTTGTCGCCGAAGTCGAAGAAGCCGCCGTCCGGCACGTTGATGGTCACCGTGGGCCGGGTGTTGCCGACCACCACGTCGGTGACCGCGCTGGCGGTCAGGCCGTTGCCGGTGTTGCGGACGGTCAGCCGGGCGGTGAACTTCCCGGCCGCCGAGTAGGTGTGGCTCGGGTTCGCCGACGTGGAGTCGGTGGTGCCGTCGTTGGTGAAGTCCCAGGCGTAGCTGAGCGCGGTGCCGTCACCGGCGGTCGATCCGGCCGAGGAGAACGCCACCGTCAGCGGCGCGCGTCCACTGTCGGGGTTGCTGCCGATCTTCGCGGTCGGCGGCCGGCCGTTGGCCACGTAGTCGATGCGGTAGATGCCGGCGCCGGCGTTGCTGCCGCCGCGACCGCTGCCGGTGCCCTCGCCGAAGTCGATGACGTAGAGCGACCCGTCCGGGCCGAACTCCGCCTCGAAGGGCTGGATCCAGGTCATGTTGCCGAAGATGCCGTTGATCGACTGGAGGTCGCCCACGGCGGTGGGGCCGAAGCGGGCGTTGCTGAAGGTCTGCGCGGTCTTGTGGATCGAGAGGGTCTTGAACCACTTGCGGGTGAACTCGTAGGTGATCCACTTTCCCTCGAAGTACTCGGGGAACTTGGTGGTGCGGGTGTTGGCCGCGTTGTAGTCGTAGACCGGGCCGCTCATCGGCCCGCCGCCGCCGGTGCCCACCTCCGGGAACTGGCTGGAGGCGGAGTACGCGTACCAGACCAGCGCCGACTTCGCTGCCGGCAGGGTGGTCAGGCCCGTGTTGTTGGGGGAGTTGTTCACCGGCGCCGCGCAGTTGAACTTCGGCCCGGAGGTGCTGTTGGCGAAGTTGTAGTCGTTGAACGGGATGTTGTTCCCCACGCAGTACGGCCAGCCGTAGTTGCCGGCCGCCGTGATCCGGTTGAACTCGACGGTCCCCTCCGGGCCGCGGTTGGCGTCGGCCGCCCGCGCGTCGGGGCCGTAGTCGCCGACCAGCAGCGCGTTCGTCAGCGGGTCGACGGTGATCCGGAACGGGTTGCGCATGCCCATCGCGTAGATCTCCGGGCGGGTCTTCGCGGTGCCGACCGGGAAGAGGTTGCCGGTGGGGATGGTGTGCGTACCGTCGGCCTGCGGCGTGATCCGCAGGACCTTGCCGCGCAGGTCGTTGGTGTTGCCGGCGGTGCCCTGGGCGTCCCAGGCGGCCCGGCCGGCGCGTTCGTCGATGGGCGTGTAGCCACTGGAGGCGAACGGGTCGGTGTTGTCGCCGATCGCGGCGTAGAGCCGGCCGGCGGAGTCCATGGTCAGCGAGCCGCCCATGTGCGAGTTGGCCCGGCCCTCACCGCGGAAGGTGGGGATGGCCAGCAGCCGCTTCTCCGACGACAGCGCGACGCTGTTGTTGGCCACCGTGAACCGGGACAGGTTGAGCTGTTTCAGGGTCTTGTCCGACCAGAGCAGGTAGATCCAGCCGTTGCTGGCGAAGTCGCGGTCCAGCGTCATGCCGAGCAGCCCGTCGGACTGGTCGGTCATCGCCGAGGTGTACGCGAAGTCCAGCAGCGTCGTCACCTGGAGGGTGTCCTGGTTGACCACCTTGAGGGCGCCGGTGCGCTGGATGTAGTAGACCCGGCGGTCGGGGGCGACGGCCAGCTCGAACGGGTCGGCGAGGTTCTCGGTGACCAGCCCGACCCGCTCGAAGTTGCCGGTCTTCGTGGCCGAGCAGTCCCCGGCCACCGCGCCGGCGGCCCACTCGATGCCGTAGCGCAGGTGCTCCAGGAAGGCTGGCTCACTGAACGAGGAGCTGGCGTGCCCACCGGCGGTGAACCAGGACCGGCCGCCGTCGTAGCGCTGACACCAGGAGTACGCGTGGTCGACGCCCTCGTCCAGCCCGTTGAGGCCGTCGCGCACCTTGATCTGCGCGAGGGTGTGCACGTTGCCGGTCGGGTTGGTCTTCCAGTTGTACCACTCCTCGCTGCGCTCCCAGAGCTCCGGCAGGTTGCGGGTGGACGGGTGCGCGCGGTCCAGCACCTTGACCCGGCCGGGGTAGGTGCCGCCGGTGGCGGAGAAGTCGGGGTGGAAGTCGAAGATGGTGCCGACCAGGCCCTCGTACCAAGGCCAGTCGCGTTCGCCGGCCGAGGCGGCGTGGATGCCGGCCCACCCGCCGCCGTTGCGGATGAACGTCTGCAACGCCGCCCGCTGGCTGGCGTTGAGCAGGTCGCCGGAGGTGGGCAGCGAGTTGGTGTTGTTGAACACCAGGGCGTCGAAGCCGGCGAGGTTGGCGTCGGTGAACGCGCCCGCGTCGGTGGTGGCGACCACCTCGAAGTTGTTGGCGGCGCCGAGCTGCTGGATCGCGGTCACGCCGGCCGGGATCGAGTCGTGGTAGAAGTTCGTGACCTTGGAGAAGACCAGCACCCGGAACCGGGGCGCGGCCTGGGCGGGCAGGGCGGTGGTGGCCAGGACGGTGGCGACGGTGAGCAGGGCGAGGCAGAACGCGCGCAGGTGTCGGGGCATGGGTGCTCCCTGTCGGACGGCGGGGGCTGGAAAGCGCTTTCTCGCTGCCCGCATCACGGTACTGACAGCCAGTGATTGGCGTCAATAGCCCGGAGGTAAGCGTTTTCCTGACCGCAAAGTCATGGCCCGACGATCGCATCACCTGTCCCGTCCTTCTGTTCGGTGCCGGCGCAGCGGGAGCGGGTACGCCGGAAGTACGACCAGCCGGCGGTCGGGAGCGCGATCGTCCACGCCAGAAACACGGGCAGGCCGATCAGCGCACCGGTGATGGTGAACGGGTCATCGGTGCTCGCGCTGGCGATGGCTCGGGGAATCTGGATCGGAAGGGTGAGTGCGTAGCCGACCATCAGCGCGGAGCCGAGGACGGTCGGCGTCAGCGGGAACCATGCCGGGACGCGACGTCCACCGAGCACCGGTATCCACAGCGGATAGACCAACCCCCATGGACGGACGAGGCCAAGCGAGAGCACACTGCCGAGGATGGCGAGCAGCACCAGCACGGTGAGATAGAACGCCCCGGCAGGCATGCCCAGGAGACCGTCCGGAAGGCTTTCCGTGCCGTTGCTGCGGCCGTGGTACCAGGCGTCGAAGCTCTCGGCGTTGGCGAGGAAGGGGATCCCGAATATCCACGGCAGGTGCAGGGGCACGAAGCCGAGGATGGGCGCCATCCAGCCCACCGCGCCGGCGAATCGTGCCCACCGGGGTGGATCGGCAATCGCGTACGGGGCATGAGCACACGAGGTTCGCGCCGTTCCAGCCGAGGCGGCGGGTGGCAGCGCGACATCTTCCCGGCCGTCATCTCTGCTCATGCCACTCACGCTAGGAAGGAGCGCGCCGGGCCACCTCCCCCTGCGAAGGGAGCGCCTCCCGCTCGATGGCGACCCGTCACCCTGTCCGGATCGCCATCCCACAGCCCGACGTACGTCAAAATCTGGGGATGCGCGACGCGACGTTTCCCCGAATCGTGGGAGAGGCGGACTTTGGCGAATTCACCACCGGCCAGATTCTGGACGTGCTGACGGCGGTCACGGTGATCCTCGCGCTGCCCCGGTCGGCCGCCGAGCACGTCGACGCGATCGCCGTTGCCACCGGTCAGGGCGAGGAGTGGCGGCTCACCCAGGGCATCCGCGCCTGGGAGGTCAACCCCGGCCTACGCCACCTCCTGGTGGCGAACGGCAACCCGACCGAGGAGACCTACAACGAGATCACCCTCGGCTACCTGCGTGGTCTCGGCCTTCGCCGGATCGACGGGGTGGTGCTGCAGACCGCGCCGGCCCCCAACACCGGCCTGCAGGCCGCCTGGATCGCCCAGCAGGTCCGCGCCCTGGGCATCGCCAGCATCGCACTGACCGTGTCGTCGTATCACCTGCCGCGTGCCTACCTCACGGTCCTCAAGGCGGCCAGCACGCTCGAAGTCCGGCTGCCCATCATCCCGGTGCCGGTGGCCGTCAGCCCGGACACGCCCGTTCCCGAGACCGGCGCAACGGCCTACGACCTCGTCGGAGGGGAGGTGCGACGCATCCTCGCCTACCGGAGCAGGGGATGGGTTGCCAGCGACGAGGAACTCCGGCAGTACCTCGGTTGGCTGTGGAGCCGGCACGGGGCGCTCCTCGCGTCGCCGTCGTCCCTGCCCTCGACGTCTGAGGAGCCCACGAGTGCACGTCAGCCTGGCAACGAACGCCGGTAGGGCCGGCCGGCCCAACGAGGACTTCGTCGGTGCTGTTCCCGACGCTGTCGTCCTGCTGGACGGTGCCGGCATCCCCGGAGCCGACTCGCTGTGCTCCCACGGTGTCGCCTGGTACACACACCGCCTCGGCAGAACGCTGCTCGGCAGACTGTCACGAGACGACGTAGGAGACCTGAGGGCCATCCTCGCCCGCGCCATCCTCGAGACAGCCACCGAGCACAGCGACACCTGCGACATCGCGGACCCCAGCAGCCCGCAGGCCACCGTCCTGATGGTCCGCGCTCACCGGGGCGCCCTGGACTATCTCCTCCTCGCCGACACGTTCCTCGTCCTCGACCGAGGCCCCGCCGGCCCGCAGGTGGTCACCGACGACCGCGAGGTGATCGCCAGGCGCGCCTGCTCGGCGCCCCTGGACGGCGTTCCTCGGGGTACGCCGCAGTACGACCGGGTCCGCGACTCCTGCGTCACGGCGATGCGCGCCCGCCGCAACCAGCCGGGCGGCTACTGGATCGCCAAGGACGACCCACGCGCCGCGGAGGAGGCGGTGAGTGGCAGCCTGCCCCTTGCCGACCTGACCGGCGTCGCGCTGCTCAGCAACGGCGCCAGCCGCATCGTTGACCCGTACGGCCTGACCGACTGGCCCGGCGTACTGGAACTGCTCGCCGCCCACGGCCCGTCCGGTGTGATCCGCCGCGTCCGGCAGGCCGAAGACCAGGCGGTCGGCGACCCCGATGCTCGGGTCCCGGACGACGCCACGGTGGCCCACTGCACGCACCTGCAGCGCTGATCGGCGGGGAAGGGGATAACTGGCTTGCACCGGCGCCGGGCCGCAGTTTGACTGCTCGCCATGCCTTCCCCCGCACCCATCTTCGTGGCGGGCACGGGTCGTTCGGGAACGTCACGGATCGCCGACATCATCGGCGAACACCCGCTGATCCATCGGATTCCCATGGAGACCAGGTTCCTCATCGACCCGGGTGGCCTGCGGGACCTGGCCGACGCGCTCACCTGTCGATACGACCCCACAGTCGGTGAGGACGCCCTGCACCGGCTGAGCGACTTCCTCACCGTACGAGTGCCCGGCCGGCGCGACGACCGCGGAAAGACCGTTCCCGAACTGGTCGGCGAGCGGCGCTACCGGGACGCGGTGCAACGGCTCTGGCCGCAGCTGATCGCCTACACGTACGACGAACCTGCGCCCGCGGAAGGCTTCGGGAACGCCGACCGGCCTGCCGGGCCGTTCGAGCCGCTGAGCCGCCGGCGGGTGCTTCCCCGGTATTTCAGCGACCGGGGTGAACTGCTCCGAATCCTGCGGGGGCTGATCGACACCATGTTCGGCGGAGCAGCAGCCGACGCGGGCAAGCCGACCTGGTGCGAGAAGACACCGTTCAACCTGCTGTGCATGGAGTTCCTCTGGGAACTGGTCCCCGAAGCGACCATCGTGCACATCAAGCGGCACCCGGTCGCCGTGCTCGCCTCCCACCTCGCCCAGCCGTGGGCGCCGTCCACCGTCGAGGGCGCGCTCGCCTACCTCAAGCCGGTCTACCACCGATGGCTCACCTGGAAGAACACCGTCGACCTGACGGGCAGGCGGTACATCGAGGTGAAAGCAGAAGACCTCGCAGCCGACTGGTCCGGACAGCGCCGCGCCCTGTTCGAACGGCTCGGCGTCGACGACGTCGCCACCCGTTCGACGTTTCAGTCACACAAGCTGACGAACCACAACGACCAGTTCGACGACGACACCCGCGAGGTCATCGAAGAAGCACTCGCCGAGGTCATCCCGGGTATGGGATATGAGTGACGGCTGTGCCCCGAACGCCCGAGCCGCCCGACGATGACCGGGTGCCGCCGCGCCGGCCGGCTATGGCGTCCAGTCACGCCGGAGCAGACCGTAGATCACCATGTCGACGAAGCCGTTGCCGTCGTACTCGCGCTCCCGCTGGGTGCCTTCGTGGACGAAGCCGCACGTCTCCGCGGTCCGACGCATGGCCGTGTTGCTGGCCAGCGTCTCCAGTTCCAGGCGCCGGAGGTTGCGGTTACGGAAGCCGTACCGGCAGAGCAGCCGGATCACCTCGGTCCCGTACCCCTGGCCGCGTGCCTCGGGCAGCAGCGCGATGCCGAGGTGGCCGAACTGATTGAACGCGTTGATCCCCCACAGCGTGCCGCGACCGAGGAAAGTGCCGTCGGCCACGGTCTCGGCCAGCAGCAACACCGAAGTCTGCCCGTCGGGCGGCTCGGTGACCTGCCTCTCCAGCCGGGCCCGGACCTGGCCGACGTGACGCGGCAGGAACGGCTCACCGTCGGTGATCAGGTGCAGCTCGGGATCACCGTTGAGACGGAACAGGTCCGGCGCGTCGTCGGGCGTGGGCGGGCGCAACCGTACCCGGTCGGTGGCGAACATGCCGCGACGCTAACAGCCGGTATGGAGCTCCACGACCGGATTAAACCGAGGTACGCGCCCTGCGCGGTGTACGTGCCAGACCTCGCGTGCCGTTCCTTCGAATGCTGCCGTACGGGGCATCGCGGTCGGTGTGGGCGGTGAGATCCTGGGCGGCATGAGCGACCTCGACGCCAGAGCGAAACTCCATCGGTACCTGCGGGAGGCGCGTGAGGCGCTGCTCGGGAAACTCGACGGGCTGTCGGAGTACGACGTGCGGCGTCCGCTCGTGCCGACCGGTACGAACCTGCTCGGGCTCATCAAGCACGTGTCCTCGGTGACCGCCGGGTATTCGGCGAGGTGTTCGACCGGCCCTTCCCCGAGCCGGTCGCAGGCCTGGACGAGGACGACGAGCCGAACGCGGACATGTGGGCCGCGGCCGACGAGTCCCGCGACGACGTGATCGGGCTGTGGCACCGGGTCTGGGCACACGCGGACGCGACGATCGAGGCGCTCCCGATCGACGCGCCCGGCTCGGTGCGCTGGTGGGGCCACGAACCGGTGACCCTGCACCTCATCCTCGTGCACGTGCTCGCCGAGGTGAACCGGCACGCCGGGCACGCCGACATCCTGCGCGAACTGCTCGACGGTCAGGTCGGTTGGCGGCGGCCCGGCGACAACGTGGTCGAGGGCGACGAGGCGTGGTGGGCCGCCTACCGGGAGAGGCTGGGATCCACCGCGCGCGGGTTCCGCACGCCGGCCCAGACCTGACCATGGACCTGGGCCATCCAACCGGAGCGCGGTCTACGCTGGCGCTTCTCCGCCACCTGCCGAGTCGACAGACGCAGGGCCCGGCTTGCGCCGTAGTTCGCGCAACACTCCGTGCCGGCGCGCGGCCCACGCCAGGCGCCGGACGCTCGGGTGCCGCACGAACAGCACCGCCGCCCGGCGGATCAGGCCGAACCGGTTGTCGCTCACCTGGTCGTCGATCGCCTGCCAGATCAGCTCGCGCACCTTGGCGCTGTCCAGCACCGCGCGTATCTCACGCCGTACCGCGGGATCCTCGGCCGCCGAGGCGATGGCGGCAGCCTGGCCCGGCCGGTCCGCAAGCGGCTCCACCGCCACCGCGACCAGCGGCCGGCGCACCTGGTCCTGCTCCAGCAGCAGCAACACCGCTTCCCGGATCTCGATCGTGTCCAGGCCGGACCGCAGCAGTCTCAGCAGGCTGCTCTCCACCTCGCGGTCGTGATCGGCGACGGCCAGGGTGGCCAACAGCACCGACACCTCGTCGAGATCGATGAGGTGCCGCAGACCGCTGCGGAACTCCGGCAGCCCCCACGCAACCTGCAGAGCCCTTGCGAGATTGCGGTTCATGAGCCATCCGCTACCCGGAAGCGGCAGCCGGCGAAACCCCGCGACCCGTCAGTCCCAGCGTGCGTACCGCGGTCGACGGCACCGCGGCCAGTTCGGGCTGCGCGGGCAGGAATACCGTGGGGACACCCAGCGACTCGTTCATCCCGTGAGCTGGTACTCGCCGCGAAGGTCGGTGGTGTTACGCACGCCGCGGACGATCACCTCCGACGTCATGGCGACGGCAGTAGGTGGAGGTCAACCCGCTCCAGGCCGCGACGGTGACGGAGGCCCACCCGACCGGCAGGATGGCCCGAACAGCAACCGCCCGCTGCTCTTCGTCGGCGCCCGGATGCTTGCTGCTGTTGACCGCGACGAGCACGACCACTTCGTCGAACAGGCCGCGTGCCCGGTCCACCACATTCAGATGCCCCGGAGTGAAGGGATCGAAGCTGCCGGGGAGACGGCTCGCACGTGTACGCGACCGGGGTTGCGTGCTGTCGAACGTGGCCCTGCCGATGGTTCGGGTGTCACGGCCGCAAGACTCGCTGCGCATCGCGGATGACCTGCTCGGAGGCCAGTGGGGCCCAAGAGGCGATCAGCTCCCGGAAGTAGGCGCCGTGCCGGTCCGCCAAGGCGGGATCGTGCTCGATGACGTCCAGTTCGTTGACGATGCTCAGGTCCGTGAGCGACCGGAGTTGAGCCGCGTTCGGCGTTCTCACCTGACCTACGAAGCGGTCGAACACCTGGCCGGTGTGTGCCAGCTCCCGCCAGCTGCGTCCACGGTCGCAGGCGCCATACAGATAGACGAGCTCCTCGGCGTCGGCGCCAACGAGATCCCGCAGCACTCCACGATCGGCCCGATCAAGCAGGGCGAGATCGAACCCGTCGGTGCCGTAGACGGCGTGGGTAAGGCCCGCGGCCTGCACGTCACCGCCGCAGCCGAGCACGGCGAGTCGTTCGCTGACTCGACAGAGGTGGGCGTACAGGCCGGCAGCCGGGAGACGGCCACAACCAGCACCGGCCTACGCCGACTCAGGCTCGGGGACGAGGTCACCTTCCGCGCTCGCCATCTCGGTCTGCGGTGGTGCATGACCAGCCGTGTCACCGTTTATGAGCGCCCGTATCGCTTCGTTGACGAGCAGACACGGGGTCCCTTCAGCGCCCTCCGTCACGAGCACCACTTCCAGGATCTCGATGGCGGTGCGACGCGGATGATCGACCGCTTGACGATCAGCGCACCCTGGGGGCCGTTGGGAGCGGTGGCGGTCCGGGTGCTGGTCGCGCCCTATCTGCGACGGCTGCTCAGGCAGCGGGCAGCCCACATCAAGTACGTGGCCGAAGCACGCGACGCAGGACCGGGATAGCCTTGCCGCATATGGCTACCTATCGCAGCGCCTCAGTGCTCCTCTCCTCCGACGGCACCAGGACCCCCGGCACCGCAGCGCTCTTCGCCGAGCCCGCCCGCAAGGGTGGGACCCCACCGTGGGCTGGCGACTTCCGACCCGCGAACAGCGCCGGCAATGGCCCCAAGAACGCGGTCGGGAAGACCTTCACGTTGGAGCTGCCCGACGGCAGCACCGGCAAGGTCGTGGTCCAGGGCGTCAAGAGCGGGAAGGGAGGCGTCGTGTTGGCGCTGATGGGCGAGGACGCACCCCCCTTCTGATCCGGGCCTGATCGCCACCGGCTCGGGACGGCCCCGTCGATGGCAATGCGTCCGGTCAGCTGCCGGACGCATTGCCGCACCCGTCGCCGGGCGTCGACGAGTGGAGCCGCACCGCCCGTCAGACCAGCGGCACCTGGGCCTGTCCGCCGTCACCGCCGGCGCGGACGCCCACGGGCGCGTTGATCGGTGCGGTGGTGATCCGGCTGGGCAGCACCGGCGCGTCCCGGCCGGTGCCCCGCCGGCTGTCCCCGCCGGTGGTCTGCTCGTGGTAGTCCTGCTCCACGTTGACCGACCAGACGTCGTGGGTGCTGCCGGTGACGATGTTCTCGGCGGTCAGCATGGCGGTCAGCATCGAGTGGTCCTGGTTGTTGTACCGGTGCATGCCGTTGCGCCCCACCGGGTGCACGTTCGGCACCTCCTGCGCCAGCCAGGCCCGGATCACGTCGACGTTGTGCTGGTAGCGCTCGTCGTACACCGGGTAGGCCTTCGGCATCCGTACCACGTAGCCGGCCTCGACCGCGCCCGGCCGGACCAGCCCCAGCCGCTCCAGCTCCCCGGTGGCCAGCGTCACCAGGTCGGCGTCCGAGGTACGCCACATCTCGTCGTCCTCGAAGACGAAGTACTCCAGGCCGAGGCAGGTCCGTCCGTCCTTGACCAGGTACGGCGACCAGGACCCGAAGTTCTGGATCCGGCCCACCCGTACCGCCGGATCATGCACGTAGATCCAGTTGTCCGGGAAGGAAAACTCGGCCGGCACCACCAGCGCCACGGTCAGGAAGTCCCGGTAGCGCAGGTCGGCGGCGCAGGCCAGCACCTCCGGCGGCGCCGCCGGACGCAGCGCGGCCACCAGCTCCGAGATCGGCATCGACGAGACGACGTGGTCGGCGGGCTCGGTGCGCTGCCCGCCGACACCGTTGACGGTCACGCTGATCGCGCGGCGACGCTGGGGGTCGCGGTGGACGGCGGTGACCCAGGTGCCGGTGGACACATCCCCGCCCCGGGCGCGCACCTGCTCGGCGCAGCGCTCCCACATCATCCCCGGCCCGAGCTTCGGATACTGGAACTGCTCGATCAGGCTGGTCACGTCCGTGCGCCGACGCCGCGGCAGCAGCGCGTTGCGGATCGCCTTGGCCAGCGACAGGTTCTTGATCCGTTGCGCGGCCCAGTCCGCCTGCAGCCGGTCGGCCGGCATGCCCCAGACCTTCTCGGTGTACGTCTTGAAGAAGATCGAGTACAGCCGCCAGCCGAACCGTGCCGACACCCAGCCCTCGAAGTGCGACTGGTCCTTCGGCGGGCGCAGCCGGGCCCGGGCGTACGAGCCGAGGCAGCGGGTCGCCTCCGTCAGACCCAGGTTGCGCAGCGCGTTCATCGCACTCAGCGGATAGTTGAACAGCGATCCGCGGTAGAAGATCCGACTCATCCGTGGCCGGAGCAGGAAGTCCTCGTCCGGCAGGATCTCGTGCCAGAACGCCTCCACCCGGGGCACCTTGGTGAAGAACCGGTGCCCGCCGATGTCGAAGCGCCACCCCTCACGCTCGACCGTCCGGCTGATCCCGCCGACCACCTCGTCGGCCTCGAACACGCGTACCGGCGCGCCGTGCCGCAGCAGTTCGTACGCCGCCGTGAGCCCTGCCGGCCCCGCGCCGATGACCACCGTGCCGTGCTGCTCGCTCATGCCGCCGCGCCCCCGCTCACCAGGCTGTCGTTGAGGCCGCCGCCTACCCGTTCTGCGGGCGATGTCACGCCCCGGGCGGACGGACCTGCGCTGATTCGGCCGCCCGGGCGGCGGCCGGTGGCGTAGAACGGAGGTCGGCGGCGGGTGTCCGTGAGCGGAACCGGGGGAGCGAGGCTGATGCGCGACCGGTGGCGGAGCGGCGGCCCGGACGCCGACGGTGGCGTGGCTCCCACCGACCCACCCGGCACGACACCGACCACCCCGGGCCCTGCGGCGGCCCTTCGCGCCCGACTGACCGGGCTGGCCCGCGTCACCCGCCGGGTGCCGGCTCCCTGGCCGTACCTGCTCGGGATCTTTTTCGGCACGAAAGTGGTCCTCACCCTGGTGGGGCTGCTCGCCGTGCACGGCTGGGACGACATCGTGGGTGCCCCGCCGGCGAACGAGACGATGTGGGCGCAGCAGGAGCAGATCACCGGGCACCGGTGGATCTCCCTGTGGTTCGCCTGGGACGCGCTGATCTACGTGCACATCAGCGAGAAGCCGCTGACTGGGCCGTGGGAGGACGTCGGCTTCCCGCTGCTCTACCCGTTCCTGGGCCGGCCGGTGGGCGCAGTGCTCGGCGGGAACAACGCGATGGCGCTGCTCCTGATCAGCAACGTCGCCTTCCTGCTCGCCCTTTTCTACGGCTATCGACTGGCCGAGTTGCTGCTCGGCGACGCCGACGTGGCCCGCCGGTTCACCCGGTACCTGGTGCTGCTGCCCACCGCCTTCCTGTTCCACGCCGCGCTGACCGAGTCGCTCTTCGTCTGCCTGGCGCTGGCCTGCTTCTACTACGCCGAGCGGCGCCAGTGGTTGCTCGTCGGCGTGCTGGGCTTCTTCCTGGCGCTGAGTCGGTCGGTCGGGTTCGTGGTGGTGCTGCCGCTGGCCCTGGTCCTGCTCCGCCAGCACGACTGGCGGCTGGGCCCGCGCGCCCTGCTCGGCTACCTGCGCACCGGCTGGCCGCTGCTGCTGGTGCCGGCCGGCTGGTTGAGCTTCATGGCGTTCTGCCGGTGGCAGACCGGGGACTGGTTCGCCTACCAGCACGCCCAGCAGAAGGGCTGGGGGATCGTGGTGCAGAACCCGCTGCCGGTGCTGTGGCAGGGGTTGACCGGGGAGCCCCGCGACGCGCTGCGGGTCTGGTTCGCGGTGGCCGTCCTGGCCGTGCTGGTCCTCGGGTTCCGCCGCCGTGAGCTGGCCTACCTCGTGTACGGCGTACTCATGGTGCTGGTGCCGCTGTCGATGGGCCCGCCGGTCTACAAGAGCCTGCTGCGCTATCTGCTGGCCGCGTTCCCGGTCGCCCTGGTGCTGGCCCGCTGGGCGCGGCGGGCCAGCGTCGACGTGTGGCTGACGGCCGCGCTCGCGCTGGTGCAGGGCGCGCTCTTCGTCACCTGGATCGCCTACTGGAACCACATGATCATCTGATTGGCGTCCCGGCGCTCGGGGCAGGATGAGGCGATGACCGAGCGGCGGGTGCACCTCGACGACCTGGGCGCCTGGCTGATCAAGGGCAACGCCGACGCCGTCGACCTGGCCGCCCGGTTCGCCCGCGAGCCGCTCGTGACGAGTTGGTGCGTGCGACCCGGTTACCGGGCCCGGCTGATGCGCGCCGGGCAGCCGGTGGTGTTCTGGGCCAGCGGCAGCCGTCACCGTCTGCCGTACGGGGTGTGGGGGATCGGTCGGGTCACCGGCGCGCCGGAGCCCGGCGCGCCGGGGGAGCCGTGGACCGTGCCACTGGACCTGCCGATCCTCGCCGAGGCCGACCGGGTGCCCCGGCAGCGGCTGCGCGCCGACGGCCGGCTGGCCGCGCTGGAGGTGTTCCGCCAGCCGCAGGCGGCCAACCCGTCGTACCTGACGGTGGCCCAGTTCGCCGCCCTGGGCGACCACCTGCCGGCCTGAGTCGCCACCGGTCCACCATGTCGGAAACGTTATTCCCCGGGTGTGGCCATAGCTGCGCGAACATAATCGCCGGTCATCGGCGTGCGCTGTTTAAATGTGTCGTAAGAATTGCTGCGATGCCGCCCGACGAGGGTTTGACCGGCAGTTTCCTCGCTAATCTTCCGCAGTCCGGTCCGGCGTTTCCCGCCGCCGGCAGGAAACTGCTTCACCATCGGAAGGCGAAGGATCCATGTCAGTTCGTACGGACGGCCGCTCGCGGCGTACGACCACGCTGCACGGCCTCGCGGCCGGCGGCGCCGTGCTGCTCGCCCTCACCGCAGCGCTGACCGGGTGCCGGGCAGAGAGCGGTGGGTGGCCGGCCGCGGCCCCGTCCACCACCGCGTCGCAGAGCGCCCCGGCGCCCGATGGCAGTGTCCCCGCCGCCGCGCCGACGGTCGCCGGCGCCCAGCCCAGCAGCGGGGCACCCGCACCGAGCCGCTCGCCGGCACGCCCCGGTGCCCCGGCCGGTCCGGGCGCCGGC
The DNA here is from genome assembly GCF_042650685.1 of Micromonospora sp. GCM10011542. Taxonomy (NCBI): domain Bacteria; kingdom Bacillati; phylum Actinomycetota; class Actinomycetes; order Micromonosporales; family Micromonosporaceae; genus Micromonospora; species Micromonospora sp. GCM10011542. The sequence goes on from NZ_JBHSBO010000050.1 coordinate 55,485, forward strand.
GCGGGCATCGGCGGGCCGACCTGGGCGGCCGGCGCGATGCCGCCCACCCAGGGCGGGCGCTACCTCCACGTCTCGCCCCGCGGCGACGACCGCGCCGACGGCCGCTCGCGGGCCACCGCGCTGCGGACCCTGCAACGCGCCGCCGACCTGACCGAGCCGGGGGACACCGTGCTGGTCGGCGGCGGGGAGTACCGGGCGCCGGGCCGGGCAACGTCCTGGGAGTGAGCCGCTCCGGCACCCCGCAGCGGTGGATCACCTATGCCGCGTACCCCGGTGAGCGGCCGGTGGTCCGGGCCACCGGCTGGCAGGGCATCAACGTGTGCGCCGCGTACATCACGGTGGCCGGCTTCACGGTGATCGGGTCCCGCGCCACGCTCACGCCGGCGCAGATCGCCAAGGCCAAGCGCAACGAGCATCTCCGACGTCGAGGTGACCAGCAACTGCATCGCCGTGGACGAGCAGGCCCAGGCCAACCCGCCGCGCCGGCCGCACCACGTGGTGGTCTGGGGCAACACGGTCACCGACTGCCCGCTGGTCGGCATCACCGTCGCAGTGGTGCTGCTGGCCGGACAGTCGAACGTGGTGGGCCGGGGCTGCGCCTGCGCGGTGCCCGGGCGGAGAGCAGGTGGTGACGCCGGCCGTACGACGCCAGGCGGCCGAGGCCCGGGTTCCGGCGGCAGGCGGTAGGTTGGCACGGTGGCCGCCCGCCCCGGCACGGGCGCCCGGTATACCGGCGTGAAGGGTTGATTGCCCCGTGGATGAGACACCGCTCGACCCCCGGCAGGCATTGGCCGAGCTGGGCCGGATCCGGTTGGCCGACACCGACCTGGACGCGGTGCTGTCCCGCATCGCCCACCTCGCCCGACGCGCCATCCCCGGCGGTAGGGAGGTCTCCCTGACCCTGGTCCGGGGTGGCACACCGTACAGCGTCGCGGTCACCGGTGAGTTGGCCCGCGAACTCGACGAGTGGCAGTACGAGCACGAGCGGGGCCCGTGCCTGGACGCCTCGGCCAGCGGCGACACCCTCAGCATCCCGGACATGGCCAGCGAGGACCGCTGGCCCCGCTGGGCGGCCCGGGCCCGCGACGCCGGGGTGCTCAGCTCACTGTCGGTGGGGCTGCCGATCCAGGACGCCGTGGTGGGCACGCTCAACGTGTACGCCGCCGCGCCGCGCGCCTTCGACGGCGAGGCGATCGAGCTGGCCCGGACCTTCTCCGCGTACGCGGCCGTGGCGCTGGCCAACGCCCACCTCTACGAGAGCACCGCCACCCTGGCCCGGCAGATGCAGTCGGCGATGGAGAGCCGCGCGGTCATCGAGCAGGCGAAGGGCATCATCATGGGCGAGCGGCGGTGCTCCGCCGAGGAGGCGTTCGCCCTGCTCTCCAAGCTCTCCCAGGATTCCAACCGCAAACTGCGCGAGGTCGCCGCCGCCCTGGTCGAGCGGGCGGCCGGCAACGCGCCCTGAGCCGCCGGAGGTTCAGCCGAGGCTCCCGGTGGCCCGGCGTACCAGCGCCTCGGCCACGTCGCGCAGCTTGCGGTTGGAGTCCTGCGAGACCTTGGCCAGGATGCCGAACGCCTCCTCCGCCGAACAGCGGCGCTGGCCCATGATGATGCCCTTGGCCTGCTCGATCACCGCGCGGCTCTCCATCGCGGTCCGCATCTGCTCGGCCAGGGTGGCGGTGCTCTCGTAGAGGTGGGCGTTGGCCAACGCGATCGCGGCGTAGCCGGCGAAGGTCTGTGCCATCGGCGTCACGTCCGCGAACGCGTCGTCGGAGGTCCGGTAGATGTTCAGCGCGCCCACCACGGCCTCCTGGATCGGCAGCCCGATGGAGATCGAGCCGGCCGCCCCGGCGGCGTGTGCCGCGCGGGCCCACTCCGGCCAGCGGCTCTCCGTCGCCATGTCCGGCACGACCATCGTGGTGCCGGTGGTCGCGGCGTCCAGGCACGGCCCCCGACCCTGCTCGTACTGCCATTCGTCGAGCCGCAGGGCCAGGTCACCGGTGTACGCGGCGGTGTGCGCCTCCGAGCCGTGCACCAGGGTCACCGACACCTCGTCGGCGCCCGGGATGCTCTCCTTGGCGATGTCGGCGATCCGGGCCAGGACGGTGTTCAGGTCGTTCTCGTCGTGGCGGATGCTGCCCAGGCGGATGAACGCGTCGGTGAGATCCAGTGGTGGCTGCGGCATGGCGTCAGACGTCCTCGCGAATGGCGCGGTGAATCTCCGGCGGAGCCGGACAGCGCGTGGTGGCGGTTCGTGCGTGCACGAACCGCTGTACCGGAGCCCGTGACCGGACCCGGGAACCGCGCCGCTGCTTGACGCTTGCCCGCGACGCCCCCTGTCGGCGTGCGCTACAGGCCCACCATTTTACGGCCCGGCCCGGACAACCGACGCCGGGCCTCACCGTGGCGGGACCCGGCCGGCGCGACGACGCCGGCCGGATCGCCGCTCATTCGGTGCGCAGCCCGTCGGGGCGGGTCAGCCGCCACAGCACGGGCAGACTCAGCCCGGTTACCAGCAGCACCACCGTCGCGCCGAGCCCGGTGGCGACCGCCAGCACCGGCCAGGCCACCGCCACCGGGGCCTGGACCATCCGCAGCAGCGCCACCCCGAGCCCCAGCCCGAAGACCACCGCCAGGGCGAGCCCGATCACCACCGGCACGGCGGTCTGCCAGAGCACCGACCAGCTCAGGGTGCCGCGCCGGGTGCCCACCGCGACCAGCATGGCCAGCAGGCGGCGCCGTTCCCGAAGCTGCTCCAGCATCCCCACGAGCATGCTGGCGCCGATCAGCAGCAGCGTGACGACGGCGCCGAGGTAGAGCCCGCGCTGGATGTTGACGAACTTGTTGGACTGCCTGGTTCCGTCGAGGGTGAGCACCGTGGCGAACAGGTCGACCTCGGCGGCGGTGCTGCGGACCAGGTCCTCCACGCCCGGCCGGTGCCGGTCGACCCGCAGGAACGCCTCCGCGCGCAGCGGCCCGAGCCGGGTGGTGTCGATGGCGCCGGGGGTCACCAGCAGCCCGCCGCTGGAGGCCCCGGAGGGGTCGGTCCGGGCCGGCACGGTACGCAGGCCCGCCGGCACCTGCCAGGTGTGCCGCTCGCCGACGGTGAGCCGCGCGCCGGAGCGGATGCCCGCGGTCGCCTCCGCGCCGTTGGGGTCGCGGGCCAGGAAGACGTCACCGTCGGCGCACCGGTCCAGGTCCGCGAATTCGGCAAGCGCCGCGCAGTCGGCGATCCGCAGGACGGCGTAGGAGTCGACGCGTCCGGGAAGGGTGGCGCCGGTCAGCAGGGAGTCGACGCTTCCGGTCACCCCCGGCACGGCGGCCAACCGGGCCAGCCCCGCCGGCGTGTCGGCGTCGGCGGGAAACTGCACCAGTACCCGCGCCCGGGAGGTGTCCTGGCCGGTGCGGAAGGTGAACTCGTCCGCCACGCCCGCGAACAGCATCTGCAGCCCGATCGTGCCGGCCACCGCGATGGCGATGCCGCTGACCAGCCGCGCCGAGCCGGCGCTGTTCTGCTGGAGCCGGCGCACCGCTAGCTGCACCGGCACCGGGCCGCCGCGCAGCCGGCGTACCACCAGATCGGTGAGCCAGGGCAGCACGGTGACCACGCCGACGAGCAGCAGCACCGCCCCGGCGGCCACCCGGTAGTCCGGTTGCCCGTCGGCGGCACCGGAGGCGCCCAGCGGCAGCAGCAGCACCAGGCCGACCGCCGGCAGCAGCAGCCGCCACCAGAGCCGGGGCCGCACCGCCACGGCGCGGCGGGTGACGCCCAGCGGCTCCACCACCACGGCGCGCAGCGCGACCATGGCGACCAGGACCGCGAGCGCCGGCACGGCCAGCGCGACGAGCGCGACCAGCGGCAGTGGCGGGCGCAGGTCCGCCGCGTACACGCTGAGATCGAGGAGGGTGACCAGCGGCACCAGCTGGCGGCCGAGGAGGAAGAACCCGCCGCCGACCGCGACGCCGAGCAGCGCGGCGGCGGCCGCCTCGCCGGCGGCGATCCGGCGGATCATGCCGGTGTCGGCGCCGACCAGCCGCAACGCGGCCAGCCGGCGGTCCCGGCGCTCGCCCCCGAAGCGCACGGCCGCGCCGAGGAAGACCGCGATCGGCAACAGCAGGACCACGAAGATGATCACTACGAGCAGCATCAGGACCGGGCCGAAGCCCTCGCCGGGCAGTCCGCCACCGAACGCGTCCAGGCGGCTCGCGCCGTCGTCCACGGAGAGCGTCTCAGCACCCAGGTAGAAGGCCAGCTCGCGGGGCCCGGCCAGGCCGTCCTCGGCGATCGTGCCGACCACCTGGGCGTTGCCCAGCCGTGGCCGCAACAGCGGGCCGTCGGCGGAGTCCAGCAGGTCACGCAGCGCGGGGGAGACCACCACCTCACCGGGGCGGGGCAGCGCGGCCAGACCCGGTGGCACCGGGGCGGCCGGGCCCTCGGGTTGCAGCACCCGGCCGCGGACGGGCTGCTCGTGGAACGTGGTGTCGGCGGTACGGACCAGCAGCGTGTTGGCCGCGGCCGGGATCTGGTCGCCCATCCGCAGGTCGTCGCGGGCGTCGCCACGAGCCTGCCGGGCATCCAGGGCGCCGGGCACGGACGCGGCCAGCAGCAGCATCGCCACCCCGATGCCCACCCCGAGCGCGGTGAGCACCGCCCGCAACCACCCGTCCCGGCCGCCGGTGACCACCAGTCGGGCACCCATCGTGAGATCCGCCGCGCCGCCACGCAGCCGTCGGGACACGCCGGTCACGCGGCCGGCTCCAGGTCCCGGGTACGCCCGTCGCGCACCACCACCTCCCGATCGGAGTACGCCGCCACCCGCGTCTCGTGGGTGACCAGCAGCACCGCGGCGCCACTCTCCCGGGCCGCGGCGGTGAACAGCCGCATCACCCGTTCGCCGTTGAGCGAGTCGAGGGCGCCGGTCGGCTCGTCGGCGAAGATTACCTGTGGGCGGGTGACCAGGGCGCGAGCCACCGCGACCCGCTGGCCCTGCCCGCCGGAGACCTCGCCGGGCCGCTTGCCGGCCACGTCGGCGACCTCCAGCCGCTCCAGCCACTCGGTGGCCCGACGTTCCGCCTCCCGGCGGGCGAGGCGGCCCAGCCGCAGCGGCAGCGCGACGTTCTCCAGACAGGTCAACTCGGGGACCAACTGGCCGAACTGGAAGACGAAGCCGAACGCCGAGCGGCGCAGTTCGCTGCGTTCCCCGTCGGAGAGAGCGGCCAGGTCGCGGCCCTGGAACAGCACCCGCCCCGAGTCGGGCCGGGTGATCCCGGCCAGACAGTGCAGCAGCGTCGACTTGCCGGAGCCCGAGGAGCCCATCACCGCCAGCACCTCGCCCGCCGAGACCCGCAGGCTGGCGCCGGCCAGTGCCCGCGTCGGGCCGAACGAGCGGTGCAGGTCCTCGGCGGCCAGCAGTGGCGTGCCGGCGCCGGTCGGCTGCCCGGTCATCGCCGCACCACCGAGGCCAGCTCGTCGAGGCGGGCCGCGGTCAGCTCCAGCCAGCGCAGGTCGGCCTCCAGGTGGAACAGCGCGTGGTCGCAGATCAACTGCTCGGCCAGGTCGCCGTCGGTCTTGCGCCTGGTCAGCTCGCGCATCAGCCGCAGATGCTCGGCCCGCTGGGTGTCCAGCAGGTCGGCCGCGCTGCGGCCGGTCAGCAGCGCCAGCACCACCTTGGTGTAGAGCGTGCTCTGCAGGTACGGCTCGGGCTTCTCCGGGCTGGCCAGCCAGCGCTGCACGTCGGTGACGCCGGCCTCGGTGATCGCGTACCGCTTGCGCTCCGGGCCCTCACCGGGCTCGACCGCCTCCACCTCGACCAGGCCACCGCGCAGCAGCCGGGAGAGGGTGGCGTACACCTGCCCGTACGCCAGTGGCCGGGCGTGGCCGAACCGCTCGTCGTAGAGCCGTTTGATGTCGTACCCGTGCCGGGGATTGGCCTCCAGGAGGCCGAGGAAGGTCTGTCCAATCGACATGCGGGGGACTATACACATCGCGTATACGCGGCATGTATACACCCGAATGCGCCTCGGTGTCCGCCTGGCCGCCCCGCCGGCACCGCGCAGCGGAGCTGCGCGAACCTGCTAGCCGACGTCCCGACCGCACCCGTGGAGGCCCGGTGTTCGCCCTGCCTTTGACCCCCGAGGTCGAGCTGCGCCCGTTGGAGCCCTGGCGGGCCGAGGAGTTCCTCGCCAACCTGGACCGGGCCCGCGAGCACATCGCCCCCTGGGTGTCGCCCTCCTTCGTCGCCGCCGACCTCGCCTCCGCCCGGGCGGTGCTGCAGCGCTACGCCGACCGGTGGGCCGCCGACGCCGGTGGGATCTGGGGGCTGTGGTGGCGTGGCACCCTGGTCGGCGGGGTCATGTTCGTCGCGTTCGACACCACGCTCGGCGTCTGCGAGGTGGGCTGCTGGGTCGAGCCCGCGGCCCAGGGCCGGGGCCTGGTCGCACCGGCGATCCGCCGGATCGTGGACTGGGCGGTGTACGAGCGCGGCATCCACCGCGTGGAGTGGCGCACCAACGCCGACAACACCCGCAGCATCGCGCTGGCCCGCCGGCTCGGGCTGCGCCACGACGGTACGCTCCGGCAGCTCTACCCGGGCCCGCGCGGGCGGGTCGACATCGAGGTGTGGTCGGTGCTGGCCGACGAGTGGCGGGCCGGCTCAGACGTGTGCGAGCACGGCGTCCAGTGACCGGGGCGCCCGCCCCAGGTCCAGCGCGTCGACCAGCAGCCGGGCGTACGCGCTCTTGCGACCCGACCGGGTGCCCATGAACCGGCGCAGCTGGGCCCGCTCGTCGCGCCCCTGCTGGGCCGGCTGCCGCTGGAAGACACGCAACGCACGCAGGTCGCCCGCGGCGGCGATCACCTCCCGTACCCCGGCCACGCCCACCGCCCGGATCAGCTCGTCCTTCAGGTCGGCGACGCAGACGTGGAAACCCAGGGTCGCCATCGCCGCGCGGGTCAGGTCGGCGCCGAACCCGGCCCGGGCCAGCGCGCGCCGGATGTAGCCCTCCTCGGCGTGGTCGTAGAGACCCGCCAGCCGCAGCCCCCGCCCGGCCGGGCCGAGCAGGTCGAGGAAGTGCCCGATGTTGGTGGCGCCACCCATCGGCACCACCCGTACCCGCTCTGCGGCCAGGTCCCGGCCGCGCCGCACGGCGAGCGCCTCGACCGCGGCCCGGTCACTCACCCCCTCGACGAGCACGACCGTCCGCACGTCCAGGTCGGCGTCGACGAGCACAGGGCACCTCCCAGCGTCCGCGTGCATCATCGCGCCCCGGGTCGACGAGGGCCACCCGATTCCATTGTCGAGGGTTCTGTCGTACCCGGGCGGCACCATGCATCCATGGCCGTACCCGCGCTCACCCCGCATCCCGACCCGCCGCGCTCCGTGCCGCTGCGCGAGGCGCGCACCCGGTTCACCCAGCTCGTCGCGCTGGCGGAGCTGACCGACGCCGTCACCGTGGTCACCCGTGACGGCGATCCGCGTCCGGTCGCCGCGATCGTGCCCGCCGCCGCCGCGCGCAGCGGCGCCCAGGCCCGCGCCGACGCCGATCGGCTCGCCGAGGTCACCGCCGGCTGGGCCCGCCGCCTCGACGAGCAGCACCGGCGCAGCAGCCGCCGGCACGCCGCCGAGCTGGGCGCGGTCCGGGCGGCACTGGCCGAGGTGTGGGCCGAGCTCGACAGCCGGGTCACGCCGGGAAGCGACCCGGCGCTGGCCCGGTTGCGCGCCGCGCACACCGACCTGCTGACTGGCTGAACACCACCCGACCCCGCCGGCCGTGGCGGCGGTGGAGTCAGGTCGTCGCCGGGTAGGCGTGCGTCTCGGTGGCCTTGACCGCCGCCCAGACCGGCTGGCCCGGGGCCAGGCGCAACTGGGCGGCGGCGGCCGGAGTGACGTCCGCCGCCGCTCCGATCGGCCCGTCGAGCTGCACGCGGATGTTGTCGCCGTGGCGCTGAAGACCGGCCACGGTCGCCGCCCACGCGTTGCGCGGGCTGCCCTGCGGCCGGGTCAGGTGCAGGGCCACGGCGGCGGGGCGGAAGGCGACGAACGCCTCGCCGTCGAGGCGCTCGGCGGCGGTGAGGGTGAGCCCGGGCGCCACCCGCACCCGGTGCCCCTCGGCCCGACCCCGGTGCAGGTTCAACCCGACCAGGCGGGCCACGTAGTCGGTGCGCGGGCGGGCGGTGACGCTCGGGCCGTCGCCCTCCTGCACCACCCGCCCGCCCTCCACGATGACGAGCCGGTCGGCGAGCGCCAGCGCGTCCAACGGGTCGTGGGTGACCAGCACCGTCGCCCCAGGGTGCGCGGCCAGGTGCCGATGCAGCTCCGCCCGGGTGTCCAGTCGGGTACGCGCGTCCAGCGCCGCGAGCGGCTCGTCCAGCAGCAGCAGCGCCGGCGCGACGGCCAGCGCGCGGGCCAGCGCCACGCGCTGCGCCTGCCCGCCGGAGAGCTGGCGGGGACGGTCCTGCGCCTGCCCGGCCAGGCCGACGCGGGTCAGCCACTGGAGCGCGGTGGACCGCGCCGCACGCCGGTCGACGCCGTGCCGCCGCGGCCCGAAGGCCACGTTGTCCAGTGCGCTCAGGTGCGGGAAGAGCAGATAGTCCTGGAAGACCACGCCGACCGGCCGGCGTTCGGTGGGCACCCAGGCGCGGCTCGCCGGCCGGTCCAGGTCGGCGCCGTCGAGGGTGACGTGCCCGTCGGTCAGCGGTTGCAGCCCGGCCAGCGCGCGCAGCGCAGTGGTCTTGCCCGCGCCGTTGGGGCCGAGCAGCGCCACGACCTCGCCGGGGGCGACCCGCAGCGGCACGTCGAGCCGGAAGGCGCCCCGGTCGACGACGAGCCGGGCGTCGAGCAGCGTCGCAGTCACGGGGCGGTCATCCAGCGGTCCCGCAACGCGGCCAGGATGCCCACCGAGACGGTGAGCAGCACCAGGCTCAGCACGATCGCCGACTCCAGGTCGGTCTCCAGCGCCAGGTAGACCGCCAGCGGCATGGTCTGGGTCCGGCCGGGATAGTTGCCGGCGAAGGTGATGGTGGCGCCGAACTCACCGAGCGCCCGGGCCCAGCAGAGCACCGCTCCGGCGGCCAGACCGGGCGCCACCAGGGGAAGCGTCACGTGGGTGAAGGTGGTCCACCGGCCGGCGCCCAGCGTGGCCGCGGCCTCCTCGTAGCGGTGGTCCGCGGCGCGCAGCGCGCCCTCCACGGCGATGACCAGGAACGGCATCGCGACGAACGCCTCGGCCAGCACGACCCCCGCCGTGCTGAACGGCAGGGTGATGCCGAAGGTGGCGTCGAGCCAACCGCCGATCAGACCGCGGCGGCCGAAGACCAGCAGCAGGGCGACCCCGCCGACCACCGGCGGCAGCACCAGCGGCACCGTGACCAGGGCGCGCACCAGCCGACGCCCGGGAAACTCGACCCGGGCCAGCAGCCAGGCCAGCGGGACGCCGAGCAGCAGGCACAGGACGGTGGCCAGGGTCGCGGTCTGCACCGACAGTCGCAGCGCGGTGAGTGCGCCCGGCGCCGTCAGCCGCTGCGGCAGGGTGCTCCAGGGCGCCCGGACCAGCAGCCCGGCCAGCGGCAGGACGAGGAAGAGCAGCCCCAGCCCGGCCGGGAGCAGCAGCGCGAGCGGCACCCGACCGCGACCGCGCCGGCCCGGGCGCCGTACGGCGGGGGCGGCGTCGAGGGCGGCACTCACGGGGCCTGGAACCCCGCGTCGGCCAGCACCGCCTGACCGGGCGCCGAGCTGACGTACGCGACGAACGCCCGCGCACCCGTCGGGTTGGGCGCGTCCCGCAACGCCACGATCGGGTAGTCGTTGATCGCCCGCGCCGACTCGGGGAACTCGACGCCGCTCACGTCGGCGCTCGCGGCCCGCGCGTCGCTGCGGTAGACCAGGGCCGCGTCGACCTCGCCGAGCTTCACCTTTGCCAGCGCGCCCTTGACGTCCTGCTCCAGGGTGACCGGGGTCAGCGCGACCCCGGCCGCGGTCAGGGCGGCCCGCGCCGCCGCGCCGCAGGGCACCTGGTCGGCGCAGAGCGCCACCTTCACCCCCGGTCGGGTGAGGTCGGCCAACCCGACCACGCCCTGCGGGTTGCCCCTCGGTACCGCGATGACCAACTGGTTGCGGGCGAAGACGCTCGGCGTGCCATCGGCGTTGCCGGCCCCGATCACCGAGGTCATGTTGCGGGGGGCGGCGGAGGCGAAGACGTCCGCCGGCGCACCCTGGTTGATCTGGTTGGCCAGGGCGGAGCTGCCGGCGAGGTTGAGGGTGACCGTGCTGCCCGGGTTCGCGGCCTCGAAGTCCCTGCCGATCCTGGTGAACGACTCGGTGAGCGACGCGGCGGCGAACACCGTCACGGTGCCGGTGACCAGGCCGCCCGCGCCGCCGTCGGCTGGCGACCCGCCGTCCGCACCGCAGCCGGCCACCGCCAGCCCGGCCAGCGTCAGCACGGCGGCCAGCGCCGCGCGTGTCCCTCGCCCGCTCATCCGCCGGCCCTTCCCCGCGCGGGCGCGGCCCGCTCCACCACCACCGTGGTCGATTTGATCACCGCGACGGCCACCGATCCCACGCGCAGATCCAGCTCGTCGACGGCCTCGCGGCTCATCAGCGACACGACCCGGAACGGCCCCGCCTGGATGTCGACCTGCGCCATCACCGTGTCCTTGCGGACGTCCACGACGATGCCGCGCAGCCGGTTGCGGGCCGAGGAGAACTCGGCGCCCGCGTCCGGGTCCGCCGCCTGGGCCCGCGCGAACCCGGCCAGGTCGACGCCGTCGATCACCCGGTGGCCGTGCTCGTCGCGGCCGGCCGCCAGCCGTCCGGCGTCCACCCAGCGGCGAACCGTGTCGGCGCTCACCCCGAGCAGGGTGGCCGCCTCGCCGATCCGGAAGCTCGTCACCGGTCCACCCTAGCGTCGGCATCTGCCAGGGCAGAAGGCCGGCCAACCATGCTGCTGCGATGCCGAGCCGGGCAGCGGCGCCGCAGGTGCGGTTCGCTGCGACGGCCACCGCCCGACGACCAGCAGCCGGCGGGTGAGCCGGGCCACCACGACCGCCCACGACGAAAGCCGGCGACCGTCGGCGGCGCTAGCCTTCCTGCGGCGGACCCGCTCCGCCGGCACACCCACCCCCGCCAGCAGTGAGGACCCCCATGCGCGCCACCGTCATCCACGGGCCGAACGACATCCGCGTCGAGCAGGTGCCCGACGCGACCGTCCGTCACCCCACCGACGCCGTCGTGCGGGTGGTGCTCGCCTGCATCTGCGGCAGCGACCTGTGGGCCTACCGGGGCGTGGCCGCGCGGCAGCCCGGCCAGCGCATCGGTCACGAGTTCCTCGGCGTGGTGGAGGAGATCGGCGCCGAGGTGACCTCGGTCCGCCGTGGCGACCTGGTGGTGGCACCGTTCGTCTGGTCCGACGGCACCTGCGACTTCTGCCGCGAGGGCCTGCACACCTCCTGCCCGCAGGGTGGGTTCTGGGGCGAGCCGGGCTCCGACGGCGGCCAGGGCGAGGCGGTGCGCGTGCCGTACGCCGACGGCACGCTGGTCGCACTGCCGGCCGAGGCCGCCGGGGACGACCGGCTGCTGACCGCACTGCTGGCGCTCTCCGACGTGCTGGCCACCGGACACCACGCCGCCCTGGCCGCCGGGGTCCGTCCGGGCGCCACCGTCGCGGTGGTCGGCGACGGCGCGGTGGGCCTGTGCGGAGTGCTCGCCGCCCGCCGCCTCGGCGCCGAGCAGATCATCGCGCTGGGCCGGCACACCGCCCGCACCGACATCGCCCGCACCTTCGGGGCGACCGACGTGGTGTCCGAGCGGGGTGACGCGGCGATCGCCGCGGTGCGGGAGCTGACCAAGGGGCAGGGCGCGCACGCGGTGCTGGAGGCGGTGGGCACCGAGGAGTCGATGCGTACCGCGATCTCCATCGCCCGTGACGGCGGCGCGGTCGGTTACGTCGGCGTGCCGCACGGCGGCAGCGCCGGGGTGGACATCCGGCAGATGTTCAACCGCAACGTCCGCGTCGGCGGTGGCGTGGCCCCGGCGCGCGCGTACCTGCCGGAACTGCTCGGCGACGTGCTGGCCGGTCGGATCGACCCGTCCCCGGTCTTCGACCGTTCCGTCTCCCTGGACGAGGTGCCGGACGGCTACCGGGCGATGGACGACCGGAGCGCGGTCAAGGTCCGGATCGCCTTCTGACGCCGCGCCGTGGACCCGCCGGCGTACCGGCGGGTCCGCGGCGTGCTCAGCAGTTGCGCAGCTCGGGCGACTGGTTGAGCAGTTGGCCGCTCGTCGACACGAAGGGGCCGGCTAGGCCCGGCGGGGGTGGCCCTTGAGGTGCCGGCCCAGCTCCCGGGCGATCTCCCGGTTGGCGTCCCGCTCGGCCAGCGTCTGTCGCTTGTCGTAGGAGCGCTTGCCCTTGGCCAGGGCCAGCTCGACCTTGGCCCACCCGTTGTCGAAGTACATCGACAGCGGCACCAGGGTCACTCCGCCCTCGCGGAGCTTGTCCAGGATGCGGTCGATCTCGACCCGGTGCAGCAGCAGCTTGCGGGTGCGGCGGGGCGCGTGGTTGGTCCAGCTGCCGAAGCCGTACTCCGCGATGTGCAGGCCGTACAGCATGATCTCGCCGTCGCTCTCCTGGGCGAACGCGTCCACCAGTGAGGCCCGGCCCTCCCGCAGCGACTTCACCTCGGTGCCGGCCAGCACGATGCCCGCCTCGTAGGTGCGCAGCACGGTGTAGTCGTGCCGGGCCTTCTTGTTCGAGGCGATCAGCCGGCGTTCGGGCTGCCTGGACGGAGTCACCCGGCGACGATATCCGGCCGCCGGTGGGGTGGTCACCGGGGTTCGGCGGGCGGACCGCCCGGCGGACGCCTACGGTTGCCGACATGACAGAGATCGCCGTACTCGGCCAGGGCCGGATGGGCACCGCGATCGCCCAGCGACTGCTCGCGGCCGGTCACCAGGTCACCGTCTGGAACCGCACAGCCTCCCGCACCGAACCGGCCCGCGCGGCCGGCGCCCGGGTGGCCGCCACGCCGGCGGATGCCGTGCGGGGCGTCGAGGTCGCCCTGACCATGCTGACCGCCGCCGACGCCGTGGGCTCCGTGCTCTTCGGCCCGGACGGCGCGGCGGCGGCCCTGGCCCCGGGCGCCACGCTGGTCGAGATGTCCACCATCGGGCCGCGAGCGGTGGGGGAACTCGTCTGCCGGCTGCCCGCCGGGCTCGCCCTGGTCGACGCGCCGGTGGCGGGCAGCGTCGACGCCGCGGCTGCCGGCACGCTGCGGGTGCTCGCCGGTGGGGAGAGCGCGACGGTCGCCCGGGTGGAACCGGTGCTGCGCGCGCTCGGCGTGGTCCGCCACTGCGGACCCACCGGCAGCGGCGCAGCGGCGAAGCTGGTCCTCAACGCCGCGCTGCTGGTCGCCGTGACCGGGGTCGCCGACGCGCTCGCGGTGGCTCGCGCGGTCGGTGTCGACCGGGAGACGGCGATCGAGCTGCTGGGCGACAGCCCGCTGGGTGCGGCGGTCGGCCGAGCCACCGCCGGCGGCGCCGCCTTCCCGGTGGCGCTGGCGGACAAGGATCTCGACCTGCTCCTCGGTGAGGTGGACGCCGCGTCCGTCCCCCTGGTCCGGGCGGCCCGCGCCGCACTGGCCACCGCCGACCCGGCCGACGACATCGCCGCCCTCGCGGCCGACCCGCGGGCCTGACGCCACCCGCCCGCTCGGAAAGTCAGCCGAGCGCGGCGTCGACGATCGCCGCCGGCGCCTGCAGCGGCTTCAGGTGGTCGGCCGCCAAACCGTACCGGTCGGCCACGTACGCCGGGTCCTGCCAGGTGACCACCGAGCCGTCACCCTCGGCCCGCACCATGATCCGCAGCGGCAGGTCGATGGCGATCTCCGGAGTGGCCTGCATCAGCGGCGTGCCGGCCGCCGGATTGCCAAAGATGATCACCTGGGTGGCCGGCAGGTCCTGTCCGGCCTTGCGGGCGGCGGCGGCGTGGTCCACCACGGCGATCACCATGGCGCCATGCCCCTCCGCCTGGGTCCGGATCGCGGCCATGGTCGAGTCGACGTCTCGGCTGCTGCGTACGGTGATGAGTCCGTCCACGGACCACTCCGATCTGCTCGCACGCTCCTGTCCGTGCTCCATCGTGCCGGGGCGGACCGCCGCCCGGGGCGGGTGCCGCGAAGCGCGGCCCGCGTCGACCCGGAGGGGCTACGCTGCGCCGCGCCGAGCGGTCACCCGGCCCGGCGGTCGGCGCCCAACCGCCCGGCCAGGTCCACCACTGCCGCCGAGAATGCCCCCTGCGACTCGCACGGCCAGTGCCCCAGGATCGGCGGCGGCACGCTGTCGCTGGGCGGCACCACCACGTCCGCAGGGTCGGTCAACCGCCGGTCCACGGCCGCGGCCGGTCCGGTCAGGGTCTCCGGCTCGCCCGGCCGGTGCGCGGCGAAGATCCAGCCGCCGATCGGGTCGGTGTCCCGCCACAGGTTCAGCCAGCGCCAACCGACCCGCTCGCCGATCTCGCACAGCACCTCGTCGTCGACGAACGCGGGAAACAACTGCGCGTACAGCCGCTGCAACGGCGACCCGTAGGTCAGCAGGGCGATCCGGTCGGTGACCCGGGGCGGTAGCTGCAGCACCGTGGCGGCGAGCAGCACCGAGCCATGGCTGTGCCCGCTGAGCAGCACCCCGTTGCCCTGTTCGACCAGGTAGGTGATCCGCCGGCTCAGCTCCGGTACGGCACGCTCGGCGTAGCAGGGCGGGGCGAAGGGGTGCGCGGCCCGGGGCCAGAAGGTGCCGAGGTCCCACAGCACACCCACGTACCGGCGGAACCCCGCCGTCCGGTACGCGAAGATGCCGCCGATCACCAGCCCGAGCACCACCCCGGCGATCGCGTAGCTGCCCATCCCGATGAAGAAGTTGACCATGTCGGCGGGCACCCCGACGTAGCGCTGGATCACGTCGCCGGGATAGAGCTGGAGCAGGCCGAGCACGCTGGTCGCCAGGCCGACCGCGGCCAGTCCGGCGTAGACCACGGTGAGCGGCGGCAGCCGCTCTGTGAACTGGGCCCGGGCCACCGTCTTCTCAACCTGACGCAGCCGCTCCGCCGCCTCCGGCGGCGCGTGCGGGAAGTCGGCAGCCACGATGGCCGCGGCGGCCCGCTGTCGTCGGCGCCGGGTCAGCACCGTGACCAGGGCGGCGACCAGCACCGCGGTCAGCACCGCGAGGAAGAACCCGAAGATCGCCCACTTGAACGCCAGCGGTGGGCTGGTGGCCAGCCGGTCGGCGGTCGTCCCGCCGCGGTCCAGCAGGTCCGCCACCCGGTAGACGAGTTCGGCGGAGAACGCCACGCCGAGACCGGCGCCCGCCGTGACGTAGACCGGCGCGCCCAGCGCGCGCAGCGGCGAGGCTCCCGGCGGCCCGCCCCGCCGCCAGATCACCAGCGCGGCGAGGACGACCAGCAGGGCGGTCTGGCTGACGAACAACCACGCCACGGTCGCGCCGTACCCCGGCAGCATGCCGTCCTGCGGCCACGGCATCGGACTTCCGATGGTGTGCACCACCACGAGGATGGTCAGGCCGCAGGCGAGCGTGCGCAGCCCCCGGGTGAGCGCGTCCACCGACGTTCCCCGGCCGGGCCGGTCGATGGTCTGAACCGTGGTGAGCAGGAGCAGGCAGGTGAGCAGCACCGCCCCGGTGGCCACCAGCAGCACCACCATCGTTGGGGAGGCGCCCTGGCTGGCTCGGGCGGCCAGCAGGCTGCCGTCCAGGGTGGCGAACGCCGCCGCGACGTGCACCGAGCGCAGCCGGCCCACCAGCGGCGCGGCGTCCCACTGGCCGACCGCGCTGAGCCGGTGCTCGGAGTTCGCCTCCGTCGGTGGCCGGAACGCCTCGAACGTGCGCCCCGGGCGGGCCCCCAACCACCAGACGATCCCGATGGCGGCGACCGGCACCAGCGACAGCACGCCCAGACGCAGGCCGGGCGAGCGCCCGCCGAGCCAGGACAGCCAGCTCCGCTCGTCCAGGCAGGACGGGTTGCCCATGCAGCGCCACGCGATCAGGTCCAGCGCCACACCGACGATGGTGAGCACGTAGAGCATGGTGAGGGTGAGCGCGAGCACCCGGCACAGCGCGACGATGCCGTGCTTCGAGGCGGGGCTGCTCGCCGGTTTCATCCAGAGCGCCACGTTGCAGAGCATGAAGGGCAGCAGGAACACCAGCGACAGCGTCCGCACGGCCGTGCCGGACGGCAGGTCGCTCCAGCGGTACGCCTCCAACGTCACGCCGCCCGCGCCGCCGGAGCCTGGGTAGATGTCACGCGGGCGGAAGAAGCCGCCGTTGCGGTCCCCGGCGACCTGGTGCACGTGTGGCCGGTCCAACACCTGGTCGGCCCCCGCGCCGGAGACGCCGTGCACCCGCAGCTCCACGACGTCGCCCGAGGTGGCCGGTCCGCTCGCCGGCGCGTCCGACATGGGCCCCCCCCGAGGTGTTCGCGGCAGCCGCCCGGGTCGGGTACGGCCACCCGGCTTACCCGTCCCGGACCCGGCCAACCGTGCGCGGCGGGGAACGCGTCCGCACGCCGGGCGTGGTGCGGTCGTGCCTGCCCGGGTGGTTACATGGGCGCCATGGCGAACCCGGTGATCCTGACCGTCGACGACGATCCGGCGGTGTCCCGGGCGGTGGCCCGCGACATCCGTCGTCGCTACGGCGACCGGTACCGGGTGGTGCGGGCCGCCTCGGGGCCGGAGGCCCTCGACGCGCTGCGGGAGGTCAAGCTGCGCGGCGAGCAGGTGGCGCTGTTGCTGGCCGACCACCGGATGCCGGAGATGACCGGCGTCGAGTTCCTCGAGGCGGCGATGGACATCTTTCCGGTCGCCCGTCGGGTGCTGCTCACCGCGTACGCCGACACCGACGCCGCCATCGAGGCGATCAATGTGGTGGACCTGGACCACTACCTGCTCAAGCCGTGGCACCCGCCGGAGGAGAAGCTGTACCCGGTGCTCGACGGCCTGCTGGAGGCGTGGGCGACCACCCCGGACGCGGCCACCCCCGAGATCCGGGTGGTCGGGCACCGCTGGTCGGCGCCGTCGTTCAAGGTCCGTGACTTCCTGGCCCGCAACCTCGTGCCGTACCGCTGGCTGCTCACCGACGACCCGGAGGGCGCCCGGCTGCTGGACGCCGCCGGCGCGACGGAGGCGGACGTGCCGCTGGTGGTGACCGCCGACGGCAAGGCGCTGACCGCGCCGAGCGAGGCCGAGCTGGCCGGCCTGGCCGGGCTCACCGTGGTGCCGGCCACCGACTTCTACGACCTGATCGTGGTCGGCGGTGGCCCGGCCGGGCTGGGCTCGGCGGTGTACGGCGCGTCGGAGGGTCTGCGTACCGTGCTGGTCGAGCGCCGGGCCACCGGCGGGCAGGCCGGGCAGAGCAGCCGCATCGAGAACTACCTCGGCTTTCCCGACGGTGTCTCCGGCGCGCAGCTCACCGACCGGGCCCGCCGGCAGGCGGTGAAGTTCGGCGCCGAGTTGCTGAGCGCCCGGGAGGTGGTCGGCCTGACCGAGGCCGGCACCGCCCGGCTGCTGCGCTTCGGCGACGGCACCGAGATCGCCGCGCACACCGTGGTGCTGGCCACCGGGGTGTCCTACCGGGTGCTCGACGCCCCCGGGCTGGCCGAGTTCACCGGCCGGGGGGTGTTCTACGGCTCCACGGCCACCGAGGCGCCGAGCTGCGTCGACCAGGACGTCTACATCGTCGGCGGGGCCAACTCCGCCGGCCAGGCCGCGGTGCACTTCGCCCGGTACGCGGCCCGGGTGCACCTGCTGATCCGGGGCGCGGACCTCACCGCGTCGATGTCGCGGTACCTGATCGACCAGTTGGACCAGATCGACCGGGTCACCGTGCACCCGCACACCACGGTGGTCGGCGGCGCCGGCGAGGGCCACCTGCAGCGGCTCACGCTCTGCGACACCCGCACCGGGCAGGCCCGCACGGTCGACACGTCCTGGCTGTTCATCTTCATCGGCGCCGAACCCCGCACCGACTGGCTGGACGGGGTGCTGGTCCGCGATGCGCGGGGTTTCATCGTCACCGGCCCGGACCTGCTCACCGGGGGCCAGCGCCCCGCCGGCTGGGCGCTGTCACGCGACCCGTACCACCTGGAGACCAGCCTGCCCGGCGTGTTCGCCGCCGGTGACGTGCGGGCCGAGTCGGTGAAACGGGTCGCGTCCGCGGTGGGCGAGGGCGCCATGGCCGTGTCGCTCGTGCACCGCTACCTGGAGGCCCAATGAGTATCGGGGCGGACCGGCTGACGCCGGCGCAGCTGCGTACCCTGTTCCTGTTCGAGGCCCTCGACGACGGGCAGCTCGACTGGCTGGCCGAGCACGGCCGGGTCGAGCAGCGCGCCGGCGGCACCGTCGTGTACGCCGAGGGTGAGGACGCGACCTGCTTCTTCGTGCTGCTCAGCGGCGCGGTGGCGCTGAGCCGACAGGTACGCGGCGACGACATCGAGATCAGCCGGACCGACCAGCGTGGGGTGTACGGCGGGGCCACGCAGGCGTACCTGGACGACCGGGTGGGGGAGACCTATCGCAACACACTGCGGGCGGTGAGCGACGCGGAGTTCTTCGTGCTGCCGGCGGAGAGCTTCGCGCACGCCGTCCGGTCCTGGTTCCCGATGGCCATGCACCTGTTGGAGGGCCTGGTCATCGGCATGCGCAACAGCCAGACCATCGTCGGTGAACGGGAGCGGCTGCTGGCCCTCGGCTCGCTGTCGGCGGGCCTGACCCACGAGCTGAACAACCCGGCCGCGGCGGCGGTGCGGGCCACCTCGGTGCTGCGCGACCGGGTCGCCGGCATGCGGCAGAAGCTCGCGATGATCGCCGACGGTCGGCTGGACGGCCGGGCGCTGCACGGGCTGGTCGAGTTGCAGGAGGAGGCGGTGGTCCGGGTCGCCGCCGCGCCGAAGCTCACGCCGATGGCCACCGCCGATGCCGAGGACACTCTCACCGACTGGCTGGAGGAGCACGGCGTCACCGGCGCGTGGGACCTGGCCCCCATCCTCGTCGGCGGCGGGCTCGACGCGGCCTGGCTGGCCCGGGTGCGGGAGGCGGTCGGCCCGGTGGACCTGGAGGCGGCGGTGCGCTGGCTGACCTACACCGTCGACACCGAGTTGCTGATGCGCGAGATCGGCGACGCGGTCACCCGCATCTCGGGCCTGGTCGGCGCGGCCAAGCAGTACTCGCAGCTGGACCGCGCCCCACATCAGGTGGTGGACGTGCACGAGCTGCTCGACGCCACGCTGGTGATGTTCAAGGCGAAGATCCCCGCCGGGGTCAAGCTGGTCCGCGAGTACGACCGGAGCCTGCCGGCCATCCCGGCGTACGCCGCCGAACTGAACCAGGTGTGGACGAACCTGATCGACAACGCGCTGGGCGCGATGGGGGAGCAGGGCGTGCTGACCGTGCGCACCGGCCGCTCCGGCGACCTGCTGGCCGTGGAGGTCGCCGACACCGGGCCGGGCATCCCGCCGGAGGTGCGTCCGCGCATCTTCGAGCCGTTCTTCACCACCAAGCCGGTCGGCGCGGGTACGGGGCTGGGGCTGGACATCTCGTACCGGATCGTGGCGCACAAGCACCACGGCGACATCCGGGTGCGGACCGCGCCCGGCGACACCACGTTCCAGGTGCTGCTGCCGCTCTCCGTCAGTACGGCGCCCACCCCGTGAACCGTTCGGATCTGGTCCGGTTGAGCAAGCGGATGTCGCTGGCCCTGCGGCACCAGCCGGAGCGGTTCGGTCTGACGCCGGACCGGGCGGGCTGGGTGCCGGTCGAGGTGTTCCTCGCCGCCCTGCGGATCGGCCGCGCCAATCTCGACGCCGTGGTGGCGGGCAACGACAAGCAGCGGTTCGCCGTCGAACGCGGCCCCGACGGCGCGGAGCGGATCCGCGCCAGCCAGGGCCACTCGATCCCGGTCGACCTCGGCCTGGCCCCGTCGTCGCCACCGCCGGTGCTATACCACGGCACCGGCGCCGAGGCGGCGGAGTCGATCCGGGTCACCGGCCTGCACCGCGGGGGCCGGCACCACGTGCACCTCTCCCCGGACGTGGCCACCGCGCGGCGGGTCGGTGCCCGTCGCGGTGCGGCTGTCGTGGTGTTCACCGTGCACGCGGCGGCGATGGCCCGCGACGGTCACCTCTTCTACCGCAGCGCCAACGGGGTCTGGCTGGTCGACGCGGTACCCGCCGGCTACCTCAGCGGCTGAGCGCGCCGGTCACTCCGGTCGCTGGGCGCCGGTCAGGAAGTCGGCGAGCACCCGGGTGTGGGTGGAGAACGCCAGCGTGGTCGGCTCGGTGAGCACCAGCCACTCGGTCGCCTCCTCGGTCGGCGCCGACGGTGGCAGTTCCTCGGCCCGCCGCTCGGGCAGCACGCCGAAGACCATCATCGTGTTGCCGGCCGGGGCGCTGTGCACCGCGAACAGCCGGGCGTCCTCGGCCGAGGCGAGCAGCCCGGTCTCCTCACGCAGTTCGCGGACCAGGGCGGTGGACCACTCCTCGCCGTACTCCACGAAGCCGCCGGGCAGCGCGAGCAGCCCGCGCGCCGGCTCGATGTCGCGGCGGACCACCACCACGCCCAGGCCGGTCGCCGTGCGGACCGGCAGCACCGCCACGGCGACCGGCAGCGGGTTGCGCCAGACCGTTTCGCCGCAGGCCGCGCAGACGCGCGGCCAGCCGGTGCCCGCCGGGTAGGAGGCCCCGCAGTAGGAGCAGTGGGAGTACGACGTGGCGGTCATGCCGCTGCACGTTACCCGGACCGGCCCGGCCGACCCCGCGATGTCGGGTCGCGGGGTCGGTGCGGGAGGCGGACCTCGGCGTGACCGCGCGGCCCGCTGTCGGTCCGCGCCCCCGGGGTGGCCGCTCGCGCTCAGGCGGCCGGGGCGCCGGTGTAGAAGGCGGTGGTGCCCGCCGCGGCGGCCCGCGCCTCGTCGGCGTCGGTGCCGGCGGCGATGCTCGCCTCGCCCCATCGCTCGCTGGCCAGCGCCATGAACCGCCGCCCCTCCTCGGTGGCCAACCACGCCTCGCTCTCCTCCGGGAGCACCCCGCTGCCGTCACCGGACAGGTACGAGGCGAGCCCGAGCAGGCCCAGGTCCCAGCCGACACCGACCGCGCCCGGCCCGAACTGGGCCCACCGGTCCTGGTCGACGTGCGCGATGTGGTCCAGCTCGAAGCGGGTCCGGTCGTCGTCGACGGGGGTGAGCCGCACCTCGATCCAGCTCACCTCGTCGCCGTACTCCCAGGTGGCGGTGAAGCGGTGCGGCGGGTCGCAGCTCTCGATGGTGCCACTGGCGTTGCCCTGGAGCTGGTAGCGGCCGTGCAGCCGCAGGTCGCCGGAGACCGGCAGGAACCAGCGGGGGATCCGCTCGGCGTTGGTGCACGCGTCCCAGAGGTCCTCGACGGTGGCGTGGTAGGTCTGGCTGATCGTGGTCACCCGGGCCTCGCCGGCCTCCAGGGTGCGGCTGCCGACCTGGCGGCGGACGGCGTTGATCTGCTCGGTCGCGTCGATCGTCATGTGTTGGTCTCCTCGGTCGGGTCGGTGGGCCCGCGCAGCCGACGTTCGCGTCGGCCCCGGGCCAGCTCGGTGGCGAGTGCCGCCAGGGGTGGGGTCCAGAAGCGGCGGAAGTGCTCCAGCCAGCCGTCGACCTCGCGCAGCGGGCGCGGGTCAACCGCGTACAGCCGCCGGGCGCCCTCGGGCCGGACGGTGGCGAAGCCGTTGTCGCGCAACACCTTGAGGTGCTGTGACACGGCGGGCTGGGAGATGCCGAACTCGTCGCGGATCACCGCGCTGACCGCGCCGGCGGTCTGCTCGCCGTCGGCGAGCAGCTCCAGGATGCGGCGCCGGACGGGATCGCCCAGCACGTCGAAGGCGTGCACGGCACCCTTTATATCACCAGCCGCTTATTTAAGCCAAGGGTGATAGTGCGATCAGCTTGTCCAGCCGGATCGGCAGGTCCCGTACGCGGACGCCGGTGGCGTGGTGCACCGCGTTGGCGATCGCCGCCGCGGTGCCGACGATGCCGATCTCGCCGATGCCCTTCACCCCGGCCGGGTTCAGCTCGGCGTCGGACTCGTCCACCCAGTACGCCTCGATCCGCTCCACGTCCGCGCAGCCGGTGATGTGGTACGTGGCCAGGTCGTGGTTGACCCAGTCGCCGTAGCGCTCGTCGAGCACGCCCTCCTCGTGCAGCGCCATCGACAGCCCCATCGTCATGCCGCCGATGAGCTGGCTGCGCGCGGTCGTCGGGTTGACCACCCGCCCGGCGGCGAACACCCCGAGCAGCCGGCTCACCCGCACCTCGCCGGTGTCCGCGTCCACCCGGACCTCGGCGAACTGCGCCCCGTACGCGTACCGGGGCAGCGTGCGCTGCGCGCGGACCTCGTCGGCGGTGCTCACCTCGGCGGTCACTTCCTCGTCGGCCGCGCCGGGGGCGTCCCGCAGCTTGCGGCGCAGCGCCTCGCAGGCCCGGATCACCGCCCAGCTCCACGAGGCGGTACCCATCGAGCCGCCGGCCACCCCGGCTGGCGGGAGGTCGCTGTCGCCGAGCCGCAGCTCCACCCGCTCCGGCGGCACCTCCAGCGCGTCCGCCGCCACCTGCCACAGCGCCGTCCGGGCGCCGGTGCCGATGTCGGTCGCGTCGATCCGTACCAGGAAGCCACCGTCGCGCCGGGCGGTGGCCGTCGCCGCGGCGGCCCGGGCCCGGACCGGGTAACTCGACCCGGCCACGCCGGTGCCGATCAGCCAGCGCCCCTCGTGCCGGGAGCGCGGCGTCGGGTCCCGGTCGGTCCAGCCGAACCGCCGGGCCCCCTCGCGCAGGCACGCCACCAGGTTGCGGCTGCTGAACGGCTGCCTCTGCTCGGGGTCGACCGCGGGGTCGTTGCGGACGCGCAGCTCCACCGGGTCGACGCCGGCGGCGATGGCCAGCTCGTCCATCGCCGACTCCAGGGCGTACGCGCCGGGGCACTCGCCCGGCGCCCGCATCCAGAACGGCGTCGGCACGTCGAGGCGGACCAGCCGGTGCGTCGTGCGGCGGTGCGGCGCCGCGTACATGCTGCGGGTGTAGACGGCGGTCTGCTCGGCGAACTCCCGCATGGTCGAGGTCTGGCTGATCGCGTCGTGGCAGATCGCGGTGAGCCGCCCGTCGGTGTCGGCGGCGAGGCGCACCCGCTGGATGGTGGGCGTGCGGTAGCCGACCGGGCCGAAGAGCTGCTGGCGGGTCAGCGCGAGCCGCACCGGCCGCTGCACCTGCCGGGCCGCGAGGGCGGCCAGCACCACCGCGGCCTTGGCGTACCCCTTGCCGCCGAAACCGCCGCCCACATGCTCGGCGATCACCCGGACCGCCTCCCGGGGCAGCTCGAACAGCTCGGCGAGGGCGGCCTGCACCGGCGCGGCGCCCTGGTTGGAGTCGTGCACCAGCAGCCGTCCGTCACGCCACTGTGCCGTGGTGGCGTGCGGCTCCATCGGGTTGTTGTGGTACGCCGGCGTCCGGTAGGTGACGTCCACCCGTACCGGCGAGGCCGCGTACCCGGCGTCGAAGTCGCCCTCGGCGGTGTCCGCGGGATAGCTGGGGTTGACCTGGTCCGGCCGGTACAGCCCGGGATGGTCGGCGGTCAGCACGGTGCTGTGCGGGCCGGCGTCGTAGTCGATCCGGACCAGCCGGGCGCCTTCGCGGGCCG
This sequence comes from Micromonospora sp. GCM10011542, assembly GCF_042650685.1. Lineage (NCBI taxonomy): Bacteria > Bacillati > Actinomycetota > Actinomycetes > Micromonosporales > Micromonosporaceae > Micromonospora > Micromonospora sp. GCM10011542. Next base: position 79,191 of record NZ_JBHSBO010000050.1, read on the forward strand.
CCTCCAGGCTGGTCGCCACCACCACCGCGATCAACTGCCCGCGGTAGCGCACCGCGGGCTCCTGCAACAGCCACAGGTCCGGCTCGGGGCCGGGCGCGAGCCGGGGCGCGTTGCCATGGTGCAGCACGGCCAGCACGCCCGGCAGCGCGAGGGCCGGAGCCGCGTCCACCCGGGTGATCCGGCCACGGACCACCGCCGCCGGCACCGCCCAGCCGTAGGTCACGTCGTCCACCGGGTACTCGACCGCGTACCGCGCCGCGCCGGTGACCTTCTCCGGACCCTCCAGCCGGGGGTACGCCCGGCCCACCGCGCCGGTGCTCATGGCGCTCGCGTCCCCTCGGCCAGCTCGGTCAACACGCGCACCGTGATCGCCCGGGTCAGCGGCAGCTTGAAGCCGTTGTGCCGCAACGGGCGCGCCTCGCTCAGCTCGGCGTCGGCGGCCCGCGCCGCCAGCTTCGGGGTGAACGGCCGGCCGCGCAGCTCCTCCTCGGCCCGGTAGGCCCGCCACGGTCGGTGCGCCACCGCCCCGTACGCCAACCGGACGTCGCGGACCACGTCGCCGTCGAGGTCCAGCACCGCCGCCACCGAGCCGACGGCGAAGGCGAACGAGGCCCGGTCGCGCACCTTGAGGTACGCCGAGCGACGCGCGGCCGGCAGCGCCGGCAACCGGACGGCGGTGATCAGCGCCCCCCGGGCCAGGGTGGTCTCCCGTTCCGGGTGCTGGCCGGGCGAGCGGTGCAGCGCGGCGAGCGGGACGTCGCGCGGGCCGTCGGCCTCGTGCACCTCCACCACCGCGTCGAGCGCGGCCAGCGCCACCGCCAGATCCGACGGGTTGGTGGCCACGCAGAGATCCGACCAGTCGAGCACGGCCAGGTCCCGGTTCTGGCCGTGGCGAGCGGCGCAGCCACTGCCCGGCTCGCGCTTGTTGCACGCCTTGCCGGTGTCCTGGAAGTAGACGCACCGGGTGCGCTGCAACAGGTTGCCGCCGGTAGTGGCCACGTTGCGCAGCTGCCCGGAGGCGGCGGCGAGCAGAGCGCGGGCCAGCACGGGATAGTCCCGGCGGACGACCGGGTGCGCGGCGAGGTCGCTGTTGCGTACCGTCGCGCCGATCCGCAGCCCGCCATCGGACAGCTCCTCGACGGCGTCCAGCGGCAGCCGGTTCACGTCCACCAGCAGGTCGGGCCGCTGCACGCCGAGCTTCATCAGGTCGACCAGGTTGGTACCGCCAGCCAGGTACGCCGCCTGCGGCTCGGCGGCCAGCACCCCGACCGCCTCGGCGACGTCGGCCGGCCGGTGGTAGCGGAACGCCCTCACGTCGTCGCCGCCGTCTCGCGTACGGCCGCGACGATGTGCGGGTACGCGGCACAGCGGCACAGGTTGCCGGCCATCCGCTCGCGGATCTCCGCGTCGGTCAGCTCGGCCGGCGCGGTGAGGTCGGCGGTGACCGCGCTGGGCCAACCCCGGGCCACCTCGTCGAGCATGCCGCGGGCGGAGCAGAGCTGCCCGGGGGTGCAGTAGCCGCACTGGAAGGCGTCGTGCGCGACGAACGCGGCCTGCATCGGGGAGAGTTCGTCCGGACCGGCCAGCCCCTCCACCGTGAGCACGGAGCAACCGTCCAGGGTGACCGCGAGGACCAGGCAGCTCTTCACCCGGCGGCCGTCCAGCAGGACGGTGCAGGAGCCGCACTGACCGTGGTCGCACCCCTTCTTGGCCCCGATGAGCCCGAGCCGCTCGCGCAGCGCGTCCAGCAGCGTGGTGCGGTTGTCCAGGGTCAGCTCCCGCCGCGCGTCGTTGACGTCGAAAACCACCCGCGACGAGTGCCGCTCGTCGGTGGTTGTCTCGCGCTCCGGCCCGCCCCGCACCGGCCCAGACTAGCGTTACCGGCACATAAGTGGGCGAATACCACAACACCCCTCATGCGCCCGGGCGATCGACTCGGTTTCCCGCAAGTCGGGGTGTCCGAGCCGCTCGGATGCCGCGGTTTGCAGGAAGTCGAGGGGATCAACCACTAGTGCCGGTCGAACCGGCAACGGGAGGTGGGCCGGATGACGGACGTGCCGATGACCGCGGGACTGCTGCTGGCGGCCGGTGCCGGGCGGCGGTACGGCCGGCCCAAGGCGCTGGTCGAGCTGGCCGGCGAGCCGCTGGTCCGGCGCGGAGTTCGGCTGCTGCGCGCCGGTGGCTGCGCACCGGTGCACGTGGTGCTCGGCGCGGGCGCCGACGACCTGCCCGAGCTGCCGGGCGCGGTGCCGGTGCGCCACGACCGCTGGCGCGACGGGCTCGGCTCGTCGCTGCGTCGGGGCCTGGCCTCGCTGCCGGCCACGGTGCCGGCGGCCGTGGTGGTCCTCGTCGACCAGCCGCTGCTCAGCCCGGTCGCGGTCCGCCGGGTGCGGGCCGTGCACGCTCGCGGCGCCGCCGTCGCGGTCGCCACCTACGCCGGCCGGCCGGGTCACCCGGTGCTGCTGGACCGGTCCACCTGGCCGTTGCTCGACGGGTACGCGGTCGGCGACCGGGGGGCCCGCGACCTGCTGCGCGCCCGCCCCGACCTGGTCGTCGAGGTGCCGTGTGACGACGCGGGCTCCCCGGCCGACGTGGACACCCCGGCCGACCTGCCGCTGGCCTGAGCCCTCGGTCGCGTTGCAGGGGTGGGTGCCCGGGTGACGGTGACGGCCGGGCGGCGATGCGGCCGCCGGCATGATCAGCGTCCGTGGCCGGCCGGGCGGCGCCGAGGCCACCCGCCGCGCAGCCCCTCGCTGGTCACCGCGTGGTAGACGATCATGACGATGATCCCGACCAGCCCGAGGATCGGGTCGACGAACCAGCCGAGCAGGCCGCTCAGTCCGTACAGGACCAGGCCGGTGAGCGGTCGCAGTCGCTGCGCCCGGACGTGCTCGCGGCTGACCTCGGGCTTGAGCAGGGCGGGATGGCGGTGCAGGTAGGCGAAGAACAGCAGCCAGGGCGCCGACATCAGCGCGGCGGACAGCGCGTACAGGGCGACGGCCGTCCGGCGGTCGTCGGTGTCGCCGTGGGTCAGCGCCGACGCCAGCACCGCGGTGGGAAACGGGATGATCACCGCTCCGAAGAGGATGGCCAGGTTGATCCAGCTCAGCGCCAGCGTGGTCGCGCGGACCAGCCGGACCAGGGCGTGGTGGTTGAGCCAGATCACCCCGACGTAGGTGAACGACACCACGAAGGCCAGGTAGGACGCGTTCTCGCCGCGCAGCGCCGCCAGCAGCCCGCCCTCGTGGTACTCCGGCACCCGCAGTTCGAGCACCAGCAGCGTGATGACGATGGCGAAGACGCCGTCGCTGAATGCCGTCAGCCGCTCCGTCCCGGACATCCGGGGCCCGCTGTCGGGCTGCTCGACCTCGTCGGCTGCTGCGGCCATTGGCGCAGGCTAACCGCGGCGACGACCGTCGGCGGCGCTTTCTCCGAACGGGCCCTCCGCCCCGGACAATACTGTGTATTATACCGAGTATGTTAACCGATGGTGACGGCTCATGAGCATCCGCCATGCCATGCTGGCGCTGCTCACCGAGGCACCGAAGTACGGTCTCCAGCTCCGGCAGGAGTTCGAGGCGCGCACCGGCGACGTGTGGCCGCTCAACGTCGGGCAGGTCTACACCACGCTGCAACGCCTCGAGCGCGAGGGGCACGTCGAGTCCGACGACGCCGGGCGCGACGGCGCGCAGAAGCGCTACCGGCTCACCGCCGGCGGCGAACGCGAGCTGCACGGCTGGCTGCGTACCCCGCCGCAGGCCGGGCCGCCGCCCCGCGACGAGCTGGTGATGAAGGTGCAGGTGGCGTCGCGGCTGCCCGGGGTGGACGTGCACGAGATCCTCCAGGCCCACCGGCGGCGCACCGTCGAGGAGATGCAGCGCTACACGCACCTCAAGGCCGACGCGGCACCCGAGGACGTCGGCCTCGGCCTCGTCGTCGACGCCGAACTGTTCCGGCTGGAGGCGGTCGTGCGCTGGCTCGACGCGGCGGACGCCCGCCTGCGCAGCAACCCGCCGACGCCCGCCGACGCCACCCGCGCACCGGATCCCGCGCCGAGCGGCCCGACCGTCGGCCACCGGAACGAACCGAGCCGCAACCGCCCGACGGAGGCCCGGCGATGAGCGCGGTGCTGAGCCTGCGACAGGTGTCCAAGGTGTACGGCGACGGACCCGCCGCCGTACACGCGCTACGCGCGGTCGACCTCGACGTCGCCGCCGGTGAACTCGTCGCGGTGATGGGCCCGAGCGGCTCGGGCAAGAGCACCCTGCTGACCATCGCCGGCAGCCTGGAGGAGCCGACCGGCGGTCAGGTGACGGTCTGCGGGTCCGACCTGGCCACGCTCTCCGCCGATGCCACCGCCCGGCTGCGTCGCCGCTCGCTCGGCTTCGTCTTCCAGGACCTGAACCTGCTGGCCGGCCTCTCCGCCGTCGAGAACGTGGCCCTGCCCCTGGAACTCGACGGCGTGCCCGCCCGTCGGGCGCGGGCCGCCGCCCTGCTGGTGCTCGACGAGCTCGGGCTCACCGACCGCGCCGGTCACTTCCCCGACGACCTGTCCGGCGGGGAACGACAACGGGTCGCCATCGCCCGCGCGGTGGTGGGGGAGCGGCGCCTGCTGCTCGCCGACGAGCCCACCGGCGCCCTCGACGCGGCCAACGGCGAGGCCGTCATGCGGATGCTCCGCTCGGCGTGCAAGCGGGGGATCGCCGGGGTGATGGTCACCCACGACGCGCAGCTGGCCTCCTGGGCCGACCGGGTGATCTTCATCCGCGACGGCCGGGTGGTCGACCAGACCGCCCCGTCGGCCGGCCCGGACGCCCTGCTCTCCCCGGACCCGGCGCCGTGACCCCCGCCCCGACCACAGCCGCGAGCCCGCACCGGGAGCGAATCCACCCCGGGCGAGCCGGCGGCGGCCTGCCGGCCCGGCGTGCGGTGATCCGTTGGGCGGTACGGCTGTTCCGCCGCGAGTGGCGCCAGCAGGTGCTGGCCATCGCCCTGCTCACCGTCGCGGTCGCCGGCGCCAGCTTCGGTGTGGCGGCGACCTGGAACGCGGCCCCGTCGAGCGACGCCACCTTCGGCAGCGCCGACCAGCTCATCCGGATCCCCGGTGACGACCCCGCCGCGCTGGACGCCCAGGTGGCCGCCGCCAGGGCGTGGTTCGGCACGATCGACGTGGTCGGCCACCGGCACGTGCCGGTGCCGGGGCGGTTCGACCCGGTCGACGTGCGGGCCCAGGATCCCGCCGGGGCGTACGGCGGGCCGATGCTCGCCCTGGGCCAGGGCCGCTATCCGCTCGGGCCCGGCGAGATCGCGGTGACCGACGGGGTGGCGCGGTTCCTACGTACCGGGCTCGGCGCCCGGGTCGGCCTGGGCGACGCCGACCGCCTGGTCGTCGGGATCGTGGAGAACCCGGCGGACCTGCACGACGAGTTCGCCCTCACCGACCCGGCGCACGCCGACCGGCCCCAGTCGGTGACCGTCCTGGTCGCCGGTGACCGCAGCACCCTGGAGGCCTTCCGGCAGACCATCGACGGCCCGTTGGCACGCGAGTCCCGGCCGGTGGCCGAGCGCACCGTGCTCACCATCGTCGCGCTGGCACTGGCCACCGTGGGGCTGCTGCTGGTGTCCCTGGTCGCCGCCGCCGGGTTCGTGGTGCTGGCGCACCGCCGACTGCGTCAGCTCGGCATGCTGGCGGCGATGGGCGCCACCCGCCGACACCTGCGGTTGGTGCTGCTGGTCAACGGCGCGGCGGTCGGGGCGGTCGCCGCGGTCGGCGGCACGTCCGTCGGCGTCACCGCCTGGCTGGTCGCCGCCGGCTTCGTCGAGACGGCCGCCGGGCACCGCATCGACCGGTTCGACCTGCCCTGGCCGATGCTCGGTGCCGGAGTGCTGCTGGCCGTGGCGACCGCGACCGTCGCGGCCTGGTGGCCGGCACGGGCGGTGGCGCGTACCCCGGTCATGAGCGCGCTGTCGGCCCGGCCACCGACGCCGCCGCCGGCGCGCCGGACCGCCGTGGCCGCGGCCGTGCTGCTCGCGGTCGGCCTGGCCGCGCTGGTGCTCTCCGACGGGTCGAACCCGCTGCTCATCGTCGTCGGCAGTGTCGGCACGGCGCTCGGGGTCCTGCTCGTCGGCCCGCTGACCATCCCGGCCCTGGCGGCGGCCCGGGGCGGCCTGCCGGTGGCCGTCCGGCTGGCCCTGGCCGACCTGGCCCGCTACCGCGCCCGCGCCGGTGCGGCGCTCGCCGCGATCAGTCTCGCGGTGGGCATCTCGGCGGCGATCGTGGTGGGCTCGGTGGCCGCCGAGCACCGTGCCCGGGAGGCCGCCGGGCTGGGCAACCTGGCGGACAGTCAGCTGCTGATCCGGATCGGCTCGGCCGATCCGGTGATCCCGCAACGCACGGCGGCCGAACTCGCCGCCCTCCAGGCCCGGGCCGACACCATCGCGTCCACCGTCGGCGCGTCCACGGTGATCCCGCTGGACATGGCGGTGGTCACCTCGTACACCGATCCGGGTCGCGAGGGGGGACCGACCGGCCACCCGGCCGTCGAAATCGGTGCCCCGGCCGTGGCCGGTGAGTCGACCACCTCGCATCCGCTCTACGTGGTCAACCCCGGGCTGCTCGGGCTGAACGGGGTGCCCGGTACGGCGGTCGACGCCCAGACCGACGTGCTCACCGCCCGCACCGGTGCGCAGGAACTGGTGAACATCCCGGCCCGTGGCGTCCGGCCCACGGTTCGGGCCCTGCCCCGGTCCGGCTACACCGGGCTGCCCGACTCGCTCATCACGCCCGCCGCCCTCGACCGGCACGGCTGGCAGCCGGCGCGGGTCGGCTGGTTCCTCACGGCCGACCACGCCCTCACCACGGCGGAGCTGGCCACCGCGCAGGACCTGGCCGCCTCGGCCGGGCTCACCATCGAGTCGCGCCGGGAGCAGAGTTCGCTTTCCGCGCTGCGTACCGGCGCGACCGCTGCCGGCGCGCTGCTCGCACTCGGGGTGCTGGCGACGACCGTGGGGCTGATCCGGGGGGAGTCGGCGGCGGACCTGCGCACGCTGACCGCGACCGGGGCGCCGAGGCGGGTACGCCGGACGCTGACCGCGACCACGGCCGGAGCGCTCGCCCTGCTCGGTGCCGTGCTGGGCGTCAGCGGCGCGTATCTCGCGCTGGCCGGTACGCTGCACCGCGACCTGGACCCGCTCGGCGCGGTGCCGCTGGTGCACCTCGCCGCGATCCTCGGCGGGCTGCCGTTGCTCGCCGCCGGTGCCGGGTGGCTGCTCGCCGGTCGGCTGCCGTCGTCGTTCTCCCGGCGCCTGCTGGACTGATCCTCCCGGGTGGGACTTCCCTGGATGCCGCCCCGACCGGGCGGCGAGGGGCAACCATCCGTAGCCCGCGGGCCGGGCTCCCGCTAGGGGAACCCGGCCCGTGGTGACGCGCGACGTCAGCTGGAGTAGCCGCGCTCGGCGATCCAGTCGGCGACGTCCTCGTCGTCCATCCAGTAGTCCTTGCTCCGGTCGTACGGGTCGGCGATCTTCAGCTTCTCACCGCCGTCCTCGTAACCGACGATGCTGAGGTAGTGCCCGCCCAGGTACGAGTACGTGTTGCCCTCGGTGTCCTCGGCGGTACCCATGATGTTGGCGACCACGGCACGGTTGGAGTCAAGGGCCTCCACCACGTCCGTACGCAGCTTCTGGACCTGTGGCGGCTGTGCCTCCTCGCCGGGGATCTCCGTGGTCTCGTAGCCGCCGCCGGTCATCTCGTTGAGCACCCGCGTCGTGTCCTCGACCGACTCGGTGCCGGCCGTGGTGGTACCGAGCTTGTTGGCGACCTCGCGCTGGCTGACGGACTTGCCCTGGGTGGACAGGGCGATGGCGGTCGCCGCCGGCGCGCAGTAGTACTCGGTCTTCTGCCGCTGGTAGTCGTAGTCGAGCAGATGCTCGTCGTCGCGCCCGGCGGGCGGCGGCTGCGCGGTGGCGGCCGGCGGATCCGTGACCGGCGGCGGATCGGCCGCGATCGCGGGACCGGCGGCAAAGCCACTCGTGATCAAGAAACCAGCAACCGACAGCGCGCTCCTGCGGACAATCGGGTTCATGGTGACGCTCCCCTCGGATCGGCTTCCCGGGTCGCACCCGCGTTCGCTTCCCGGGCCGTCGCCCACCGATTACCCGAGCCAGTTTTCGGATAACGCTGCCGGCGGGCCCGGATAGGAGGAGGATGAGCCCCCTCCCGGGGTCCCACCGTCGCCGGCGCCGGTGGGTGTCGACGCGAACGTCCCTTCCTGGGCACACGTGAGGGCCGCCCACCTGCGATGCGGAGACATCACAGGTGGACGGCCATCGCGGCCCACGTCGGGGCCCTGGGGACGCTTGGCGGGCGGCTCAGAGCCGGCGGGCGGTGAGCCACCGGTCCGGCCAGTAGCCGATACCGTCGAGCAGTGGCGCGCCGGAGAGGTCGCCCATGGTCGGACCGTCCGTCTGGGACCGGCTGGAGATGAACCGGTGGTGTCCGCCGTCGTCGACGCCCAGGTAGATGCCCGAGTGGTCGATCTGACCGCTGGGCACCGGCTGGGCGTTGAAGAACACCAGGTCACCGGGGAGCAGCCGTTCCATCCCTCGGGCACGCTGGCCGGAGTTGGGCATCAACTGGACCCCCGGCCCGAACTGTGCCATCGCGTACGCCCGGCGCGGCAGACCCTCCCCGGGGGTGTTGGTGCCCCGCAGGGGATAGTTGAGCCGATGGCCGTACACCATCCGCAGGTAGCCGGAGCAGTCCAGGGCCAGTGAGCGGCTCGGATCCGGCAGCACGGCCTTGCCGTCCGCGAAGGACCACGGCAGGCCCAGGTAGTCGTAGAAGTCGGAGCGCTCCGCACGGCCCTCGGGATCGTTCGGGTCGGGAGGCCCGAACGAGGCGTCACCCGAGTACTGCTGCCCCTGGTTGTCCCTCTTCACCGGCGCTCCGGCGACGTACTCGAAGGCGATAGCCAGCACGTCCGGTGAGCGGTCCGCCCGCGCCGCGGAGAGCCATTCGGTGAACCAGAGTTCCCGCTCGGCACCCGCGTGCCAGGTCTGCGGCGCGAGCCGGACCCACATGTCGGTCTCGATCTTCGCGTCGGTGAACTCCGGTTCCTCGAACGTCCGGGAGGGGCCGTAGAGGTGCGCGGTCCGCGCGCCGTCGGTCATGACGGCCACGGGGTGGCCGGAGGAGTCGGTGATCTCGGTACGGTCCGGTTTGGCCAGCCGCTGGTAGATGTAGCCGGAGGCACCGCGAGGCTGGTCGTCACCGGACGCCTTCGCGCCACCCAGGGTCAGCACCGGCTGGTCGGCCGGCGACGGCCGCACCACCACGTAGGTCAGCGTGCTGGCGGCGATCAGCAGCACGAATCCGGCGATGGTCAGCAGCACGGTCGGCCTGGGGAGGTACTTCCGGAACTTCATGCCCGCTTCTCCCTTCACGACGGGGGCTTCTGGGCGCTCACGTCACCGGGACGAAACCGGCGACGACACCGCTGAAGGCGATACCGAACGTGATCGCGGTGACCACGAGGGTCGCCAGGATGGTGGCCTTCGGCGGTTGACGCACGAGCTGGTACGCGATGAGCCCCGGGATGACGAATCCCAGTGTCTGATGGGCGAACAGCAGCGGCAGGTCGCGCTGGACGATGAGGAACAGGGTCAGCTGCAGGAGAACGCTGACCAGCACGATCGCCGCGAAGAGCCGCTTTCCGTAGAGGATGACCACCCGCTGGATCAGTTTGGCGATGAGGAAGGTGAGGATCGTCGCCCCCAGCACGACCACGGCCTGCAGCTGGTCCTCGATCAGCGTCAACGCGATCCAGCCCGGCGTGATCATTCCGCCGGGCGAGAGGTTGGTGGTCAGGTAGCACAGCAACGCGAACACCAGTCCGATGCCGAGGCTGGCGGTCGCGAGCTGAGCGCTGAATTCTCCGCCGAAGGTGGTCATCGTTGGATCCTTTCTCCGGTCGGCGTACGCAGGGTGGCGGCCGACGGTGAACCGTCGTCGCAGCTCCAGCCCGGCAGGCTCGCCAGTTGGTGGACCAGCACCTCGCCCTGGCCGTGGATGTTCCCCACCGCGACGATCGAGGAGTCGTTCGGTGTCGCCGCCGTCACGCTCTCCAGCAGGCCGGCCGGGTCGGGCTTGCCGCCGAGGTCGACGATCCGGTCCTGCAGTTCCGCCGGGACGGACGTGCGTGCGCTCTTGGTCACCTCGCCGATGAGGACGATGTTCTCCGGGCGTACCCGGCCGCTCAACTCGCCCATCTGACCGTTGCGTTCGATCCGGTCGGGTCGGCAGTTGATCACCATTGTGAGCGGACGCGTGATCAGGTGCTGGCTCTCCAGTTGCTCGATGTTCATGAAGGTGGACTCGGGATCGTTCGCGGCGAAGATGTTGGCGAACCGGAACCGCTTCGTCCCGTGCATCACCCGCGCCACGGAGAGCACACCCGGGTCCGCGGGCGCCTCCCACATGCCCTTCAGGGCACTGCGCCGGTCGACGCCCAGCAGTTCGGCGACGGCCAGCGCGATGGCGACGTTCTCCTTGAAGGTGATCCAGCCGAAGCCCTCCATCTCCTGGTCGGTCACCGACTCCGGATCGACCGGGACGAGGCGGCAGTCGCGCCGGTCCGCCTCCTCCTGCAGGATCGCCAGCCGTTCCCGTTCGGCGGTGACGCAGACGCCTCCGTGCGGCATCGACCGGCTCAGCGACCGGGCGACGTCGTCCAGGGTCGGCCCCATCTCCATGAGGTGGTCCTCGCGGACGTTGCAGAGCACTCCGATGTTGGAGCGGATCAGCTTGCTCTGGTTGATCTCCTGCAACGCCGGCATCACCGCCATGCACTCCATCACCAGGACGTCCGGGTGGTACATGGCGGCCCGGCGGACGATGCCGATCTGCTCGGCCACGTTCGCGATGCCGAACTTGCGGTGCACCGGTTCCTCGCTGGCGTCCGGGAAGATGAACCGGGCGGCGGTTCCGGTGGTCTTCCCCACCACCAGCCGGCCGCCGCCGCGCAGGGCGCCGGCGCAGAGCCGGGTGATCGAGCTCTTGCCCCGGATGCCGTTGACCAGCACCCGGTCCGGGATCCTGTCCAGGTTCCGGTAGTGGTTGCGCTGCTCGACGACCCCGGCGACGAGCAGGGCCGAACAGCAGAGAACGAGGACGATATACAGGTATGTCACGTCAACCTCTACCTTCCCGATCATCGGTCTGATCGTCGGCTCGGCCGGTGGCTGGCGGCGCCGGCGCGTCGGCGTCGGACGGCGGGACCTCGGGAAGCACCACGGTGCGGTCCTCCTCCGTGCCGCGCAGCCGACTGGCACCGCCCAGGCGGTCGGAGCCGGTGTGCCGAACCTGGCGGCAGATTTCCAGGCACATGGCCAACGCCCCGATGTCGTCGTGCCGTTGCGGCGAGATCGGCTCCTCGACCGACCCGTCGCTGATCCGGTCGGCCGCGGTGGCGAGTCGACGCAGCGGCCGGGCGAACACGTAGTACTGCCACATCTGCGCCAGCAGCACGACGCCCGTCACGGCGCCGGCGACCAGCAGGGTCCACCGCCGCCCGTCGCTCTCGGGCAGCCGCAACCCGGCCAGATCCTGCTCCACCACGATCGACCACTTCAGCGGCGTGACGGTGTTGGGCTTGTTCAGACCGGCGGCGGCGACGAGCGCCGGCTCCCCGTCGGGTGTCTCCGCCATGCCCACGGTGCCGCCCTTGAGCGCCTCGCTGGCGGCGACCCGGGCGTTGCCCTGCAACGCCTCGAAGGCGCGGAACCCCTCCGAGTCGAACACCGTGCGCAGATCCTCGTCCACGATCCGGGCCTGTCCGTCCACCGAGCGCAGGACGTCCAGCAGATAGTCGATGTCGAACTCGCCGACGGTGGCGACACCGTTGTCCGCCACCCGGAACGCGTACACCACCGGGACGCGGGTGGTCTCGCCGTCCAGCGCGATTCCGGTCTCGCCGCGCAGCGGCTCCTTGCGCAGCGGTTCACGACCCGCCGAACTCAGCACGGACCCGCCGGGGTCCATCAGGTAGAAGGCGCGGAACCGGTTCTTGTCCGCCAACTCCTGCTCGAGGGCCGGTTTCATCTGGCTCGGATCCGTCGCCTCGGCGGCCTGGGAGGTACGGGTGACCGTCTGCAGACCGTTGTTGAGGATCTTCCCCAGCACGGTGCTCGCCGCCTCCGCCTTGCTCTCCTCGTCACTGACGAGCTGGTCGGGCAGGGGCGCCTCGGGCTCGCGCAGCGTGTACCCCACGGCTGCCGCCGGCCACAGCAGCGCGACCACGGTCGCCAGGGCCATCCCCTGGACCACGGTCGGCCGCCATCGCCATCGCCACCGGCGGGCGGCGGGTGGCGAGCGGTCCCCGGACGTGAGGGCCAGTGCCCGGGCGATGCGGTGCGCCTCCGCGACCCGCAGCGGATACCGCTTGGTCGGTACGGCGCCGCAGGCGTTGTCCTTGGCCTGCTTGAGCAGCGACCGCACCGGGCCGACGAGCGACATCCGCATCAGCAGGAAGCTGGGTACGGCCAGCGCGAGCAGGCTCAGGCCCAGCACGAAACCCTGCAGCGTGGACGTGCCGCCGGTCTCGTCGGCCACGATGAGGGTGGCGACCGTCGCGCCGGTCTCCCCGACCGGGGCGGAGGAGACCACCAGCTGCCTGTTCACCCACTCGGTCACCCGGATCGGGTGACCCTCGTTCGACGTCGACCCACCCAGCCCCTGGAAGACCACGGGCAGGTGCACCTCGGGTACGGCGCTGACGCCCTGCATCAGGGTGCTCTTGCCGTCCGGCGTGATGACGAAGACGCCCTGCCGGGCCTTGGGGTTGAGCCGCAGCTCGTCCATGTCGAGCGGTTGCGTCGCGAGCAGGGTCCGCGAGGGGTCCAGGGCGAGGCTGCGGACCAGCGCCGGCCCGTTGGGCGTGGTGATCGGGAAGGTGTCCTTCGCCGGCAGCGCCGGCGGCAGCAGCTCCAGGGGTACGCCGGAGCCAGCCGTCGCCAACGGTCGGCGGGTGGCCGTCTCCACGATCGTGGCGCCGGTCCATTCCGTCCCGTTGGCCACCACCTGTTTCAGCAGTTCGGGATCCGGCGTCGTCGGGGACCGGCCGGCGATCCGCTGGTCGAGGTCCTCGACGGAGTGGTTGATGGTCAGCCGCATGCTGGAGGCGACCTTGGCCACGTTGTCGCGCTGCGACTCGACGACCGCCGGGGGCACACCTCGTTGGTTGTTGACGGCGAAACCGAGCACGATGGCGGCAGCCAGCACCATGGTCGCCCAGAGGTAGACCAGTGACGGCTTGTTGGATCCGGCGGGGAACCCGGCGGCCGGCAGCTGCTGGTCGAGCGCCCGGCGCCGCCAGGGGACCACCTGTTCCGGGGGTGGGGTGGGGCCCGGCACTGGAGCGCTTGCGCGGAACCGCCCCCGCCCTGCGTTTCGGTCCGGTGCGGACTCGTCGCCTCTGTTCTCGCTCGTCATGGCCACCCCTTCCTTCCGAGGAGATGTGGCGTGGCAGGACCCATCTCCATGGTCGAACCGGGTGGGGTGAGGCGGCCTCACCCCACCCAGATGAACCGAGCGCGAGGCCGGCCGCGGGCGGGGCGTCAGCCCCCGGCCGCGGTGCCGTCCCTGCGGCGGTCCGCCGCGCCGAGGAGTTGCTTGCCACGGACCTGGATCGCGGTGAGGCCGCTGTCCAGTGCCACGAGCCTCGGGCAGGGGTGCTGGAGCGTCACGAAGTCGGCGAGGCGGGTGGCCACTCCCCGGTCCGCCTCGAGTTCGGAGGGCGGGCCCACGTTCCTGCCGCAGTTGCGGGTGATGTCCTGCCCGCTGAAGTGCCCCTGGTCGAGTGCCTTGGCCGGGGTCATCCCGTCCACCACCACGCCCACCAGTGCCTGGACGACGTAGTCGGGGATGTGGGAGCCGCCGGCGGCGCCGACCACCAGCCGCAACTTCCGGCCGTCCGGGTCCAGCACGATGGTGGGCGCCATCGAGGCGGTGGGCCGCTTCTGCGACTGCAGGACGTTCACCGGCTTGCCTGGCGAGACGGACGACGTGTCGGTGAAGTTGTTCAGCGCGTTGTTGAGGATCATTCCCCGCGCTTCCAGGTGCGATCCGAAGTGGGTGTTGTTGGTCGTGGTCATGGCCATGGCGTTGCCGTCCGAGTCCACGATGCTGACGTGGCTCGTCGGGTCGCCCACGTCCACCGTGCTGGGGACGCCGTCCTTCGGAGGTGCGGCGGGAGCGACGACACCCGGAGGATCCCCCGCCGTGACCGGGTTGATCGCCTTGTCCGCGTCGAAGAGCGAGAAGCGCCGGTCGAGGTAGCCCTTGTCGAGCAACCCGTCCACGGGCACGTCGTGGAACTTCGGGTCGCCCACGTACGCCCGGCGGTCGAAGTTCGCCAGCCGGCTGACCTCGACCGAGAGATGCAGCCGTTCGCCCGAACCCGGTTTCGTCTTGGCCACCTGGCCACGTTCGAGCATGCCGAGCATCTCCAGGACCGTCACCCCGCCGAACGCCGCCGGTGCGGACGTGCACACCTTCACGCCGAAGACGTTGCGACAGAGCGGGTCGCGCTCGATGGCCCGGTAGTCGGCGAAGTCGTTCGCCGTCATGAGACTGGGGACCACCACCGGGCCCGCCGTGTTGCCCTTGAGCTTGATCGGGCCCTTCGCCGCGTGCTGGGCGATCGCGGGCGCGATCGTGCCGTTCGGGTCGTAGAACGCGTCCGCGCCGCCGTCGCGGACCTCGCGCAGCACCTGCGCGATGTCCGGGTTCTTCAGCATCGTCCCCGGCGACTTGGGTCGGTCGCCGTTGCAGTACCGGGGCCGCAGGTCGGGATAGTTGCACCGCTTACGGCCGTTGAAGCGCTCGTCGAGACCGCTGCTGAGGGACTCGGACATCGGAAAGCCATTGGCGGCCAACCGGATGGCGTCGTCGAAGAGTTTGTTCCAGGCGAGGGTGCCGTACACGTCGTGCACCTCGTCGAGCACTCTCAGTGTCCCGGGAACGCCGAAGGCGCGCCCGGTCCCCGACACGTCCCACGGAAAGCGGTCGACGTTGAGCTTTCTGCTCTCCTCCGCGCTGGGGCTCATCAGGTTCTGCGTCACGGTCTTCGGCGCTATGGCCATTCCGTCGAAGAGCCGCACCGTGCGTTTGTCCGGATCCCAGTAGTTGATGATCGTGCCACCCGCCAGACCGGAGGCGTGCGGCTCCACCACGGCGAGAACGGCCTGGACCGCCACCGCGGCATCGGCGGCGTTGCCGCCCCTGGCCAGGATCCGGCAGCCGGCCTGGGTCGCGAGCGGGTTGGCCGTCGCCACCATGAACTTCTTTCCGACCGCGTCCGAATCCCGCCCGGCGGTGAGATTCGCGCAGGGGTCCGCCGGCGCGGCCCGCGTGTTCCCCGGCTCGTTCACCAGGACCGTCAACCCGAGCGCCAGTACCACAGCGACAGCCAGGAAACGCAGCTTACGTGCGTGCATATGACAACTCCGGTTCGATGTGGAAACGGGTGCGTCATGCTCGACCTGCGTTGCTCGTAGGGGCCGGCACGCGGTCGGATTCCGTGGGAACGCAGCGTCGGTGGGGCCGGCAGACCCGACATCGGCATCATGTTCGGCGCTGGGATGACGGCGCAGGAGATCACGAAAAGTCGTGGCCCTCGGGGCTGCCGTGTCGGGGGTGGCGCGCGGAGTTCGACGGCCCCGGCGGCATTATGTTCGCTGTTCACGACGAATCTGTCGGCCTAAAGGGAATGCGGCTGGGGCGTCCCGATCAGCGTCTTTGTCCGCACCGTCCGGTGCCGTTCTCGCGCGGATATCGTCGACCGACAATGAACAGATAGGTGGGCGCCGCGCCGTGTTAGCGTCGGAAAAAGAGGGCGCTGTGATCTGCCCGCGCACGGTCTCCCGGTCGTCCTGAATGGGCGACGGTGACGACCCGCGGTTCGAACCGTCACATCTGTCCGGAACCGGCGCGACGTCCACCCCGAGGAGGAATCGTGCAGCAACGGTTCGACAACCCGGGTCGTACCCGATGGCGGCGCTCCGCCGCCCTGCTGGTGCCGATGGCGGTGGTCGCGGGCGCCATCGTGCTCGGCATGGCCAACGGCGCCGTCGCGGCCTCGTTCGCCGTCTCCGGTCAGACGTTCAAGGTGTCCGCGTCGGAGCTGCAGGGCACCGGCTTCGTCCAGTACGGCGGCGTCGCCCGCGAGGTGGACGGCACGGAGCACCCGGTCGCGGTCACCGGCATCCGCGAGGCGCGGCTCTACGACCTCTGTCAGTCGGCGAAGACGCCCGGCATGCCCGTGGTGCTCACCATCACCGCCGGCGGCGGTGGCAGACCCGCCACGGCCAGCGACCTCCTGATCGACGTCGAGTCGCTCGAGGGTGACGTGACGTTCAAGAACGTCAACATCGGGCAGGACGCGTCGACCCTGGAAGGCGGCCCGGACGGTGCACGGGGCGCCCGTAAGGGCTTCGGCCAGCAGGCCGACGCCGTGACGATCAAGAACCTTCGTCAGGTGGCCCGCTCCACCCAGGCCGGGACGTTCAACCTGACGGGTCTGCGGCTCAAGGTCAACGTGGGCGCCGCCGCGAAGGAATGCTTCTGAGCTGGACCAGCCGAGTCCGCGGGGCGCGCAGCCCTTTCCTTTCCGGCAGGAGGCCATGCGTGGCGACCGCTGAACCGCACACTGCCGGGTCCACCCGGTTCCGCGACACGCTGGGCGGTTTCCGATTCTGGCGGCGGACCCGTCCGTTCTGGGGTGGCCTGCTCACCGCACTGGCCGGTCTGGAGATCTTCGGCACCACCCAGATGTCGCTCGGCGCGCTGGCCTTCCAGTTGGGGCCGACCGGCTTCCTGTCCTGGTTGATTCCCGCCATCCTGGTGACCTGCGGCCTGCTGACGTGGTTCAAACCGCAACACCGGATCCTCTACGCGGTGGTCGCGGCCGTGGCCGCGCTCTTCTCGCTGATCGGGGTCAACCTCGGTGGCTTCTTCCTCGGGCTGCTGCTGGGCGCGTTCGGCAGCGCCCTCGGCTTCGGCTGGATGCCGGACGACCACCTGATCGTCCGGTCGGATGACGAGCAGGCCGGGGACCCCGCCCGCACGCCGCCGAGCGCGGGTGACCGGCGCTCCTCGACGAGTTGATGTCCGGCCGGGACGGCACCGGGCCGGATGGGCCGCGACCGGCGTCCGCGGGGTACGGGGTGTGCGATGCGCGCCATGGTGGTCCGCGGTCCGGGCGGCCGAAGGCGACCGAGCCGGTGCCCTGGCACGCCGACCCGCGGATCGTCACGGTCCTGCTGGGCCTCTCCGCCGCCGTCGCCCTGGCGGCGCCCGGCCCGGCCCGGGCGTCTGCTCCCGGGACCCCCAGGCTGGACGGACCCACCTGTCCGACCAGCGACCGCACCGCGGGACCGACGCGGACCCCCACCGGCGGCGACGCGGCCAGAAAGCCGTTGCACCTGGTCCCTCCTGAGCCGGGACAGCCGGTGGTGGCGGCCACGCCGTCACACTGGACCGGGTCGCGGATGACGCTGACCGGGCTCCGCGTCGAGGGGGTCGTGCAACTGCCCACGGTGGATGGCACGGTCACCACGTTGAAGTTCAAACTGGACCGCGCGGTCACCGACGATCTCCGGCTGGACGTGCCCGCCCCGGCGGGCCGGACGCCGCACCTGCGCACCGGCGAGCTGACGCTCAGCGGAAACGTCGCCCTCTATGCCACCAGACTGGTCGGAAAGCTGCTCGACGACACGATCACCCTCGCCCCGGACCTGCCGTTGCCGGACGGCGTCCCGCTCGCGTCCGCCGCCCCGATCACGCTCACCGAGCCGGCGATCGACATGGTCTTCGTCGACAGCGACACACTGACCGCGCGGTCGACGCTGAAGCTCACGCCGAGCTGACCGCGAGGACGCCGTCGGAGCGCGGCGAGCACCTCGGCCGATGCCCGCTCCTCGGCCAGCACCGCGCCTCGTTAACCGGCCGCCGACCACGACCACCCGGATGCCGTCGGCCACGACCCGCTTTCTACACCATCGCGCCGGCCCGGGACCGTGCGACACCGCAGCCCGCACCCGCTGCCCGCCCGGGCGTCACCCGGCGTACCGCCGGGCCACCCCGTGGGTCGTCGCGCGCCGCGCGAACCCGCCCGGCGCCGACCCCGGCGAGTCTTTTCCGGCGGCCTGTCGATCCGGGCGCCGGCCGAACGTGTAGAGGATGAGAGGTCGGCGACGGGCCGGCCGATCCGCGAGGAGGAACCGATGGCGCAGTACCTGCTTAGCATCCAGCAGCCCGTGGGCGACCAGCCGCCGGACCCGGAGTTCCTGACCGGGGTGATGCGCCAGCTCGCCGAGTTCCGCGACGAGCTGGTGGCCTCCGGATCGTGGGTCTTCGGGCAGGGCCTGTACGGGCCGGAGACGGCCACCGTGCTGCGTCCCCGCGACGGTGACGTGCTCGTCACCGACGGGCCGTACGTCGAGGGCAAGGAGCATGTGGGCGGCCTCATGATCATCGACGTGCCGGACCTGGACGTGGCCCTGGACTGGGGTCGCCGCTACGCGCTGGCCACCACGCTGCCCATCGAGGTCCGTCCCTTCCAGGGTGGCGGAGTCTGAGCGGTGCCCGACGTGGAGGCGGTGTTCCGCGCGGAGTACGGCCGCGCGGTCGCCGTCCTGGTCCGCCTCCTCTGCGACATCGACCTCGCCGAGGAGGCTGTCCAGGAGGCGTTCGCCATCGCCGTGGCCCGCTGG
Organism: Micromonospora sp. GCM10011542; assembly: GCF_042650685.1. Lineage (NCBI taxonomy): Bacteria > Bacillati > Actinomycetota > Actinomycetes > Micromonosporales > Micromonosporaceae > Micromonospora > Micromonospora sp. GCM10011542. The sequence goes on from NZ_JBHSBO010000050.1 coordinate 97,962, forward strand.
CCGCGGACCGGCCCACCACCGAGCCCGGCCGGCTGGATCATCACCACCGCCCGGAACCGCGCCGTCGACCGGCTGCGCCGGGAGGCGTCCCGGTCCGACCGGCACGCCCAGGCGGCCCTGCTGTACGCCGCTGACGCACCCGCCGAGGAGGGACCGGTGCGCGACGACCGGTTACGCCTGATCTTCACCTGCTGCCACCCGGCGCTGGCACCGGCGGCCCGGGTCGCGCTGACCCTGCGCCTGCTCGGCGGGTTGAGCACCGCCGAGATCGCCCGCGCCTTCCTGGTGCCGGAGCCGACCATGGCGCAGCGCCTGGTCCGCGCCAAGTCGAAGATCCGCGACGCCGGCATCCCCTACCGGGTGCCGCGCGACGCCGACCTGCCCGACCGGCTGGACGCCGTACTCGCGGTGCTCTACCTCGTCTTCAACGAGGGGTACACGGCCAGCGCGGGGGAGCGGCTGGTCCGCACGGAACTCTGCGCCGAGGCCATCCGGCTCGCCCGGCTGCTGGTCGAGCTGATGCCGGACGAGCCGGAGGCGCTCGGCCTGCTCGCGCTGATGCTGCTCACCGAGGCCCGCCGGGCCGCCCGCACCGCCGACGACGGCGAACTCGTACCCCTGCCCCACCAGGACCGCGACCGGTGGGACACGGTCCTGGTCGCCGAGGGGCAGGCGCTGGTGAGGCGCTGCCTGCGCCGTAACCGGCCGGGCCCGTACCAGATCCAGGCCGCGATCGCCGCCGTGCACAGCGCCGCGGCGCGCGCCGCCGACACCGACTGGCACCAGATCCTCCAGCTGTACGACCACCTGCTGGTGCTCGCCCCCGGCCCGGTGGTGGCGCTGAACCGGGCGGTCGCGCTCGCCGAGGTGGCCGGCCCGGAGGTGGCGCTGGCCGCGGTCGACCGGCTCGACCTCGACGGCTACCACGTGTGGCACGCGGTCCGTGCCGACCTGCTGGCCCGGCTGAGCCGCAGCGGTGCGGCCGCCGTCGCGTACCGGACGGCCGCCGCGCGGACGGACAACGCGACCGAACGGGCCTTCCTCACCGGCCGCGCGACGGCCGTCTCGCCGCCCTGACCGGTGTGACGCCGCTTCGCAGCCCGGCGGTCCCGGCGCCTGCCGCACGAGGTCGGAACAGAGCGGCGTTTGCCGGCGGACCGCGACGGGAACGCCAGGCACCCGCGTTGCGGCATCCCGCCCGCGACCGAGGAACGGACGGAGATGGCCATGACGTACCGTCCGGCAACCGCCGCCGTGCCCGACCTCGGCGTTCTCACCCTGGGGGTCGAGGAGGAGTACCTGCTGCTCGACCCGGACACCGGGGAGAACCTGGCGGTGGCCGACCAGGTGCTGACCACCCTGCGCGGGCCGGCCCGGGAGCAGAGCCGCCAGGAGTTCCGGCACAGCATGGTCGAGATGGTCACCCCCGTCTGCGCCGACCTGACCGAGCTGCGCGACAACCTGGTGGCGCTGCGCCGCTCCGCCGCCGAGGCCGCCGCGGCGGCCGGCGCCCGGCTGGTGGCGATCGGGGCCACCCCCATCGCCGAGCCGCACCGATCGGTGCCGGACAAACCGCGCTACCACGCGATGTCCCGCCGGTACGGGCCGGTGGCGCACGACCCGGCCGTCTGCGGCTGCCACGTGCACGTCGGGCTGCCGGACCGGGAACTGGCCGTGCAGGTCTGCAACCACCTGCGGGTGTGGCTGCCGGTGGTGCAGGCGCTCACCACCAACTCGCCGCTGCACGACGGGCGCGACACCGGCCACGCCAGCTGGCGTTCCATGCAACTGGAACGCTGGCCCAGCATCGGGCCCACCCCGCACTTCGAATCCGCCGCCGACTACGACCGGACGGTCGACGAGCTGATCGCCGCCGGCATCATGCTGGACGCGGCGATGGTCTACTGGTACGCCCGGCCGTCCGCCGCGTACCCCACGGTGGAGGTTCGGGTGGGTGACGTCTGCCCGGAGGTGGACGACGCGGTGCTGGTCGCCGCGCTGTCGCGGGCCCTGGTCGCCACCCTCGCCGACGACGTGCGCGTCGGCGTGCTCGCCCCGGCCATCCGGGACTGCCTGGTCTCGGCGGCGCACTGGCGGGCCGCCCACGACGGTCTCGACGGCGAGCTGATCGACCTGCGCCGCGGCGGTACCCGGCCGGCCTGGGTGCTCGTCAACGAGCTGTTCGCGACCGTCACCCCGGCGCTGGCCCGGCACGGTGACCTGGAGTACGTGCGGACGCAGCTCGACCGGCTGCGCGACGAGGGCACCGGCGCCACCCGGCAACGGCGGATCCTGGAGCGCACCGGCGACGTCCACGCCGTCCTCGACGACCTGGCCGCCCGCAGCCGCGCCGGCTGAGCCTCCCGCAGCCGCGCCGGCCGGGCCCGGCTTCAACGGATGTCGTGCGACTGGAGCCAAAGTTCGAGCAGCCCGAGCTGCCACAGCTTGTTGCTGCCGGCCGCCGCCTGCGCCCGGTCCGGCTCGGCGAGCAGCTCCGCCACGTACTCCGGGCGGAACAGCCCGCGCTCCCGCGCGGCCGGCGCCTGCAACGCCTCGGCGACCAGTTCGCGGACCGGCCCGTCGACGTTGCGCAGCGCCGGCACCGGGAAGTAGCCCTTCGGGCGGTCGATCACCTCGGTCGGCAGCACCTCCCGGGCCACCTCCTTGAGCACCCCCTTGCCGCCCTGGGCCACCTTGTGTTCCGGCGGGCAGTGCGCCGCGAGGGTGACCAGGTCCTGGTCGAGGAAGGGCGTACGCACCTCCAGCCCCCAGGCCATGCTCATGTTGTCCACCCGTTTGACCGGGTCGTCGGGCAGCATCAGGTGGGTGTCCAGACGCAGCACCGCGTCCAGCGCGGTCTGCGCGCCGGGCGCGGCCAGGTGCGCGGCGAGCAGGTCGCGGCTGGCGTCGTCCTCCAGCGCGTACTCGGGGCCCACGAGCTGGCACAGCTCGCCGTGGTCGCGGTCGAAGAACGCGGCGGCGAACGTCTCCTCCGCACCGTGCCGGGGCGCGCCGGTGAGCGGCTGGTGGTAGCCGTAGCCGGCGAACACCTCGTCGGCGCCCTGCCCGGACTGTGCCACCTTGACGTGCCGGGCGACCTGCTCGGAGAGCTGGTGGAAGGCGACGACGTCGTGGCTGCCCATCGGCTCGGCCATGGCCAGCACGGCGCTGCGCACCGCCGGCACGAGGTCGTCGTTCGCCAGCCGGATCCGGTGGTGGTCGGTGCCGTACGCGCGGGCGACCAGGTCGGAGTAGTGGAACTCGTCGCCGGACTCGCCGCCGCGGCTGTCGAAGCCGATGCTGAAGGTCTGCAGGTGCCGCTGACCGGCCTCGGCGAGCAGCGCCACGATGAGGCTGGAGTCCAGCCCGCCGGAGAGCAGCACGCCCACCGGCACGTCGGCGACCAGCCGCCGCCGTACGGCGGTGCGGAGCGCGTCCCCGACGGCGGCCCGCCAGTCGGCGGCGTCCATCCCCTCGTCGGCGGGTTCCCGGACGTAGTCGGGCTGCCAGTACACCTCGTCCCGGCTGCGACCGTCCGCCTCAATCACCCGCAGGGTGGCCGGCGGCAGCTTGCGGACGCCCCGCAGCACGGTGCGCGGCGCGGGCACGATCGAGTGCCAGGACAGGTAGTGGTGCAGCGCCACCGGGTCGATGTCGGTGTCCACGTCGCCGGCGCGCAGCAGCGCGGGCAGGGTGGAGGCGAAGCGCAGGCGCCCCGGGGTCTCGGCGAGGTAGAGCGGCTTGATGCCGAGCCGGTCGCGGGCCAGCACCAGCCGGCGGCGGCCCCGGTCCACCAGGCCGATGGCGAACATCCCGACCAGGTGGTCGACGAACCGTTCCCCCCAGTGCGCGTACGCCACCAGGATCACCTCGGTGTCGCTGGTGGAGTGGAAGTCGTACCCCGCGTGCCGCAGCTCCTCGCGCAGCTCCGGGTAGTTGTAGATGCAGCCGTTGAAGACCAGCCCCAGGCCCAGGTCCTCGCGCACCATGGGTTGGCCGCCCGCGTCGGAGAGGTCGATGATGGTCAGCCGGCGGTGTCCCAGGGTCACCCAGCCGGCGGTCCACAGCCCCTCGCCGTCCGGGCCGCGCGAGAGCATCGCCTCGGTCATCCGGGTGACCGCCTCGGCGTCGGGCGGCGACCCGTCGAAGCGGGCCTCGCCGCTGATACCGCACATCAGCCGCGCCCAGGCCGTGATCCGGACAGCAGACGCACCGCACCCCTCCAGTTCCCGACCAGCTGTCGAGTTCGGTCCCGCCCATCGGACGGGCGGCTCGGCTACCCGGCGGTCAGGTGCGCAAACGCCGCCCGGCGGCCCGCCCGCCCGCCGACGTGTAAGGAAGGGCCCCCTGTTAACGCCTGTGGTAGAGCAGGGACCCCCTACTAACAGCCAGGCGTTAACAGGGGGCCCCTCCTTACACCTCAGCCGAGCAGGGTGCGCATGATGCGGGCGAGCTGATCGCGGTCGTTGGGGTCGAGGTGGCCGAAGAAGCGGTCCGCCTCGGCGCGCCGGGCGGCCCGGATGGCGGCGCTGACCCGCGTACCCTCCTCGGTCAGCGCGACCAAGGTGGCGCGGCGATCGGCCGGGTCGGGCCGGCGCTCGACGAGCCCCCGGGCCTGCAGGTCGTCGATCACCTCGGTGGCCGAGCGGGGCGCGATGCGCAGGTGCTCGGCGAGCGTGCCGGGGCGCACCAGCCCGTGCCGGGCCAGTACGCCGAGCGCCCGCGACTGGCTCGGCGTGACGTCCCACGGCTCCAACGACTCCCGCGCCTGCCGGCGCAGCCGGCCGGCAACCGCCCAGAACGTCTCGGCCAGGCCCTCGCCGCCGTCGTCGTCGCTGGTGCTCGTGTGCTCGGTCACCGGAATACGGTAGCAGGGGATACGGTTGTTCCCTCATGATGAGGTAACCTCAGCATATCCCGACCGAGAGGCAGTACCCCTTGGAACCCACCCCCACCCGCCGCGACCGCGGCCCCCGCACGGTCAGCGCCGCCGAGAAGGCGCAGGCCAGCCAGGTGTCGCTGCGCCGCATCGGCCGGCTCTTCACCGGCCACCGCGCCGCCCTGGCCGTCGTCACCGCGATCATCGTGGCCTCCTCGATCATCGCGATGGCCACCCCGTTCCTGCTCCGCGCCGTGATCGACCAGGCCCTGCCGCAGGCCGACCTGACCCTGCTGGTCTGGCTGGTCCTCGGCATGGTCGCGGTGGCCGCGGTGACCTCCGTGCTCGGTGTGGTGCAGACCTGGATCTCCACCCGGGTCGGGCAGCAGATCATGCACCGGCTGCGCACCGACGTCTTCAGCCACCTCCAGCGCCAGTCGCTGGGCTTCTTCACCCGCACCCGCACCGGCGAGGTGCAGTCGCGCATCACCAACGACATCGGCGGCATGCAGTCGGTGGTCACGTCCACCGCCACCTCCGTGGCGTCCAACCTGACCACCGTGGTCGCCACCGTCGTGGCCATGGTCGCGCTCTCCTGGCAGCTCTCCCTGGTCTCCCTGGTGGTGCTGCCGCCGGCGATCTGGCTGACCCGCCGGGTCGCCCGGATGCGCCGCGAGGTCACCGCGCAGCGCCAACGCGAACTCGCCGACCTCAACGTCACCATCGAGGAGGGCCTGTCGATCAGCGGCGTGCAACTGGCCAAGACCCTCGGCACCGGCCCCACCCTGGTGGAGCGCTTCACCACCTCCTCGGCCCGCCTGGTCGACCTGGAACTGCGCAGTGAGCTCGCCGGCCGCTGGCGGATGGCCTCGATGAGCATCATCTTCGCCGCCGTACCGGCCGTCATCTACCTCAGCGCCGGCCTGCCCGGCACCGCCGGCACGCTGAGCATCGGCACCCTGGTCGCCTTCACCGCCCTGCAGAACGGCCTGTTCCGGCCCCTGATGGGCCTGCTCAACGTGGGCGTCTCGCTGACCGCCTCGCTGGCGCTGTTCGCCCGGATCTTCGAATACCTTGACCTGCCGGTCGACGTCGCCGACCCCGCCGAACCCGTACGCGTCGACCCCCGCCGCGTCCGCGGCGACCTGCGCCTGGAGGACGTCACCTTCAGCTACCCGGGCAGCGACACCGCCGCGCTCGCCGGGATCAGCCTCGACGTGCCCGCCGGCACCAGCCTCGCGCTGGTCGGCGAGACCGGCTCCGGCAAGAGCACCCTCGCCGGACTGTTCAGCCGACTGCACGACCCGATCAGCGGCCGGATCACCGTCGACGGCGTCGACCTGCGCGACCTGCGCCTGGCCGACCTCGCCGCCATCGTCGGCGTGGTCAGCCAGGAGACCTACCTGCTGCACACCACCGTCCGGGAGAACCTGCGCTACGCCCGCCCGGACGCCACCGACGCGGAGATCGAGGACGCCGCCCGCGCCGCGCAGATCCACGACCTGATCGCCAACCTGCCCGACGGGTACGACACCATGGTCGGCTCGCGGGGTCACCGGTTCTCCGGCGGCGAGAAGCAGCGGCTGGCCATCGCCCGCACCCTGCTGCGCAACCCACGCATCCTGGTCCTCGACGAGGCGACCAGCGCGCTGGACACCGAAACCGAGCGGGCCGTGCAGCGGGCGTTCGACGTGCTCGCCCAGGGGCGAACCACCATCACCATCGCGCACCGGCTCTCCACCGTCCGCGACGCCGACCAGATCGCGGTGCTCGACCACGGCCGCATCGTCGAGGCCGGCACCCACGACAGCCTGCTGGCGCGCTCCGGCCGATACGCCACCCTGGCCGCCTGACCGGTTGTCCGATGTCCCGGACCGGGTTGTCCACGATCCGACTGAGTCGCAGGTCAGGCGGCGTTAGCGTCCTCGACATGAATAGTTGCAGGTTGATGTGAGCGGCCCGGCCAGTGAGCGGGACCGCGCCCCACTGGTGGCCCTGGAGACCGGTGGGCAGGCCACCGTCCTGAGCTACAACGTGCCCGAGCCGACCGCGTACCCCGGTCGGAACTTCATCGACCTGCCCTTCGACGCCAGCTACTTCACCTCAGCCGTTACGCAGGCACCCGACCGGGAGGTCCTCGCCGGCCGACCGCTCGGCGAGGTGGTCGGCATCGTGCAGGACTCGCTGACCACCGGCTACCTCGACCCGCGCGTGTTCCCGCTCGCCCAGGGCGGTGGCCACGCGCTCTCCGGCGCCGCCCGGGTCCGCCGGACCGGTGCGCGCATCCGCAGCCTCGGCAGCGCCAAGCAGTGGAACCCGCAGACCGGCGAGGTGGACGAGCCCGACATCCCGGTGGAGGACGAACCCGGCCATTCCGGTGGTGGCTCCGGTGCTGGCTCTGGTGGCTCCGGCGGTGACGCCCCGGCGGACGACAGCGTCTGGGAGATCGCCGGTCACATCCAGGCCGGGATGAGCGTCGCCGTCTACACCGACCTGTGGGGCAACCAGGTCCCGGTCTTCGTGCCGCAGCCCGCGGCGCCCGAGCCCCGGCTGATGCTGGTGGAGGAGTACCGGCTCTCCACCTACCTGGGCGCGTACGGGGCGGGTCGGGTGGTGCAGACCACGACGCTGCTGCCCGGTGAGCGGACCACCGCCAGCGTCAAGACGTACACCCGGTCGAGCAGCACCCAGGCCGAGGCGTCCAGCATCCTCGACTCCTTCTCGGAGGAGAGCGCCACCGACTTCGAGACGGCGGTGCAGTCCGAACAGTCCGACCAGAGCGACTACGCCAAGAGCTTCGAGTACAACGCCGAGGCGGAGGCGTCGGCGAGCTGGGGCTTCGGCTCGGTCAAGGTGTCCGGCGGGGTAGCCGGCTCGACCAACTCCTCCCGCCAGGAGTTCGCCAAGAACGTCTCCTCGGCCACCGAGACGCACGCCGCCAGCGCCTCGTCCAAACGCGACGTCCAGGTCAACACCAGCTCCGAGGTGTCCACCGAGGTCGGCGAGGAAACCTCGATCACCCGGGAGATCGCCAACATCAACCTGTCCGCGCCGCTCAACTACGTCTTCCGGCAGATGAACCAGGAATTCGTCACGTTCCTGCACCTGGTGGACGTGCGGGTGGCCTTCTTCAACAACTTCGCCGAGTCGAAGCGGGAGCGCACCCTACCCGAACTCGACGCCCTGCTCGACGAGGTGATGGTCGACGACGAGGCGAAGAAGACCGAGGTACGCGATGAGATCCTGCACTCGCTGCGTACCCTGGCGGACTGGCGCGGCGAGCCGGTCACCGACGCGCTCAAGCGCAGCCGGTACCCGGAGCGGGACGGGTCGGTCACCACCGTCTGGCAGTTCAACCGGGAGCGCGTCAGCGAGTACCGGGACGCGGTCACCGGCACCTCGTTCACCGTGCCCGGCGTGATCCTGTCGGTGCAGAAGAACGTGATGCGGACCGAGGGCATCATCGTGGAGGCCGTGCTGGGGCAGGCCCTCGCGCTGGACCGGTACAACAGTGACCTGCAGGACGAGGCGCTGCGCGAGCGGCGCATCGCCAACGAGGCCGCCGAACTGGCCAACAGCCGCGAGCGCCTGGCGCAGCAGGTGGTGGGCACGGGCTCGACCGAGCAGGCCGACCGGTACGCCAGCGTCTTCCCACCGGCCGGTCCGGTGTCCCCGAGCCCGGCGTCGTCCACGCCGAGCACCTGATGGCCGCGAGCGTCCGGGCCGCCGACACGCTGGTCACCGCGCCCGCCGCGGTCAGCGGGCCGGTCCAGGTCGCCGACGTCACCGCGCCACCCGCGCCCGGAGTCGACGTGACCGCCCCGGGCGCACTGCGGCCACCCGCGTCGCTGCCCCCGGGCGCGCTGGACCACGCCGCTCGGATCAGCGTCGACGACCTCGCCGACCCGATCGCCCGCACGCTGCGCGATGTCGCCGCGGCCCGGCCCGACCTGTCACCGCTGCTGACCGCGCTGCGTACCGGACTGTCGCCCGACCCGGTGGCGTTGGCCGCGGTGCTGCAATCGGTCTGGGACCAGATCGTGGAACTGGCCACCGAGCTCAGCGACCAGGCGATGTCCGGCCGGCTCTGGTCCGAGGCCGGTGCGCTGGCGCTGGGCCTGGCGCCGTTCGGCCTGCTCGCGCCGGTGCTCGCCGACGTCGCCACCGCGTTGCTGGACGAGTACGGGCCCGCCCTTCCGCCGATCACCGAGTATCCGACCGAGCTGCAGGTGGCGTGGGCGGCGCTGGAGTCTTTCGCCGGCGGCATGACCGACGAGCTGACCGGGGCCGGGCTGCTCAGCGCCGGCTTCTACGCGGAGATCTACGACAAGTTCTCCGCCAGCATGCTCGAGCACGCGCTGATCGCCACCACCGTGGTCCAGGCCGGCATGGTGGTGGGCATCGTCGAGTCCGTGGTCGGCGACCTCGTCGGCCTGGTCGCCCTGGTGCTGCTGCTCTCCTCCGGCCCGGTCCTGATCGCGCTGCTGACGTACGTGCTCTGGTCGGCCTGGCAGGCCGGCGCGGTCCAGTTGGCCGAGGATCTCGGGCGCGGGCTGGCCGGCCTCGTCACCGAGCCACTGGGCAAGCTGCACGACGCCGAGACCGGCGTGCCGTTCCTCTATCTGCTCGGCCGGCTGATCGGCCCGGCCTTCCTGGAGGCCGTCCTGGTCGCCACCGGCGCGTCACCACTGAGCATGGCGGCCAAGGGCGGTCCGCGGGTAGCCAGCGCGCTCGTCCTCGTGGAGAAGATGAAACCAGCGCTGCCGCCCACGGACGGTGCCCGGAAGCTGGTCCGGCTGATCGAAGACCGGGCCGGCGACGCGCTGCGCTATTTCCAGCCGCTGCTCGACGAGATCGGCGGGGACGCACTCGGGCAGTTCACCCGGCTGATGGCGCGCGAGCGCACCCCGGAGCTGTTCGAGGACCTGCGCGACCTGATCGAATCCGATCTGGACGGCGCTGCCGCCACCCTGGCCAAGGTGCTGGCCACCGTAGACGGGTACACCGACCAGCAGTACCGGGGTCTGCTGCTGCTCTCCCAGCATCCGCCGCACTCTCCGGTACGCGGCGGAGGCCCGTACTCGCAGTTCACCTGGGCTGAGTTCCTGGCCGAGGAGGGGCTGGAGGACACCGTGAAACTCCTGGTGGACCTGCTCGGCGCGGTGGGACAACGCATCCAGTACTCCGACGGAGGGCTGACGACCGTCATCTCGGAGTTCTTCTCCGGCGGCGGTCGGACCACCGGCGCGGCCGGCGCGCTCATGGCGGCGAAGAGCATCCTCGACACCAACCCCGGCACCTGGCTCCGGTTCGAGGTCGGCGAGCTGCGCCGGGTCGTCGACATCGTGGCGTACGAGATCCAGGCGACCGTGGCCAACGGCCGGGTGGTGCGCCGGCTGGTGGTGAAGCTGGAGGCGGAGATCAAGACGTACCCGAGCGGCGTGCTGGACCCGGAGCGCCGGGCGAAGCTCCTCGTACAGATGCGCAAGGATCTCGTCCGGCACGCCACCGGCGGCGATCCGACGCTCGATGAACTGGTGTGGCTTCTCGACCCACAGGGTTACGAGGCGCTCGCCGAGGAGTTCAAGGTGATGTTCCTGGAGGCGTTCGACAAGGAGGCGGGGACCATCGCAAAGGCCGGGGTCGACGTCGACGTGGTCCGGGAGGCGCTGCTGGACAAGCTCACGTTCGACGTGCTGGTGAACTTCTACCAGACGCCCTGACCGAGCGCCCGCCGGCTCACGGGGTCACCGGCAACGCCGAGAACGATCACAATCATCGGGGTGCACCGTCGAGTGTGGAAGCGGGTCCTGCTGGCCGTCGTCGCCGTGCTGGGGGCGGGCGGGACCGCCTGGGTCTGGCTGCGCTACGACTTCGAGAAGGCCAACTGGGCCTGGGGGCGTCGTCGCCGGGTTCATCGCCGTCTACGTCGTGCTGGACCAGGTCTTCGCCAACCGGCCGGCGCTGCCGAGCGCGGTCGTCACGCACCGGCGCGCCGCCGCCGACCAGCTCGCCGAACTCATCCGCCGCGACCCGACCGACGAGACGCTGCTGCGCGCCGTCGACGAGCCGTGCCCGCTGCCGGTGCGCTGGCCCCGGAGCGCTTCTTCCCGTCGTGGCGGGCGATCGAACAATCTTCTCTGTCGGCACAGCAGCCGCGACAACGGGGCGGCCACGAGTCGGAGCGTGGTTCTACCCTGCCGGGTGACAGCAATCCGCCTCGGGAGAAGAGAAACGTTCGTGCGACGGGGATATTGGCGAGAGTCCGGGGACGCGGTCACTGCTGAGGAGGCCTACGACATCTGGGCACCACACGCGTACGACGTCCTGCGGGAGGTGGCGCGGCGATATCACGCCATCATCACCTACGGTGACGTTGGCAAGGAGGTGCAGGACAGGTCGGGCGTCCGGACCTCCGCGCTCCTGCACAACTGGATTGGTGCCGTCCTGGGGCGAGTGGTCCGGCGTGCACACGACCAAGGTCACCCACCGCTGACGGCGCTGGTCGTACACAAGGACGACGGGAAGGTCGGCGCCGGATACGCCGAGGTGTTGCAGATCGCCGGACAGCCGCCGGTCGAGGACGACCTGCAACGCGAGCGGCATGCCGCGTCGGCGCGGCTGGACTGCTACCGGTACTTCGAGGCGTCAGGGCTTCCAGCGGACGGCGGCCAGCCGGCCCTCGCACCGAGACTGGAGGAGGCCGTGCGGCGCCAGCGCCGGAGCGCTCCACAACCTCGCCGCCCCAGCTGTCCCCGGTGCAGCATCCAGCTTCCGGTGAGCGGAGCCTGCGGCTACTGCGACTGATGCCTGTCCGGGGCGTCGCGGCCTCCTGCGCGGCAGCCCCGAGCAACCGCCACCGGCACACGCTCCGACCTGAACTGATCATGGTCATATGATCATCTGCCGCCCGGACCGGGTTGGTCCCGCGGATGGAGGGGTTGGCTGATGGCGAAGCACGACAGGGAATCAATGGCCGATCGCTTCGATGCGGCCTGGAAGGCGCTCGAATCGGAGCTGAAGCATCGCTGGAGGGAGCGGACCGGACGCGACCCGGGGCAGCAGCAGACCGTAGTCAGCCTGCTGACCTGGGCCCGGGACCAGAAGCTGCTCACCACCGATCAGGAACGGTTCCTGGACCGGTGCCGCAGCGTGCGCAACGCCTACACGCACGTGTCGTTCGACGGCTACTCCGGGCCGATCGCGTCCCCGCCACGGGAGATCGTGGAGCGCCTGGAGAAGATCCTGGGCGGCCTTCGGCATCCGCGGAAGGTCGGGGACATCGCCACCAAGGCCAGCACCTGCCTCCCGACCACGCCACTGCGCGAGGCGCTCCAGACGATGCACCGGGGTGACTTCTCCCAACTGCCCTACCGGGACGAGCAGCGCGGCTGGCTCCTCGTGACCCGGGAACAGGTCGGACGCTGGGCGGAGGCCAAGGCTGAAGCCGACGGCATGGTGCTGCTCGACCTGAGCGCCGCGGTGTCGGAACTCGCGGACCACCCAGAGGTCGGCCCGGTGCGTCCGACTCGACTCGACCCGTCGGCCACGCTCGCGAGCGCCGTGGCCGCGCTCGAGTCGGCCCTGCACCGGCCGGACGATGCTGACGGCGGTTACCCCCTGGTTCTGGTGACGGGCAAGGGCGACAAGGCCCCGGTGCAGGTGCTCGCTGTGGACGATCTGCCGCGGGCGTACCGCGAACTTGGCCGCTGATTCGACGAGGCTGACCGATGCGAGAGCTCAAGGCCGCTTACCAGGTGGTGACGGGACGGGGCGCGTCAACCAGCAGGGTCGTTCAGCCGCAACGGAGACCAGCGGTCGTCGATCGTCAGCCGCCGAGGTAGCGGCCCCACCAGTGGGGGTCGGTCGCCTCGACGTACTCGGCGCCGGACGGGCTGTGCTCGACCTGCGCCACGTAGTCCCGGGCGAGAGTGTCGGCGACCCAGGCCAGTTCCAGCCGGGACAACCAGTCGACGGGGAGGGCATCGGGGCCGTGCGCGGCACCCAGGAGCGCACCGGCCACGGTCGCCGCGTGCTTGGCCCCAGCGGACGACGCGAACAGCAACGCTTCCCGCACCTGGTCCCGCTTCCGGAAGGAAACCGCCACGTAGACGCCCCCGAGTAGCGCGCCGTGCGCGGTGTCGCCAGCGGCGAGCCGGGCCAGCTCCCCCGCCTGAGCGGGCTTGGCTTCGGCTGCGGCGAGCGCCGGCGCGAGTGTGTCTGCGGTGGTGCCGGGCCAACTACCGTGCGGCATGTGATGAGCCCTCATGGCGGCTCCAGCGACATCGTTGCCCAGCTGGATCAGGTGGATCATGTTGGCGCCCAGCGCCGCCGCTGCCAATGCCGAGCCACCGTGACTGAGGGCTGCCAGGCTGGCGCCCAACGCACCGGGCGACTGCCACCAGGTGCAGAGCCCCGCCGGGAGGACGCGCGTCAGGCCGTGTGCCCCCATGCTGGCGCCGCCCGGGCGCTCCAGCGTGCCAGCCTTTCCTCCCTGCAGGGCGGCGACCGTGGCGGGCGCGGAGCCACGCCGCTCCCGCAACACCGGGACCTTCCCGAGCCAGCCAGTCATCGGGTCGCTCCCGTGTGCCGGCTTCACGCCGGTGATGCCCTGGAGCACCGCCCACCGGTTGTAGGCGTACCAGACCACGCCGGGCGGGTGGGTCAGCCCCTTGTGCATGCCCCGCACGTGCGCCCGAATCAGGCCGTCGACGGTGAAGCAGGCGAGTTGGCCCGCGCTCGTCGCCCGCAGTGGCCCGCTCGCCGGTATCGTGCCACCCGTCGCCCCGATGGCGTCACCCAGCATCAGCCCCAGAACGCAGCCCCGAGCGGTCGCCAGTTGCGGCGCAGTCCTGATCATGCCGCCGAGCATAGGGCGAGGCACGGTGGGAGCGCGCGGAGCGGCGGGCCATGGTGTCAGGAGCGCGAGCCGGACGGAGGCCGGCGAGTTGGACGTAGACCTCGCGCTTCGCGGTCGCCTCGCCGCGACGGTTAAGGACGTAGCCGGTCAGCCAGATCCAGCCGTGGTACGTCGGCTGGGCGGAGACCGAGACGACGCGGAAGGTCAGGGCGCGGCTCCCGGCGAACTGCACCGAGGCCCGGCCGTCGATGGTGAGCAGGTCGCCGGGGGATGGCCGCGCGGTCACCAGTGACCGGAGTTGTGGGGGTGGTCCTGCGGCGGCCGGCACTCCCGCGCGTGCACGGTCTGCCAGTTGCGCAACGCCCGCTTGATCCGGTCGTTCTCCTGGCTGAGCAGCCGTACCGCCTCGTTGAGCATGGTCAGCTCGTCGGCCACCCGGGCCTGGAACTCGCGTACCTCATCGGGGTCGACGCCGCGCTGCCGCGCGGCAAACTCGCGGGTCCGCACCTCGTGCGGCGTCAACCGGCCCGGGTGACCGGCCGGGTAGGGCTGGCCACCTCGATACACCTGTGCCACGACGATCCTCTCTGCGGGCAGGCGGGAGCGCGGAAGCTCCCGGCAGGGGGTGTGGAAGGGCGGGCCGTCCGCGCGGGGGCCGCGGGCGACCCGCCCGCTCGGCCGCCGCAGCTCGATTCAGCGGTACGACAGCAGAGCAGTCCGACGGGTCGGGACGGGCACGCACACCCGCCCCGACCGGGGGATGAGCCGAACTCGTTGCCACGCGAGGAGCGGCTCCGACCCAACATAGCTAGATATGTCAGATGAGTCAACGTCGCTTGTTAGGCGCGTCGCGGTGTGATCGAATCGGATCGCCACGCGAGGAGTGCCATGCGAGAAGTGCCGGATTACTGGCGCATCGCCGATGATGTGATCGCCGACGTCAGGTCGAAGAAGTTGAAGCCGGGGGACAAGCTGCCCTCGATCGTTGAGCTGCGCGCTCGTTACGACGTCAGTCACGGAACCGTGCAGATGGCCTACGCCCGGCTAGAGGCGCTGCGGGTGATCCGGCGGCAGCAGGGCAAGGGCGTCTTCGTCACCGACCCGAAGACCTGGATGCGCGAACCGTGACCGAAGTTGCTGTGGCTTAATCCGTCGCAGTAGTTCAAAGTCTCAATCCGTGTGCGATAACGCATCATGGCGGAAGGCCTCAACTGGCAGCATGTCGGTGAGTCGGTCATTGGGCACTGGTCACCGACCTGCCGGGCGACGGGGCGTCGCCCGTGATGGAGGCCTGGCGGGCGAACCGGCTCGCCCAGGCCCGGGCGCTGGAGCTGATGCACGGCCAGGTCGTCGCGGACCTGCCGGTGAACGACGACTTGGAGATGGAGCCGTGTCGGTCGGGTTCGCCGGTGCCGGTGCCGGTCCTGGTCCTGGTCCTGGACACGATGGTGCTCAGCCACTTCACCCTCGCCGACCGGTTGGATGTCCTCCAGAATTTGCTGATCGAGGCGGACTGCTGAACGACGTAGGTCGTCATCAAGGAATTGAGGGCGGGGGGCGATCACCGTCCCCACGGGATGGGGATGGTTGCAAGTGGAGTCATGACCGTTCGGGTGGTGGCGACGAGATCAACTTCGGTGCACTCTGGCCGTTGTGAAGGCCTTCGTGGGAGTGACGGACGAGAAGTGGTACCGCTTTCTGGCGGCCCGCCCCGGCCTGAACGAGGTCAACTTCTGGCGCCCTTCAGGAGGCGGATTTCGTGCACTCACCCCTGGCGAGCCCTTCTTCTTCAAGGCTCACTATCCCCTCAACCGGGTCATCGGTGGCGGCTTCTTCAGTGGCTTCACGCAGTTGCGGATTTCGGAAGCCTGGGAGCTGTTCGGCGAAGCCAACGGCGTCGCCAGCCTCGATGAGATGCGTCGTAGCGTCGGCCGGTACCGCAAGCAGGCGATCGGCCTTGACGAAGATCCGGTCATCGGGTGCATCTTTGTCCGCGATACCACTTTCTTCCCGAACGAGTCCACCGTTGCGGCGCCGCCCGGATTCGCGTCGAACGTCGTACAGGGAAAGACCTATGATCTTGCCGACGGGCTCTCGGCCGATTACTTCAACCTGTTGATCCACCGCCTGATCGGTACGACGGTCGAGCTTGATCTGAGCGAGCCCTGGCACCGTCCGGGGCCGGTGTACGGGGATCCCAGGCTGGTGCCGCAGCGCCTCGGTCAGCAGTCGTTCAAGGCTGTGGTGCTCGGAGCCTATGGTCGGCGCTGCGCCATCACCGGTAACAAGGTCCAGCCGGTGTTGCAGGCTGCCCACATCCGGTCGCTTCCAATGGGCGGCGAGCACCGCCTGGACAACGGTCTGCTCCTCAAGTCGGACGTCCACATCCTCTTCGACAGGGGCTATCTGGGGGTGGATCCGAAGCACCGGCTGATGGTCAGCCCACGGCTGCGCAGCGAGTTCGGCAACGGCGACCAGTTTTACTCCAAGGCCGGAACGCAGATAGCCCTTCCAGAGCGGCGTGGCGACCGGCCGAATGGTGAGTTCCTGGAGTGGCATCTCGATACGGTGTTCAAGGCCGCCTGAGAACCTTCACGGCTCTCGTACCCGGTGACCGCAGCTGCCGGCTCGGGAACCCGTCAGGCTCGCGCTGCTCGACGAGGAGTTGACGGCTGACCGTTGGAGTGCCGGAAACCCGCGGCGTGTACGAGTCCGGCGAGGAGGTGCGGCTGTGGGTGGCGCAAGCACCCATCGACACCCATCGTCCTGGCGATGGACGCGGGCGCGGTGGACCTGGAGGAGTGGGGACGGCGCGGTATCGACGGGCCGGAAGGCCGGACCAACACCCTCGCCGAGGAGAAGCTGTTCCTCACCTGCCTGGACATCGACACGGCGCTGTGGTTGCTCCTTTCGAGGCATGGCCCGGCAAGGGTGCGGGTAGGCGGCAGCCATGACTGGATTGGTTGCGCACCTGCACGGTGGGCCACTCGACGGGGTGGACCGGCAACTGGCTGGCGCCACCGACGAACTCGTGGAGTTCACCCATGAATCCCGTGAAGGCACCTGGTACGTGGAGTACCGCAGGGTTCGCCGCGACGATGACGGATGGCATTACGAGGCGACCGGTGGGATGGAAAAACAGGACGAAGAGTAAGCAGTAGCTGCAGAAGAGCCGCACCCTTCGCCCGGTGATTGTCGGGCGTCGGCGCGGGTAGACGTCAGCGCCAGCCCGGGCAGCGACCACCGCAATCGTGGCCGCGGCTGACCACTGTCTGCTGGCCGCCGCGCTTGGGGGTCGCTGACTGATGTACGACGTGACACCGTCATCCGTGCCACGGCGGTTGTCGGGGGAGATCGTGGAGCTGAGGGTCCACGGGGTGGCAGGCACCGGGGCCGGCCAAATGCTCGGTTGTCAGCACGTCCATCAGGTGGCCGGCGACCGGCGGGCCGGCTTCTACCGCCCCCGGGCGCAATCCCGGCATACCTCTGGTCCGGGCGGGACGGTGCTGGAGGCGTACCAGTGGAGCGAGCTGCCCTCGGGCACCGCGGGGCGGACGCTGTCCCTGGTCTTTCTCCTGCCGTTCATGCTGAGCAACATGACCTTCTGGATGCGTCCAGCAGGCGGGGGCCGGCAGTCCGGCGTCACGGCGCTGTGCCGGCTCCTCGCGCTCACCCTGACGCTGCTGTACGCGCTGACGGCAGCCGGGGTCGTCCTCGATCTCCTCGGGTGGACATGCCTGGGCTCGTCCCGTTGTCTCGCCGGGCGTGGCTGGTTGTCCTGGCTGGCAGGCCGACCGGTCGGCCTGCGCCTGGCGCTGCTGGCCCTGGTGCCGTTCGCCGCGGTGGCACTGGTGTGGTTGCTCAGCGCACGGCAGGTCCGCTCGTACGGATCCTCGCGGTTGCCGACGGCAAATCCGCAGGATGCCCACTTCACGGCGTTGGACCGGTGGGACGTTTCGCCGACGGCAAAGCGGCTTCGCGCGATCCACGTCGCCGCTGCTTTCCTCACGCTGGACCTCGTGCTGCTCGCCGCACGCGCCGCCGCCGGGGCGTCCGTGGCGGTGATCGTGCTGTCCGCGCTCACCGGAGCGCTGCTGGCCACGTGTGTCGTGCTGCTCTGCTTCTCGGGCGCGCTGGAGCCGACTTCGACCGACAGCACCACGGATCGGATGCCGGTGGTGCTGCACGTCGTAGCCGGCGGCCTGACGGTCGCGACGCTCGGGGCCGTCGCCATGGAACCGGTCCGCTGGCCGCGGTCGAACGGGCTGCCCAGGTACGACGCCATCGTCGCCATCGTCTTCGTCGCTCAGACGGCGCTGCTCGTCGCGCTCGCCGTACTGGTGCTGTGGCGTCCTGGCGGCCGGGACCGCCGGCCGGCGCTGCTGCACGGGTTGGGCGCCGTCATCGTCGCCACAGTCGCGGCGGGCCTGGCCGGAGCCCTTTCCGGCGAGTTGGTCTACCGGACGGCGTCCCTGCTCAGCGGGGCGACGTTCGTGCTGCGGCCCAGCGACCCGGCGGTGCCAGCGCCGGCGTACCGGTGGGCGATCCTGGCCTTCTTCCTGACCACGATCGCCGGCGCGGCGACGTGGGCCATCATCATCCTGTCGGCTCGCGCGGACCGTCGGCGGACCGCGGAGGCCATCGTGACCCGGGACTACCCAGCTCCTCCTCCGGAAGCGACCACTCAGGTGCAACGAGTGAGGAAAGTGGTGATCCGGGCTTCCCTCACCGAGCAGCTGGGCTCACTTGGCATCGCCTACGCGTGCCTGACCGTGATCGGGCTCGCGGCCGGCGTGTTGGCTCTTGCGGGCTTGGAGCCCGGCCCGCTGGTGCAGGACCGCCTCGGAGTGCCGAGTGGGGCGGTGAGCGTGGTGATGGCCATCGGCAGTTACATGATCCTCGCGGTCGTCGGCGGGCTTCTGGTGGTCGGGCTGTTCCCGCACGAGACGGCGGGGTTTCGCCGCTACGGCGGAGTGCTGTGGGACATCGGCACCTTCTGGCCCCACGCGGCCCACCCGTTCGCGCCGCCCTGCTATACCGACCGCGCGATCCCCGAGCTGACGGATCGGATCTGCCGGCTGGTGCGGCGCTACGACGGTGTGGTGCTCAGCGGACACAGCCACGGGTCGGTCATTCTGGCCGCAACCGTGCTGCGACTCCCCCCAGAGGTGCGGCGACGAGTCGCGCTGCTCACCTACGCCTCCCCCCTCAAGCGGCTCTACGCCCAGCTCCACCCCGCGTACTTCGGCGAGCCCGTGTTGCACGAGATCGGCGACCGGATCGGGTGGCGCTGGCTGAACCTGTGGAGCGACACCGACCCCATCGGTGGCTGGATCTTTTCCGGGCATCGGCCCGAGGACCCTCCCCTGCGCCCTTCGCCCGCCGCGTTGGTGGATCGCCGCCTACGCGACCCCGAAAACGTGCTGCCTCAGTCAGGGGAGAGCGCCCCGCCACGGGTGAAGGGGCACATGCCAAATGAATCGGACGATCGGTACGCCGCGGCCGTCCGTGAGTTGGCAGACCGGCTGCGAGCAGACCGGGGGCAGCGGGGTAGAGGGCCGGACCATCGGGCAGCGTGACGGCGGAGCGTCAGTGCGTCAACTGGAGTCCGACGGAGACTCCGCCTTTGACGCCGTCACGCCCGACGGCGAGGACGTCTCGTACGCCGGCTTGTCGGCCTCCGGCTCGGGCGTGCCGTTCGCCCGCCCTTGGTCGGGAGCGGCGACATTGTCGAACCAGAGGTGCGGATGGAGCAGGTCGGCATTGACGGGGCCCGCCGTCCGCAGTTTCCTGCTCCACTCCGCGGCGGCCTCGGCGTCCCGCTTGACCTGCTGGACGGCGCTGATCAGGTCGTCCTTGACGTCCTGCCCGAAGGTTTCGGCCGCCGGGCTGTCGACGAACAGCTCCATGACCGTGATCCACTGCCGGCAGATCCGCTCGGCAGACTCAGCCCGTCGCCGGTGTACGTCGTACTCGCGCTCCACCTTGATGAATTGTTCACCGTACGGTCGGAGGAGTTCCCGCACCTGCTCGTCAAGCTCCACCGAGATCTCGGGTTCGCAGGTGACCATGGCGTCCGCTCGCCCGTAAGTCCACCGGCCCTGCCTAGCCAGTTCGTGTTGCAGCGCCACCTCAAGCTTCCCGGCCTGCGTCGCTGGGAGGGTGCGCGAGAGCTTCGCCGCGGCGCGTCTTACCCGCTGGCTCGCCTGCTGTGTCCAGGTCTGGGCGTGCCAGCTGAGCTGGTCCGCGCCCAGCCGATCCGACGACCAGGTGAAGGTGGCGCGGACGATGAAGTGGAAGACGTAATCCCGAGCAGGCACCGTGAGCGGCCCCGACGCGGTTCGTCGTTCGACGAGTTGGCTGGGTCGGGCTGGTGGGACGGTCGGTGCCGCGGCGGGCTCGGCGTCCTGCAGCGCCGCAACAAGCCGCTCCCAGTGCGTCTTCATCCACTGTCCCGCCCGGATGATCGCCTTCCAGGTCAGGTCCAGCTCGTGCAGATCGGGTTGGCGCCGCCGGGCAGGCGGCTTCGTGCTAGAGGTGTCCGTCATGTCGTCCCCCTGTAGCCCGGGGGCGCGAAACCGCGCTCAACAGCGGAAACCCGTCGTCGTTGACGCGTCGGAAGGTGTTCACCGCACGCTACCAAGTAGGCCGTCACCTTCGCGGCGCTCGTGCAGGCTCGGAAGCGTGACACCCAGACAATCTGACAAATGCCGTGATACGAGGAGATATCCCGCTCGCCGCACGTTGACCTGCTCGATCACCAACTTCGTCGCCGGCTGCTCAAACCCCGCGACACCACGGCCCGCGAGGCGATCGGCAGGGCCTTCGACGCCACCACCAAGGTACGCCGAGAGGTCTTCGACGCACTGCTCGGGGAAGTCGTCCGGCAGTCAACTCATGAGGGCCGAGGCTGCAGCTGCTGAGCGCGGGGTCAGTGGGAGTGGGCGGGCCGGTCCAGGATCGCGCTGAACCGCTCTTCGGCCAGGTCGAGCTGACCGAAGATGTGCCGCTTCACGGCCGCCGACAGCGGGGTGTCCGGCCGGGCGATCAGGTCGCGGTACAGCGGGACCAGCGGCCGGTACTTGGTCGCCGAGGAGACCACCTTCGGCCCGACGGTGTGGATCACGCCGACCCCGTTGTCGGTGAAGTCGGACACCTTGATCACCCGGGCCCACGGTTCGTGCTCCAGGCTCACCGCCAGGTGCTCCCGGTACTGCGTGTGCCGATCCCGTCCCGGGTCGTACGCCGGGTTGGTGACCGCGGCGACCAGCCGGGCCACCCGCGACCCGAACCGTTCGGCCAGCGCGGCCAGTGCCGCCCCGGTCGGGTCGGCGCCCCCGTCGGTGCCGGCCAGCTCGGCCGGGTGGTCCTCCACCGCGTCGTGCAGCAGCCCGGCCACGATCACGTCCACGTCGCGGACCTGGTAGTGGTGCATCATCCGGATCGCCACGCGTAGCAGGTGGTTGAGGTAGGGCTCACGTACCCGCCGATCGTCGCGGTGCAGCTCGGCGGTCAGGTCGAGCGCGGCGTTCAGCCGCTCCCGGGCGGGTTCGTCGAATCCCTCGATCTCCAGCCGGAAGCGTTCCAGCAGGCCGGGTTCGCCGTGCATCTCGGTGATGGCGTGCATCGGCATGCTGCCCAGGTACGGCGGGAAGTCCATGCGTCACTTATAGCGGATCTTCACCACGCGGCCGGACCCGTGCGTCGGCGACCCGACCCTCGGTCACCGCCGACCGGTCACGCACTTGACCAGTCGCACGGTGGTGCCGTCGGTGGTGCCGTCGATGCTCGCCTGGTCCATCAACCGGGACATGATCAGTCGCCCCCGGCCCCGGTCGGTGTCGCCGGCGGGTGCCTCCCGCCACCCGCCGGTGTCGCTGACCACCACCTCCAGCCGGTCGGCGCGCAGCCGCCCGCGCACGGTGACGGTGGTGCCGGGGGCGAACCGGTAGCCGTGCTCGATGGCGTTGGCGCACGCCTCGCCGACGGCGATCAGCACCGCGTCCACGTCCGGCTCGCCGATGCCCAGCCCGGTCAGCCAGTCGGTTAGCGCCTCCCGGGCGGGGGCGAGCTGCGCCGGGTCGGCGGACAGCGCGGCGGCGAAGACCGCCGGCTCGCGGTGCCGGTAGACCAGCACCGCCACGTCGTCGTTGCGCGGGCCGGACAGCAGGTCGCGGACCACCCGGTCGGCCAGTTCGCCCTCGGGCAGCTCCCGGCCCTCGGTGAGCGCGGTGACCGCCCGCGAGATTCCCGCGTCGATCAGCTCCCGCCGCCGCTCCACCAGCCCGTCGGTGTAGAGCAGCAGCGTCGAGCCGGGAGCCAGCTGCGCCCCGGCCTCCGGCCGACTGGCCACGGCGATGCTGGCCAGCGGCACCGAACCGGCGTGGTCCAGCAGGTCGCAGCTGCCGTCGGGATGCACCAGGATGCCCGGCGGATGACCGGCCGAGGAGTAGCGCAGCACCCCCAGCGACCGGTCGATGATCGCGCAGAACACGGTGGTGCAGGCGCCGCGGGGGATCATCCGGGCGAAGTCGTCCAGCGCCGACAGCACCTCCGCCGGGCCCTTGGCCTGCAACAGCAGCGCCCGGCAGGCGCTGCGCAGCTGGCCCATCACGGTGGCCGCGGGCAGCCCGCGTCCCACGCAGTCGCCCACCACCACGCCCACCAGGTCGTCGGGGAGCGGCACCACGTCGTACCAGTCGCCGCCGACCTCCAGCGGACGCACCGCCGGCTCGTAGCGGACCGCGAACCCGGTGGGCAGGTCGGTCGGGCCGAGCATCGCCCGCTGCATGGCCAGCGCCACCGTGCGCTGAGTCTCGTAGGCGCGGGCCCGGACCAGCGCCTGGGCCAGCGCCACGCAGAGCTGGCGCAGCAGCGGCTGGTCGATCGCCGACAGCGGCCGCGGCGGGTCCAGCTCCAACCACACCCCGCTGGGTACGCCGCCCGGCTCGATCCGGGCCGCGAGCGCGCGGACCAGACCGGCGTCGTCGTGGACCAGGTGCGGCTGGCCGTCGGCGTCCAACCCGTCCAGCAGCCGCCGCGTCGGCCCGGTCAGCTGCGCTCCGCCGGTAACCACCAGCGGGTTGCCGGCGGCGTCTGCGCAAACCGCCACACCCCGCGCCCCGCCGAGCAGCTCGCGCAGCTCGGCGAGCCCGGCGTGCAGCACCTCGGCGATGTCGGTCGCCGCGGCCAGCCGGGAGGCGAGGGTCGCCAGCCGCGTCTGCCGCGCCGCGGCGTGTACGTCGGCGGTCACGTCGCGCAGCGTCGCCACGTACAGCCGGCGGTCGGTGCCCGGTTCGCGCAGCGTGCTGTACACCGCCTCGGCCCAGACCCGGTGCCCGTCGGCGTGCCGCAGGGGCAGCGTCACCCGGCCGCTGTCGGTGTCGCGGGCGGCCCGCAGCTCGTCGGCGAGGCGGCGCCGATCGGCGGGCTCGGTCCCGGCCTCCGGCCACCACGGGTGCGGGGCGGCCACCGGGGCGTCCAGCCGGGCGACCCCGATCAGCTGGCAGAACGCCTCGTTCGCCTCGACCAGCGTGCCGTCGGCGGCCAGGACCGCGAACGCGTCCTGCATCGAGTCGATCAGCGCGCCCCGCCACGTCGCCTCGGCGTTGCGCAGCCGGGCCATCTCCAGCTGGGCACCGACGCGGGCCAGCAGCTCCTGAGCGGAGAACGGCTTGACCAGGTAGTCGTCGGCGCCGGCGCGCAGCCCTTCGACGGCCGCCTCCTCGCCGGCACGGGCGGAGAGCAGGATGATCGGCAGGGCGGCCGTACGCTGGTCCGCGCGCAGTGCCCGGACCAGCCCGAAGCCGTCCAGCCGGGGCATCATCACGTCGGTCAGCACCAGATCCGGGCGCACCTCGGCGATCCGGTCCAGCGCCTCCCGCCCGTCGGCCGCGGTCACGACCCGGTGCTGCGGCGCCAGCAGCCCGCTGAGGAAGCTGCGCAGGTCGGCGTTGTCGTCGACCACCAGCACCGTCGCCGCGCCGTGCGGGTGGGGCCCGGGCGGCGGTACGTCGGGGCGGTCCGCGACGCTCGGCGCCAGCCACCGGGTCGCCTCGTCGAGGTACGGCCGCCGCCGTGGCTCCGGCCGGTCGGCTCCCGCAGTGGGCTGGCCGTACGGCAGTCGGACGGTGAAGGTCGAGCCCTCGCCCTCGACCGAGCGCACCCGCACCTCACCGTCGTGCAGCCGGACCAGCTCCTGCACCAGGGCGAGCCCGATGCCGGTGCCCTCCTGGGAGCGGCCGGCGTCGCCGCGTACCCGGTGGAAGCGGCGGAACACCAGCGGCAGCTGGTCGGCGGGAATGCCGACCCCGGTGTCGGTGACGGTGAGGGTGATCCGCTCGTCGTGGCCGGTCAGCCCGAGGCGGACGGCGCCGGCCAGGGTGTACTTCAGCGCGTTGGAGAGCAGGTTGACCACGACCTTCTCCCACATCTCGCGGTCCACGTTGGCGCTGCGGGGCAGCGGCTCAACCTCCACCCGGTAGTCCAGGCCGCCCTGGCGCATGGCGTGCGCGAAGGACTCGGCGATGCCTGCGGTGGCGGCGGCCAGGTCGGTGCCGACCCGTTCCGGTCGCAACCGGCCGCCCTCGATCCGAGCGAAGTCGAGCATGTCGTTGACCAGCTTGTGCAGCCGTCCGGTGTTGCGGTGCACCAGCTTTAGCCGCTCACGCTGCCCCGGCGGCAGCGGCTCCCGCCGGTCGTCCAGGCTCTCCCGCACCGGCCCGGCGATCAGCGTCAGCGGGGTGCGCAGCTCGTGGCTCACGTCGGTGAAGAACTCCGTCTTCGCCGCGTCGAGCTGGGCCAGCGTCGTGGCCCGGCGCCGCTGCGTCTCGTACGCCAGCACGTCGGTCAGCGCCGTCGAGACCCGGTTGGCCAGCAGGTGGAAGAAGTTGCGGTACCGCTCGTCGAGTCCGCGGTACGGGCTGACGCCGGCGACCAGGACGCCGACCGGCCGGTCCCGCCCGGTGGCCAGCAGCGGCAGCACCACCGCCTCGTCGACGGGCACCCTGCCGTCCGGTCCGCCGGCCGGCCAGTGCCGGGTCAGGCCGGTCAGCCGCCCGGGCCGGCCGGTGCGCAGCACCCCGGCGATCTCGGTCAGCTCCCCGGGTCGCGGCACCCACCCGTCGGTGGCACCCGGGCCGGCCGGGAGCGGCGCTCCGAAGGAGGCGGCCGGCACCAGGTCGGCGGCCGGCTGGTCACCGGGATCGTCCATGATCGTGGCCTGGTCCCGCAGGTAGATCATGCCCAGCGGCAGGTCGGCCGGGCTGCCGCCGAGGACCCGGGCCGCGGCCCGCGCGGCGTCGACGGGACTGTCGGCCTCGGCGATCGACAGCGAGCCCAACTCGCGCAGCGTCTCCAGCCGGCGGTCGCCCACCACCCGGGCGGTCACGTCGGTCGTCGCCACGAAGATGCCCGCCACCTCGTCCCGCTCGTCGCGCACCGGGCTGTAGGAGAACGTCCAGTACGTCTCCTCCCGGTAGCCGTGCCGGTTGAGGAAGAGCTGCTGGTTCTCCGAGTAGGTGGCGCCGCCTCCGCCGAGCACCTGCTCGGTGAGCGGACCCAGGGTGTCCCACACCTCTGCCCAGCAGTGGGCACCCGGCTCGCCGATCGCGGCCGGGTACTTGTCGCCGAGCACCGGGGTGTACGCGTCGTTGAAGATCTGGACCAGCTCCGGGCCCCACCAGAGCAGCATCGGGATCTTCGACGGCAGGACCGTGCGGACCGCGGCGCGCAACTCAGCGGACCAGCCGGAGATCGGCCCCAGGGGGGTGGCGGACCAGTCGGTCGCGCGGTGCGCCACGCTGGTCGGGTCGCTGCCGGGGAACATCGCCTCGACGGACGGGCGCGTCCCGACGGCACCCTCCCCACCTGCTGCACCCGACACGTCCGGCCTCCGTCCCCCGCGCGCCGCCGGACCCCGGGCCGGCTGTTCCGCGGCGCTGCGTCGCACCATCTTCCCCAACGGGGGTCGGGTTGAATCGTGGCCGGTCCGCAAGGCGACGGGAGTCACCTCGTCGGCACGCTGCGCGACGCCCACCACGACCGACGGGTCACCCGCCCTGGATCGCCTCGCGGTGGAGATGGACCGGCACGGCGCTCACTGGCGCTGATCATGAGGTCAAGTCGCTGTTACCCGGATCGCCTTGACGATCGCCGGGATCGAGCCGATCAGCAGCACCAGACCCCAGATGATGGCGATCACGGCGAAGACCAGCGCGGCCACGTCGTCGAGGATGCTCACCAGGATCACCGGCACCAGATGGTGCAGGCACTCCAGCACGACCGTGCACAGCAGCGTGGTGAGCGTCAGCAGCGCGAGGCCCTTGTTCTGCAGGAAGCGCGGCTGGGCCAGCACCAGCAGCCCGGCCCAGACCAGCTTGAGCAGCAGCACCAGGCCGAGCAACACCGACGCCTCGCCGACCGGGAAGAACCCCCACAGTGCCAGGTACGCCAGCGTGCCGAACGGCGCGGCCAGGAACAGCGACACCATGATGGACAGCTCCACGAACGCGATGACCAGCGCCACCAGCCCGACGATGATCAGGAGGATCGAGAAGATCAGCGTGGCCAGCCCCTGCACCCGACCCTGAATCCGCTCGGGCAGCAGCAGGCCCAGGCAGAACAGCCCGTGGTCCAGACGGCCACCGCGTCGATCAGCGCCAGGTAGCCGGTGCCCCGGCCGGAAGGCTCGCTGACCCCGGACACGTCGTCGAGTTGCACGTCCAGGACGCCGGCGCTGTCCGCCAGCGCCGCGCCGGTGGGCGCAGCACCGGCGGCGCGGTCGGGGTGGGGTGGTCCACCTGCGCCGGCACGTCGATCAGGAGCGCCGGCCGGGGACCGGTGCCGAACGCCGTCCACAGGGGAAATGAGCCCGCCTCCAGCATCACCTGGTACCGGCCGTCGGTGGTGGTGGCGGTGAGCACCCGGTCCAGGACGGGCAGCCCGGCCGGCCCGGTGACGCAGAGCAGGTAGCGGACGGTGAAGCGGTACGGCTCCCGGACCGCGCCGCTGGAACGGGTCTGCTGGGCCGGGCGCAGCTCCAGCGGCCAGAGGGTCAGCCCGGCGGCGTCGCCGTCGGTACGGGGCGGGCCGACCGGGACGGGCTCCCCGGCCGCGGTGGCCAGCCAGGCGGCCAGCTCGGCGGTGGCCGTCTCGATCGGTCCGCGCCCGTCGGTGCTCATCGCGGCGGCGTCCCCTGGATCCGGTACGCGATGGCCTCGTTCCAGACGTGCGGGTAGACGCCGATCTCGAAGTACCGGGTGAAGCGGTTGATCGGCGCGTTGGTGTGGTCGTGGTAGAGCAGCCACACCGGGGCGATGGTGAACAGCACGTAGTTGGCCAGCACCAGCGGGATGTAGAGCGGGCCGAGCAGCCGTGCCTGGAAGATGTGCACGTCCTCGTGCCGCTGGATGCCGGGGCTGGAGCCGGCGCAGACGGTGCCGATCGTGGTGGCGTAGCGGGGTGAGACTCCCTCCACCAGGCTGACCCGGCCGCTGCCCTGCGAGGTGGGCCGGTCCAGTGTGTGCCCGAAGAGCAGGTGTACGGCCAGGTAGATGGCCCCGACGAGCGTGTTGAGCAGGCTCCAGGTGTGGTCGACGACGAAGAGCGCGATGCCGCGGGCGTCGGCCGCGTACACCCCGGCGGAGGCCACCGCCCAGCCGAAGATCGCGCCGACCAGCAGGCCCACGACGGCGCCGATCAGCAGGCCGATCGGGCCACCGGCCCAGAGGCCGAACAGGGCGCCGAGGACGACGTGCACCGCCGCGCTGACGATTCCGAGGATCATGACGTCACCTCTCAGACCCAGGAGCGGAAGACACGGGGCTCGCGACCGTCCGCCACCCGGGTCGGCGTCGCCTGCCGGTTGCCGGGGGGGAACTGGTTGACGCCCAGCGCCGCCGAGAAGATGACCAGCGCGTTGAAGAACGCGATGATCCACTTCTCGGCGCCGACGTCGGTGGCGAACGCGGCGGTCAGGTAGGACAGCGCGAGCGCGATGCCAATGGCGATCCACTTGCGCAGCTTGTCGCCGTCCGGGCCGATCAGCCCGCCGATGACGTTGGTGGCCAGCAGGGTGGCGGCGCTCGCGCCGGCGAGGCTGCCCAGGGCGGCCCAGGTGAAGAGATCGTTCACGGCGATCCCCCTTCGGTTGTGCGTTGGTGCGACCGGGATGTGGTGGTGGTGAGGTTCGGCGCTCCCGGTGGGAGCACCGGTGCCGGTCGCCGTCGTCGTGGGGACGGCCCGGTGCCGGGAGTGGCCAGCGGGGCCGGCCACCGATGGGTCAGCCGGGCCCGGGTGCGCCGGCGGGCGGGCCCGGCGTGGTCGGTCCCGGCGTGGTCGCGGCCGGCGCCGTCGGACGGCGGCGACGTAGCAGGAGTACGCCGACCGCGGCGATCAGCAGCAGCAGGAGCAGCCCGCCGACGATCAGCAGCCAGGGGAACCCACCCTCGTCACCGGCGGCGACCGGCGAGGTGGACGGCCGGGGCGGCGCCTCGGCGACGGCTCGCAGTTCGGTCGGCTTGTCCTGGTTGGGGTCCACCTTCCAGCTGACCGACCGGCCGTTGACCGTGCCGTTGCTGTCGATCACCCGGCCGGGAAATGTCACCGAGATCTCGAATGACATCAACCGCAGGAACGCCTGCTGATTCTGTGGATTCTGTTCGGCCACCTTCCCGCCGTATTTCGTCGGGTCCAGTGGCAGTGTGAAGCGGTAGAAATCGCCGTCCCGGACCAGTTTGACGCTCTCGCTGTCGAACGTTTCCTGTGGCGCTCGGCCATAACTGATCTGGGTACCGAAGAGTTTGCTGTCCTCGTACCCCGTCTCCTCGCCCGGCGGAAGCGCCGGGATGTTCTGCCGCAGTTCCGCGAAGGCCGCCGGAACATTCTTGTTTCGCGAGGTCAGCAGGGACTTCTGGGCGGTCAGCAGCAGTTGGCCGTCGACCGTGTCATCGGCGTTGACGGTGAGTCCCATGTTGAGCTGCATGCAGCCGCTCAGCGCGGCGAGAAAGAGGAGACACACCGCGACGCGGAGTGCCTGACCGCGGTTGAATCTCCTGTTCATGGAGATAGTGTGTGTGATCCATTTCACACGGGAAGTCAGCGATCGGTCACAATGCAGTCGCCGATCTTACCGGCGTGCTGTTCCCGTTCGGCCGAGGCGCATTGTCAACGACGAACACGCAGGCCGGCGGCGATCGCGCCGCGGCCGTCGAGGTCGCTGGCGATGCGTTCCAGCGCCGCGGTGTAGGGGGCACGGCGGCGGTCGCCGGGTGGCAGTCCCCGCAGGGCGGAGGCCAGATCGACGGCGCGGATGTCCGGCTTCAGGGAGAGCCAGATGGGGATGGCCTCGGCGCGGGTGGCGACCCACCGCCCGCCGGGCTGCTCGGTGAAGGTGAACTCGGCCAGGACCCCCTCCCGGTTGTCGTCCCTGGGGAAGTCGTGCCGGGCGAGGGTGTTCCCGACGCCGTACGCGATCCACTTGTCGCCGACGCGCTCGAAGGGCTGGACGACGTGCGCGTGGTGCCCGATGATCAGGTCGATGTTCGGGTCGTCGATGAGTTGCCGGGCCCAGTACGACTGTAGGTCGTTGACCTCGTGACTCATCTCGGTGCCCCAGTGGGCGGAGAGCACGACGATCTGCGCGCCGGCCGCCCGGGTGCGGGCGGCGGCGGCGCGGATCGCGGCCACGTCGATGCGGTTGACGAGCCAGGTCCTGCCGGCCGGCAGTGCGATCTGGTTGAAGTGCGTCGTCCAGGACAGGTGACCGACCTTGACGCCGTTGACCTCGTAGATGGTCGGCGTGGCCTGATCGGCCGCGCTGCGGAAGGTGCCGGTGTGGCGCAGGCCGGCGGCGTCGAGGGCGTCGAGGTTGTCGTGCACGCCCTGCTCGCCCTGGTCGAGGGAGTGGTTGCTGGCGGTGGAGCAGGTGTCGTAGCCGGCGGTCCTGATCGCGGCGGCCAGGTCGGTGGGGGCTCTGAAGCGCGGAAAGTCCTGCGGTTCGCCGGGCCCCATCGGGGCCTCGAGGTGACAGATGGCCAGGTCGGCCGATTCGACGGCGGGGCGGATCGGCGCGAAGATCGGGTTGAAGTCGTAGCCGGTGCCGCCGGCCGCCTCCCGGTCCGCCCGCGCCTGCCGCCACGTCGGCGGGTGCACCAGGATGTCTCCGGAACCGAGGATGCTCACCCGGCGCGGCGGGTCCGGCGTCGGTTGCGCCTGAGCCGCGGGGGGCCGCGGCGACAGGCGCTGAGTGGTGATCCCACCGGGCGACGAGGACCCGCCGGCCGACGCGACGACCAGCGCGGTGACCAGCACGACGCGGACGGCGGATGGGCGCATGGTGAAGCGTCCTTCGGTAAGAGCCGCAGGCGGACCGGCTCATCGATGCCGAGCGGAGCTGACCCCGGTATCGTCGGTCGCGCCCAGGCGACCTCGCAGGTCAACCCGGGAAGTCGTGGCCCCGGGTACGCGAGTGTCGCCCGTGACCCGCGGCTGTCCGATGGCACGCCGCCCCGCTCAGAGTGGGGGCTTCCGGGTCGAGCCGACTTCAGCTCGCCGGGTCGGCGCCCGGCTGCGTCGGGGGTCGCCAGTCGGCGTACCGGGCCATGCCGCGCAACGCGGACCGGGCCGGGGTGAGCCGCAGCGCGGTGTCCCGTGCCGCCACCGCGAGGGGGTTGCGCAGCTGCTGACCGTATCGCCCAGCGCGGTAGGAGGCGCGGGCGATCGCCTGGCTGCGGGGGCGACGCAGCCGGTCGTACGCCGCCAGCGCGGCCGGCAGCCCGTCGGCCCCGCCGGCGCAGACCGCGCCGAGCACCACCGCGTCCTCGATCGCCTGGCCGGCGCCCTGCCCGAGGTTGGGGGTCATCGGGTGGGCCGCGTCGCCGAGCAGGGCCACCCGTCCCCGCACGTACGACGGCAGCCCGGTGGCCAGGTGGTGGATGTCGTTGCGCAGCACCACCCCGGGCGGGGTGGCCGCCAGCAGCGCTGGGATGGGCGCATGCCAGTCGCCGAAGCGCTCCCGGACGGCCGCCAGTTCGTCCCGGGCGTGGCCGCCGGGCGGGGCGGTGAGCGCGGCGAACCAGTAGACCTGGCCGCCGCCGAGCGGCACCATGCCAAACTCGGCCGCCGGGCCCCAGCTGATCGCCGCGGGAACCGGGTCGGGGAACGTGATGGCGGCCCGCCAGGCGGTCGAGCCCGCGTACACCGGGGCGGGATGCTCCGGCCAGAGCTGGGCGCGCAGCCGGCTGCGCAGGCCGTCGGCGCCGACCACCAGGTCGGCGGGGAGCGTCTGCGGGCCGTCCGGCCCGCGGTAGTGCACCTCGGCGCGGTCCGGACCGGACTCCACCCGTTCCACCTCCGCCCCGGTGCGCAGCGACGTGGCCGGCACCGCCGCGCGCAGGATGCGGTGCAGGGTGGCCCGGTGTACGCCGAGCGCCGTGGTGCCCAGTTGCCGGGTCATCTCCGCGCCGTCGATCCGGGACAACCACCGCCCGTGGCGGTCGCGGATCCCGCCGGGCGCCTCGGCGTGTTCGCCCCGCCGCACGTCCTCGCCGAGGCCGAGAGCGTCCAGTGCGCGCAGCGCGTTCGCCATCAGGGTCAGCCCGGCACCCACCTCGCGCAGCTCGGCGGCGCGCTCCAGCACGGTCACCCGCCACCCGTGCCGGTACAGGGCGAGCGCCGCACTCAGCCCGCCGATCCCGGCGCCGACCACCACCGCGTGCGAGTCGCCCATGTCGACCGCCCTTCCGCGTCTACAGAAATTCGCCGGATCAGTCGGTGCCGGCACCGATCCGGTGCTGGCTCGGGCTGATCCCGCGCACCCGACGAAACGCGGTGCTCAGCGCGTACGGGCTGGCGTAGCCGACCCGACGGGCCACCGCGCCCAGCGTGGCGTCCGGCTCGCGCAGCAGGTCCGCGGCCAGGGCCAGGCGCCACCCGGTCAGGTAGGCCATCGGTGGCTCGCCGACCAGGTCGGTGAAGCGCCGGGCGAGCACGGCCCGGGAGGCACCCACCTCGGCGGCGAGCGCGGCGACCGTCCACGGCCGGGCCGGGTCGTTCTGCACCAGCCGCAGGGCCGGGCCGACCACCGGGTCGCCGGCCGCCCGGTACCAGCCCGGCGCCGTGCCCGGGCGACCGAACCAGGTGCGCAGCGCGCCGATCAGCAGCAGGTCCAGCAGCCGGTCCAGCACCGCGGCCTGCCCGGGCGCGTCCCGGGTCACCTCCTCGGCCAGCAGCCCGACCAGTGGGCTGCGCCACTCGTCGGCGGGCACCACCAGCAGCGGCGGCAGCGCGCCCAGCAGTCGCCGGCTCACCTCGCCGGGCAGCTGGTACGTGCCGGTCAGCAGCACCGTCGACCCCCCGGTGCCCCAGGTGCGTACGCCCAGCGCCATCGACTCCGCCAGTGGCTCACCGCGCAGCGTGGTGCAGCGCTGCCCCGGGTGGATCACCACCTGAGGCGGGGTTCCCGGATCGTCCGCGACCAGGTAGCCGTCCGGCCCACGCAGCACCGCCACGTCACCGGGGCGCAGCATCGCCGGTGCGGCGGCGTCCGGGACCAGCCAGGCGGTGCCGCCGACCAGGGCCACCACGGTGAGCGGCGCGCGGTCCTCGATCCGCAGCGCGTACGGCGGCTCGAACACCGACCGCAGCAGAAAGGCACCCCGAGCCCGGGGGCCGTCGAGCAGCCCGGTGAGCGGGTCCATCGCGCGATGGTAGACGATCGCCGGGGAGGTGGGCGATGGTGCGGTTCAGCGGCCTGGCGGTGGCCGGCGGACGACTGCGGCGCGACTGGCGGCCGGTGGTCGAGGCGACCCTCGCGGCGACCGTCGCCTGGCTGCTGGCCACTCGGCTGGTGGGGCACCCGGAACCCTTCTTCGCCCCGGCCGCCGCGCTGATCGTCCTCGGTCAGGCCCGGGGTCAACGGGTACGCCGGGCCGTCGAGGTCGTGCTCGGGGTGGCCGCCGGGGTGCTGGTGGCCGACCTGGTGGTGCAGGCCCTCGGCCGGGGCAGCACCTGGACGGTCTTCACCGTCATCCTGCTGACCGTGCTGCTCGCGGTGGCCTTCGGCGCCACCGGCGTGACCCTGGTGCAGGCCGCGGTCTCCGCGCTCTACCTGGTCGTGGTCGCGCCGCCGGACGGCACGCTGGTGCCGTTCCGCTTCGTCGACGCGCTGATCGGCGGCGCGGTCGCCCTGCTGATCAGCCTGCTGGTCGACGCCCGGCACCCACTGGCCCCGCTGATCAGCGAGGTGCGGCACACCTTCGACGACCTGGCCGAGCTGCTGGGCGGGATCGCCGACGCGCTGGACCGCCGGGACGAGACCGCGGCGCTCGCCGCGCTCGCCCGGGCCCGGGGCATGGACGCCCGGGTCGACGGGCTGCGCGAGGGCGTGCTCGCCGCCGGTGAGGCGCTGCGGCTGCACGTCCGCCGGCGCCGCCACATCGGGCGGCTGCGGTCGGTGGACGGCTCGATCCGGCAGCTCGACTACGCGGTACGCAACGTGCGGGTGCTGGCCCGCGCCGGCGTGACGCTCGTGCGGCTGCCCACCCCGGCGCCGTCCGACCTCTGTGCCGCGCTGCGTTCACTGGCCGAGGCGGTCCGGGCGGCCGGCGCGGCGCTCGCCGCCGACCTGGACGGGCAGGAGGAGGCCGCCGACCGGCACGCGGCCCGGGCGGACGAAGCGGCCCTGGCCGCTGTGCACACCGCCGGAGCGCTGTTCGGACCGGCCCAGACCCTCCCGCTCGCCATGATCATCGGCCAGGTCCGCGCCACCGCCATCGACCTGTTGCGCGGCGTCAACCCCGACGACGACGTCGCCGTCCTCACCCGCGTGGACGAGGCCCTCGGTCTCCCGCCACTCTGACCCCCGGCCGCCTCAGGCGGTCGTGAGCCAGGTGGTGGCCTTGTCGCGGACCGGGATGGGGACCTCGTGGGCGCCGGGAAACTCCTCGTAGGTGACGTCGTAACCCAGGCTGTGCAGGCGGGGGACGAGTCGGCGGCTGCACACGTCGATCGGCAGCACCCGGTCGTCCACCCCGTGCGAGACGAAGACCCGCGGCTTGCCGTGGGTGACCAGCGGAGCGGCGAAGCCGGGGGAGAAGGCCAGCACCGTGTCGACCAGGTCGCCGTTGGTCAGGCCGAGCGACAGCGCGTACGAGGCGCCGTCGGAGAAGCCGCCGACCGTCACGTCGCGCACCGGGTAGCCGTCGAAGACGTTGGCCAGCAGCCCGTCGATGCGGCGCACGTCCACCCCGAACCCCTCGGCGATCAGGTCCCAGGTGCTCGCCGCCGCCTGCGGGGCGACCAGCAGCAGGTGGTGCGCGTCGGCGACCGGCAGCAGCAGGTCCAGGCCCTGCCGGGCGGAGCCGCCCGCGCCGTGCAGGAGCAGCACCAGCCGGTACGGCGCGCCGTCGGCGGCGGGCTCCGGGGCGTACACCATGGCCAGCGGGTCGCCGTCGGCGTCGGTCAGCGGTACGAGCCCGGCGGGCGCCGGCGCCACCGGGGTACGCGGGCGGGCGGTCAACCGGCCGTGCCGGGGGTTCTCCGCCGGCTGCCGGTGCGGGGGCGCGGGTTCGGACACGGTTCACCGCTCCTCGCTGTCGGCGGATTGTGCGGGGCGGTTACCCGGAACGCACCCGGTTAACCACCCGCCGCCGGTCGGTCAAGCGCTGTCCCGGGCCACCAGGGCGGACGGGAAGAGGGTCGCCGGCGGGGCCGGGCGCCGGTCCAGCACGGCGGTGGCCGCGGCGGCGGCGATCCGGCCCACCGGGTGGCTGGCGGTGGTCAGCGCGGGGGCGGTCATGCCGGCCAGCGGGATGTCGTCGAAGCCGGCAACCGCGACGTCGCCGGGCACCCGCACGCCCCCGTCGCGCAGCGCGGCGATCACACCGAGGGCGGTCTCGTCGCTGATCGCGTAGATCGCATCCAGGTCCGGCCACCGGCGCAGCGCCTCCCGGGCCGCCGCCCGGCCCCGCGCCGCGCTGAAGTCCCCCGGCACCAGGCGCACCGGCAGGCCGGTCTCCCGCATCAACCGCCCGTACGCCTGCACCGGACGCTGCGCGCACGGCAGCCACCGGGGGCCGGTCACCATGGCGATCCGGCGACGGCCGGTGTCGTACAGGTGCCGCAGCACCGCCGCCGCGCCGGCGCCGTTGTCGACGTCGAACGACGGCACGGTGGCCGAGCCGATCCCGATCGAGGCGACCCGGCCGTGCAGCGCGCGTGGCACCGCGTCGAGCAGGTCGCCCGTGGTGTTGACCAGCACCACGCCGCACACGCTGCGGTCCGTGGCCAGCCCGCGCAGCC
Organism: Micromonospora sp. GCM10011542; assembly: GCF_042650685.1. NCBI lineage: Bacteria > Bacillati > Actinomycetota > Actinomycetes > Micromonosporales > Micromonosporaceae > Micromonospora > Micromonospora sp. GCM10011542. Next base: position 133,001 of record NZ_JBHSBO010000050.1, read on the forward strand.
CGGCCGGCTCGCCCAGCGGCAGCCAGTGCAGCGCCACCCCGACGCCGGCCGGCGCGCAGACCCGGGCCGCCGCGCCGACGACCCGGTCGACGTACGGGTCCTCCAGCACCTCGGCGCCGGTGCCGGCGACGGCCACCACCAGCCGTACGCCGCCTCCGCTGACCAGGGCCCGCGCGGCCGGATTGGGGACGTAGCCGAGCTCATCGACGGCCGCGGCGACGCGTTCCCGGGCGACCGGCGAGGCGAAGCCGGTCCCGGCGATCACCCGCGAGGCCGTAGACCGGGACACCCCGGCGGCCCGCGCGACGTCCTCCAGGGTGGCCGGCCGCTGTGCCGCTGTCGTCATCGTCCCCTCCCTCCGGCGCCGTCGCGTCCGACGGGAGCCGGCCCGAATCATGCCCCGGCGCGGCGGGCGGCGGTAAGGGGCGACCCCGCCTTGTGGTGGTAGCGCTCTCAGGTGTGCGATCGTGCCAGGAGACCAGCCGAGGAAGAGGAACCGCCCCCGTGAGCGCCGCCATCAGTCCGACCGTCCCACCGACCACCGTCCTGTCGCCACCGCGAGCCGTGCTGACCGCGCGCAACGGCGTCGCCGTGGTGTTCACCCTCAACGGGCTCGCCGTCGGCAGCTGGTTCTCCCGTGTGCCGGCGGTCCGCGAGGCGCTGAACCTCACCGCCGGCCGGCTCGGGCTGCTGCTGCTGGCGATGAGCATCGGCGCGCTGCTCGCGATGCCCACCTCCGGTCTGCTCGCCCAGCGCATCGGCGCGGCCCGCACCGTGGTGCTGTCCACCGCGCTGGTCGCCGTCGGCCTGACCGTGGCCGGGCTCGGCGCCACCGTGGCCGGCTCGATGATCGGCGTCGGGGTGGGGCTGGCCGCGCTCGGCTACGGCTCCGGCACCTGTGACGTGGCGATGAACGTCGAGGGCGCCGCGGTGGAACGGCGGCTCGGGCGTACCGTCATGCCCCGCTTCCACGCGGCATGGAGTCTCGGCTCGGTGGCCGGCGCGGCGCTCGGCGCCGGTGCGGCCCGGCTGGAGGTGTCGGTCGGCGCGCACCTGGCCGTCGTGGCGGCGGTGGTGCTGGCCGGTACCGTCCTCGGCGCGCGGGCGTTCCTGCCCCGACCGGTCGTCGACGCGACCGGCGAGGCGGGGGCAGACGCCGCCCCGGGCGCCCGCCGCCGGGCCCAGCTCGCCGCCTGGCGGGAGCCGCGCACGCTGCTGATCGGCCTGCTGGTGCTGGTGATGGCGTTCACCGAGGGCAGCGCCAACGACTGGCTGGCCGTCGCCTTCGTGGACGGGTACGACCTCAGTGAGGCAGCCGGCGCGGCGGTCTTCGGCGTCTTCGTCGTCGGCATGACCCTCGGGCGCACCGCCGGCACCATCGCCCTGGACCGGTGGGGTCGGGTGCGCGTGCTCACCGCCACCATCCTGCTCGCCGCGTTCGGCGCGGCCCTGGCCGTGCTCGCGGGCTCCGGCCCGGTGGCCGTGGTCGGCGTCGCCCTCTGGGGGATCGGCGCGTCGCTGGGCTTCCCGGTGGGGATGAGCGCGGCGGCCGACGAAGAGGCGCACGCACCGGTGCGGGTCAGCGTGGTCGCCGTGATCGGCTACACCGCGTTCCTGGGCGGGCCGCCGCTGCTGGGGATGCTCGGCGACCGGGTCGGCACCCTGCAGGCGCTGCTGGTGGTGCCGCTGCTGCTGGTGCCGACGCTGGCGCTGGTGCCGAAGCTGCGCCCGCCGCGCGCCGGCTGACCGGCTCCTCCAGCACGATAAAACTAACCCGGACCGGCTCCGGGCGGTATCGGGTGCGCGGCCGACTGCGCCGCGCGCCCGAGCTGGCTACGGTCGCCAAATGCCAACCGACGAGATCACCGCCGCCGCGGCGGGCAGCTGGACGCTGGGCGACCGCACCGTGCACCGGATGGGCTTCGGCTCCATGCGGATCACCGCCCACCCGGACCGGGACCGGGCGGTGGCGCTGCTGCGCCGGGCCGTGGAGCTGGGCGTCAACCACATCGACACCGCCGCCTTCTACGTCTCGCCCGGCGGCACCCTGGGCGTCGGCACCGGCCCCGCGCGCTACGCCACCGAGCTGATCCGGGCGGCGCTCGCCCCGTACCCCGAGGATCTGGTGATCGTCACCAAGGTCGGCTTCGGGTACGACCCGGTGTCCGGCTTCACCGAAGCGCTCACCCCGGCCCAGTTGCGGGCCCAGGTGGAGGAGAACCTGCGTCGGCTCGGCCTGGACTGTCTGGACGTGGTGAACCTGCGGCACGGCCGGGGGTCGGGCCCGGTCCCGCTCGCCGAGCGGTTCGGCGCCCTGGCCGAGCTGCGCGCCGCCGGGCTGATCCGGCACCTCGGGCTCTCCAACGTCCGGCCCGAACGGCTGGCGGAGGTGGCGGACATCGCCCCGGTGGTCTGCGTGCAGAACAACTACGGGGTGGACGCCTACCGGGAGCAGGACGAGTTCGTCCGGGTCTGCGGCGAGCGGGGCATCGCGTACGTGCCGTTCTTCGCGCTGGCCGGCACCGGCCGGGAGGCGGGCGCGAGCGCCGAGCAGAGCGAGGCCGTGGAGGCGGTCGCCCGGGCCCACGGCGTCACCGCGCACCAGGTACGCCTGGCGTGGACGCTGCACCAGGGCCCGCACGTGCTGGCCATCCCCGGCACCGGCGACCCCGCGCACCTGGAGGCGAACGTCGCCGCCGCCGCCCTCCACCTGACCCCCGAAGACCTGACCCGCCTGACCTGACCCGCGCCCCGCCCCCTCGCTGATCATGCGGTTGACCGCTTCGATGCCGACGTGTCGCGACGCCAACCTCGAGATCGACCGCCGGAGGGCGGGGCCGGCGGGTCAGTCGTGGAGCCAGACCCGCAGGGGGCCCAGTGGGGTGAAGCCCGCCGCCCGGGCGGTGTCGAGGTCGGGGCCGGACTCGTAGCCGACCAGTGGCACCCCGGGCAGCGACGCGCACACGCCGTGCCAGATGCCCAGGGGATCGGCGGTGCGGGCGAACACGTTGGAGACGCCGCGTGCGCCGTGACCGCTGACCACCGCCCCGCCAACCACCTCGCCGCGCTCGTCGTAGCGGGCCAGCACCCGCACCCGCGGGTCGGTCAGCAGGGCCGGGCGGAACAGCTCGCCACCGCCGTGCGCCGCCGCCCAGGTGCCCAGGGCGGTCGCCGTGGTCACCGGGCTCAGCGGTACGCCGCCCGGCTGATCCGCCGCCGCCCGGTGGATCCACTGGGCGTCGAAGAGGAGCCGGAAGCCGTACCGGGTGAGGTCCAGGTCGGCGAAGCTGTCCTTCACCGACGCCCCGGGGCCGGCGTCGATCCGGGCCAGCACGGCGGCCGGGTCGACGCCGGGGCGCAGGGTGACCGCGTCGGGGTACCAGGGCGGAGAGCGGCGCGGCACCCACCAGGCGTCCTCGTCGTTGCGGCCAACCAGCCCGTGGCTGGCGCAGACGATGTCGCACCACTCGGCGTTGTCCCGGGCCGCCACCACCTGAAGATCCGCCACCACCGCCCGAGCCTAACCACGCCCGCCCGCGCACCTACCGGGGCGAACGTCCGGAGACTGCAGATCTTGGTACGAAAACGCCCCCGGAGGGGCACTTTCCTTCCAAGATCTCGACACCGCCCTGCCGCGCTGGCCAACCTCAGTTCTCTCTCATCCGGCGTGCAGGGGATTCGCAGGAAACGGTGGTGCACTTCAGGGACGTCGAGGAGAGGAGCGGGCATGGGCTGGTTCAACCGGCGGCCACGGGCCGCCGACGCGACCCCGACGAAACTGGACCGGGAAGGGAACCGGGACGACCTCGCCGCGCTGGAGGCGTTCATCGCCAGCCGGCAGGGGGTGGAGTTCTACCTGGAACCGGAGACCACCGCGACCGACACCACGGTGGTGGCGATCGCCCACGACGGTGAGTGGATCCGCCGCCGGACCGGAACGCCACGGGCGGCGGGCGCCATCGCCCGCAAGCACGCGGTGCCGCTGTACGAGGCGGCCCGCACCGGCTACCCGGAGCGCATGCGCGCCTGGAACCGGGCCCACCCGGAACGCCACGCCCGCTGACCGCCGCGCGCTGACCGGGGCTTGCTGGCCCGCCGCGCGCTGACCGGGGCTCGCTGGCCGTCCGCGGGTGGCTCTGGTCGGCGTCGATCATCACACAGTCGCGCCCGCCGGCGACCACGGCGACCCCGCCCCGGACCGGCCTCCGGGTCGGGGCCGGCCGCGCGGGGCAGAACCGGCCGCAGCAGCGGGCACCGCACTGGCGACGCTGGCGCTCCACCTGCCCGCATTGATCGTGGACGCTGACCCGTTGCTCGCCAGCCGGGCCGCGACGAGTCGCCCCGGCTCGGTGTTCGTGCTGGTCGTAACCCCTGCGAGCCCTTTGCTCTGCTCACCCGGACGCAACAGGATGTGGCCGCCACCGGTGCGTCGGGTGAAGCAGAGCAAAGGACGCGCACGATTCACCCAGGGCAATGCGCCGACGGGCGGGATCACCCGCATCTGATCGCTGGGCGTCGATGACCGTGGCTCGGCCGCCAGCGGTGGAGGTGGCGTTGACCGGTGGCCGAGGGGTGTGGCAGCATTCGCGGCCTGACGGCAGTGAAGGAAGCCGGTGTGATTCCGGCGCGGTCCCGCCACTGTCACCGGGGAGCGATCCCCCCTCGTGAGTCACGGCCGTGTGTCTGCGGTTGGAAGGCCGGGGGTGAGCGTCGATCCGGGAGCCAGGATACTTCGGCCGTCGGGATGTGCCCCAGGGCGTGGACACCCGAGGAGGACCCGATGACGCACGGCGTCTCTTGCATCGACGATCATCGTCATGATCCGCGCGGCGGCCGCTTCGCCGCACCCACCGCCGGCCGCCCCGGCGGATCCACCGGCAGCGACCCCGGCGCATCCGTGCCCGGCCGCCCCGGCGCGCACCGGACCGGTCGAGCCGCCGGCCGCGCCAGCGCGCTCGCGACCGGTCGCGCCGGCAACGTCCTGCGCTGACCCGCGCCCCCGACGCTGACCGGTCCCCGACCTTCACGTCGGTGAGCCGCGCGCCGAGCCGTCGCACCCGCTGACGTCGCACCCACCCGCTTCGCCCCGGTCGCCTCCGCGCCGACCCGGGCGTCACTCTCCGGAGCCTCTCGTGCGCATCCTGCTGCTGTCCACCGCCGACACCGACCTGCTGGCCGCCCGGGCCAGTGGCGCCGACTACCGACTGGCGAACCCCGCCCGCGTCGCCGCCGACGCGGTACCCGCCCTGCTCGACGGGGTGGACCTCGCCGTCGTACGCCTGCTCGGTGGCCGGCAGGCGTGGCCGGACGGCCTGGCCGAGGTGCTCGCCAGCGGCGTACCCACGGTGGTGCTCGGTGGTGAGGCGGTGCCCGACGCGGAGTTGATGGCGGTCTCCACCGTGCCGTCCGGGGTGGTCACCGAGGCGCTGTCCTACCTGGTCGAGGGCGGGCCGGAGAACCTGGGGCAGCTCGCCCGGTTCCTCTCCGACACGGTGCTGCTCACCGGCGAGGGCTTCGCCCCGCCCGCACCCACTTCCGCGTACGGCGTGCACGGCGACCCGGCGGCCGATCCGGAGCGGCCCACCGTGGGGATCGTCTTCTACCGGGCGCACGCGCTTGCCGGAAACACCGGCTTCGTCGACGTGCTGGCCGACGCGGTACGCGCCGCCGGGGGCAACCCGCTGCCGATCTTCTGCGGCTCGCTGCGCGGGCTGACCGTCGGCGCGGGTCCGCTGGGACTCTTCGCGCGCTGCGACGCGCTGCTGGTCACGGTGCTCGCCGCCGGTGGCGCGGTGGCCGCGGACGCCTCCGGCGGTGGCGACGAGGACGCCTGGGACGTCGGCGCGCTGGCCGCGCTGGACGTGCCGGTCATCCAGGCGCTCTGCCTGACCAGCACCCGCGAGCAGTGGGCCGGCAGTGACGCGGGACTGTCCCCGTTGGACGCCGCCATGCAGGTGGCCATTCCCGAGTTCGACGGCCGGATCGTCACCGTGCCGTTCTCGTTCAAGCGGATCGACGCCGACGGGCTCTCGGTCTACGCCGCCGATGCGGAGCGCGCCGCCCGGGTGGCCGGCATCGCGGTGCGCCACGCGCGGCTGCGGCACGTGCCCAACGCCGACAAGCGCGTCGCCGTGGTGCTCAGCTCCTACCCGACCAAGCACTCCCGGGTCGGCAACGCGGTCGGCCTGGACACCCCGGCCTCGGCGGTCCGGCTGTTCGCCGCGCTGGCCGACGCCGGCTACCACCTGGGTGACGGCCCGGTCCCGGACGACGGCGACGCGCTGATCCACGCGCTGATCGCCGCGGGCGGGCACGACGTGGAGTGGCTCACCCCGGAGCAGCTCGCCGCCGCCGAGGCCCGGGTGCCGGGGGAGACGTACCGGCGCTGGTTCGACCAGGTGCCCGCCGAGCTGCGCGAGCGGATGCGGGAGCACTGGGGTGAGCCGCCCGGTGAGCTCTACACCGACGGCGGGGACATCGTGCTCGCCGGGCTGCGCTTCGGCAACGTGGTGCTGCTGATCCAGCCGCCGCGCGGCTTCGGGGAGAACCCGATCGCCATCTACCACGACCCGGACCTGCCGCCCAGCCACCACTACCTGGCCGCGTACCGCTGGCTGGCCGCGCCGGTCGCGGACGGCGGCTTCGGCGCCGACGCCGTGGTCCACCTGGGCAAGCACGGCACCCTGGAGTGGCTGCCCGGCAAGGGGCTCGGCCTGGCCGCCGACTGCGCCCCCGACGCGGTCCTCGGCGACCTCCCGCTGGTCTACCCGTTCATCGTCAACGACCCCGGCGAGGGCACCCAGGCCAAGCGGCGCGCGCACGCCGTCGTGGTCGACCACCTGGTGCCGCCCATGGCCCGCGCCGAAACCTACGGCGACCTGGCCAAACTGGAACAACTGCTCGACGAGTACGCCACCGTGCAGGCCCTCGACCCGGCAAAGGTGCCCACCGTGCGGGCGCAGATCTGGGACCTGGTACGCGCCGCCGAGCTGCACCACGACCTGCACGCCGAGGCGATGCCCGACGCCGACGACTTCGACGACTTCGTGCTGCACCTGGACGGCTACCTGTGCGAGATCAAGGACGTGCAGATCCGCGACGGCCTGCACATCCTCGCCGAGGCGCCCACCGGCGAACCGCGGATCAACCTGGTCCTCGCGGTGCTGCGCGCCCCGCAGGTCTGGGGCGGCACCCGCGCCCTGCCCGGCCTGCGGCAGGCGCTCGCCGGCGCGTACGGGCTCGACGAGCAGGAACTGCTCGCCTCGCCGGGACAGCGGCTGAGCCTGCCGGCGGCGCTGACCGACATCGTCGACGGGCCGTCCGGCACCGCCGCCGACGCCGTCGACCTGATCGAGGCGGTCGCCCGTCGGCTGGTCGTGGGCATGGAGACCCTGGACTGGGACGCCGAGGCGGTCGACGCCGTTGTCGCGGAGGTGACCGGGCGACCCATCCCGGACGCCGCCGCCGTTCTGCGCTTCGCCGCCACCGAACTGGTGCCCCGGCTGGCGCGGACCACCGACGAGATGGCCCACACCCTCGGCGCGCTGGACGGTCGGTTCGTGCCACCCGGCCCGTCCGGCTCACCGACCCGCGGCCTGGTCAACGTGCTGCCCACCGGCCGCAACTTCTACTCCGTCGACCCGAAGGCCATCCCCAGCCGCAACGCCTGGGACGTGGGCGTGGCCCTGGCCGACTCGCTGCTGGCCCGGCACCTCGCCGACACCGGCGCGTACCCCCGCTCGGTGGGGTTGACCGTGTGGGGCACCAGCGCCATGCGCACCCAGGGCGACGACATCGCCGAGGTGCTCGCCCTGCTCGGCTGCCGCCCGGTGTGGGACGACCGGTCCCGACGGGTCACCGGCGTCGAGGTGGTGCCGCTGGCGGAGCTGGGCCGGCCCCGCGTCGACGTCACCGTGCGCATCTCCGGGTTCTTCCGCGACGCGTTCCCGCACGTCGTGGCGCTGCTCGACGACGCCGTACGGCGGGTCGCCGCGCTGGACGAGCCGGACGCGGAGAACTACGTCCGGGCGCACGTCGCCGCCGACCTCGCCGAGCACGGCGACGAGCGGCGGGCCACCGCCCGGATCTTCGGCTCCAAGCCCGGGGCGTACGGCGCGGGTCTGCTGCCGCTGATCGACGCCCGCACCTGGCGCAGCGACGCCGACCTCGCCGAGGTGTACGCGGTGTGGGGCGGCTACGCCTACGGCCGGGGCCTGGACGGGCGTGAGGCGCGGGCCGACATGGAACGCTCGTTCGCCCGGATCGCGGTGGCCGTGAAGAACCAGGACACCCGCGAGCACGACATCGTCGACTCCGACGACTACTTCCAGTACCACGGCGGGATGGTGGCGATGGTCCGCCACCTCACCGGCGCCTCGCCCGAGGCGTACGTCGGTGACTCGGCGATGCCGCACGACGTGCGTACCCGCACGCTGGGCGAGGAGACCCGGAGGGTGTTCCGGGCCCGGGTGGTCAACCCGAAGTGGATCGCCGCGATGCGCCGGCACGGTTACAAGGGCGCCTTCGAGCTGGCCGCCACCGTGGACTACCTGTTCGGCTACGACGCCACCGCCGGCGTGGTCGACGACTGGATGTACGAGCACCTGACCGCCGCGTACGTCTTCGACGACACCACCCGCGAATTCCTGGAGCGGTCCAACCCGTGGGCACTGCGCGGCATCACCGAGCGGCTGCTGGAGGCCGCCGACCGGGGCCTGTGGGCCAAACCCGAGCCGGCGACCCTGGACCGGCTCCGCGACACGTACCTGGCCAGCGAGGGCGACCTGGAGGAGCACGCATGACCACCTACCCGTTCAGTGCCGTGCTCGGCATGGCCGACATGCGGCTGGCGCTGCTGCTCAACGCCGTCTCCCCGGCGATCGGCGGGGTCCTCGTCCGTGGTGAGAAGGGCACCGCCAAGTCCACCGCCGTGCGTGCGCTCGCCGCGCTGCTGCCGCCGGTGCGGCGGGTGGCGGGCTGCCGGTTCGGCTGCGACCCGGCCGACCCCGATCCGGCCTGCCCGGACGGCCCGCACCCGGCCGGCACCGCCGCCGAGACCGGGCCGGCCCGGCTGGTCGAGCTGCCGGTCGGCGCCGCCGAGGACCGGGTGGTCGGCTCGCTGGACCTGGAGAAGGCCCTCGGCGAGGGGGTACGCGCCTTCGAGCCGGGCCTGCTGGCCGCCGCGCACCGCGGCGTGCTCTACGTCGACGAGGTCAACCTGCTGCACGACCACCTGGTCGACCTGCTGCTCGACGCCGCGGCGATGGGCCGCAGCCACGTCGAGCGGGAGGGCGTATCGGTCAGCCACGCCGCCCGGTTCCTCCTGGTCGGCACCATGAACCCGGAGGAGGGGGAGCTGCGCCCGCAGCTGCTCGACCGGTTCGGGCTCACCGTCGAGGTCGGCGCCAGCCGAGACCCGGAGGTCCGGGTCGAGGTGGTCCGCCGCCGGCTCGCCGCCGACGCCGATCCGGCCGGCTTCGCCGCCCGTTGGGCCGACGCCGACGCGCGGATCGCCCGTCAGGTGGCCGCCGCCCGGCACCGGCTCGCCCGGGTACGGCTGCCGGACTCCTCGCTGCGCCAGATCGCCGAGGTATGCGCCGCGTTCGACGTGGACGGCATGCGCGCCGACATCGTCACCGCCCGTACCGCGATGGCGCACGCCGCCTGGCACGGCCGGGACCGGGTGACCATCGACGACGTCCGGGTGGCCGCCCGGCTGGCCCTGCCGCACCGCCGCCGCCGCGACCCGTTCGACACCCCCGGCCTGGACGACAAGCGCCTCGACGAGGCGTTGCAGCGCGCCCAGGACGAACACCCCGACGACGACCCGGACGACGGCGGCCCCGACGGCCACGACCCGGACGGCGGCAGCCCGCAGGACGGCGGCCCAGGTGGCCCAGGTGGCCCAGGTGGCCCTGGCGGTCCGGGTGGCCCTGGCGGTCCGGGTGGCCCTGGCGGTCCGGGTGGTCCCGGTGGCTCGGATGGGACCCCTGAGGACGGTCGTGGCTTCGGCGGGGGCGACCCGGACGGGCGTGGCACCGACGGCACCGACCGACGTGAACCCGGTGGGGGTCCGACCGCCGGGGACAGCGGGCCGCACAGCCCCGCCGGGTGGCCGGAGGACGGCTGGGACGGGCGAGCTGACGGTGGTCGGCCGGGCGACGGCGACGACCAGCGCAGTGGCCAACCCCGTCCGGGCGACGCCGGCGCCGGTGGTCAGTCGGTGGCCGTACCCCGGGGTGGGCTGAAGGCGCGGCTGCTCACCGCGCCCGGGGTCGGCGACGGGGTGCCCGGTCGGCGGTCCCGCGCCCGCACCGGGCGAGGGCGCACCACCGGCGCCCGGGTGCCGGTCGGTCGGGTGGCCGCGCTGCACCTGCCGGCCACGGTCCGCGCGGCCGCGCCGCATCAGGCGGCCCGGGGCCGGCGCACCGGCCCGCTGCGGCTGCGCCCGGACGACGTGCGCGAGGCGGTCCGGGAGGGGCGCGAGGGCAACCTGGTGCTGTTCGTGGTGGACGCCAGCGGGTCGATGGGGGCCCGCGAGCGGATGACGGCGGTCAAGGATGCGGTGCTCGCCCTGCTCACCGACGCGTACCAGCGGCGGGACAAGGTGGCGGTGATCGCCTTCCGGGGTAGCGGGGCACGCACCCTGCTGCCGGCCACCTCGTCGGTGCTGGCCGCCTCGATCCGGCTGGCCGAGCTGCCCACCGGCGGGCGTACCCCGCTGGCCGAGGGACTGCTCGCCGCGGCCGACCTGCTGCGGGTGGAGCGGCTGCGCGACCCGAAGCGCCGTCCCCTGGTCCTGGTCGTCACCGACGGCCGGGCCACGGCGGGCGAGCGCCCGCTGGACCGGGCAGCCGCGGCGGCGGCGGTCCTCGCCGCCACCGGCGCACCCTGCGTCGTCGTCGACTGCGAATCCGGCCCGGTCCGCCTGAACCTGGGCCGCCGCCTGGCCACCCAACTCAAGGCTCCCCACCACCCCCTGGACGCCGTCACCACCGCGCCGCTCGCCGAGATCGCGACCGGCGCCGCCACCACCGACAGGAGAGATCGCTGATGCCGCAGGGGAAGCCTTCCACCGTGCCCGCCGACGGGTTGACCACCCGGCAGCGGCGGCACCGACCGCTGCTCGTCGTCCACACCGGACAGATGAAGGGGAAGTCCACCGCCGCCTTCGGGCTGGCGCTGCGGGCCTGGACCGCCGGCCTGCCGATCGGGGTGTTCCAGTTCGTCAAGAGCGCCAAGTGGCGGGTGGGGGAGGAGAACGCCTTCCGCGCGCTGGGTGAGGTGCACGAGCGCACCGGTCAGGGCGCACCGGTGGCCTGGCACAAGATGGGCGAGGGCTGGTCCTGGATCCAGCGCGGCGGCGAGGCCGACCACGCGGCCGACGCCCTGGAGGGCTGGCGGCAGGTCCAGCGCGACCTGGCCGCCCAGCGGTACGGGCTGTACGTGCTGGACGAGTTCACCTACCCGATGAAATGGGGCTGGGTGGACGTCGACGAGGTGGTCGCCACCCTGGCCGACCGGCCCGGCTTCCAGCACGTGGTGATCACCGGTCGGGACGCCGATCCCCGCCTGGTCGACGCGGCCGACCTGGTCGCCGAGCTGACCAAGGTGAAGCACCCGATGGACGCGGGCCAGAAGGGCCAGAAGGGCATCGAATGGTGACCGGCCCGGCGACGCCGTCGGTGCTCACCGGGCTGCGGCCGACCGACCCGGCGACGCCCTGGGCGCTGCCCCGGGTGGTGGTGGCCGCACCGGCCAGCGGGCACGGCAAGACCACCGTGGCCACCGGGCTGCTCGCTGCGCTGCGCCGTCGCGGCCTGACCGTCAGCCCGCACAAGGTCGGCCCGGACTACATCGACCCCGGCTACCACGCGCTCGCCGCCGGCCGGTCCGGCCGCAACCTCGACCCCTTCCTGGTCGGCGCGGAGCGGATCGCCCCGCTGCTGCGGCACGGCGCGAGCGTCCCCACGCCCGCCGACGTCGCGGTGGTGGAGGGCGTGATGGGCCTGCACGACGGCGCGGTCGGCCGGCGGAGCTTCGCCTCCACGGCGCACGTCGCCCGGCTCATCGACGCACCGGTGCTGCTGGTGCTCGACACCACCGCACAGGGCCGCTCGGCCGCCGCGCTCACCCTCGGCATGGCCGCCTTCGACCCGGCGGTGCGCATCGGCGGGGTGATCCTCAACCGGGTCGGCTCGCCCCGGCACGAGATGCTGCTGCGCGACGCGCTGGCGGAGGTGGGCGTACCGGTGCTCGGGGCGGTCACCCGGGCCGCCGAGGTGGCCGCCCCGGCCCGGCACCTCGGCCTCGTCCCGGTCGCCGAGCGGGCACCCGAGTCCCTCGCGATCGTCGCCGCCCTCGCCGAGCTGATCGAGTCCACGGTGGACCTGGATGCCGTGCTCGACCTGGCCCGGACCGCCCCGCCGCTCACCGCGCCCGCCTGGGACCCGGTCGCCGCCGTCGGCGGCCCGGCCGGCGGGGACCGTCCGCTGGTCGCGGTCGCCGGTGGCCCGGCGTTCACCTTCTCGTACGCGGAGACCACCGAACTGCTCACCGCGGCCGGCGCCGACGTGGTCACCGTCGACCCGCTGCGCGACCCGGCGCTGCCCACCGGCACCCGCGCGGTGGTCGTCGGCGGCGGCTTCCCCGAGGCGTACGCCCAGGAGCTGGCCGGCAACACGGCACTCCGCGCCGAGCTGGCCGCCTTCGACGGGCCGATCGTGGCCGAGTGCGCCGGGCTGCTCTACCTCGGCCGGTCCCTGGACGACGCGCCCATGTGCGGGCGGCTCGACCTGACCGCCCGGATGACCGGCCGGCTGACCCTCGGCTACCGGGAGGCGGTCGCGGCCACCGACTCCCCGGTCGCCCCGGCCGGCGAGCCGGTACGCGGCCACGAGTTCCACCGCACCACCACCGACCCGGGGCACGGCGAGCGGCCGGCGTGGCGCTGGGACGGCGCGGCGCACGGCTTCGTCGCCGGCGGGGTGCACGCCTCCTACCTGCACACCCACTGGGCCGGCTACCCGGCCGCCGCCCGCCGCCTGGTCGAGGCGTGCCGATGACCGCCGACCACGTTGCCGGCCGATCCGGGTCGGCGGAGACGACCCTGACCGGGGTCGGTGTCGGGCCCGGCGACCCGGAACTGCTCACCGTCAAGGCGGTGCGGGTGCTGCGCGCGGCCGACCTGGTCTTCGTACCCGTGATGGCGGATCGGGACGATTCGACCGCGACGGCCGGTGCGCCGGACGTCGGGCGGGCCGAGCGGACCGTGCTGGCTCACGTCGCGGCGCACCGGCTGCGCCGGCTGCCGTTCGCGCTGGACGACCGGGGCGGCGTGACGCCGCGGCGGGCCGCCGCGTGGGACGCCGCCGCCCAGATCGTGGCCGAGGCGGTCGACGCGGGCGCCCGGTCGCTCGCCTTCGCCACCATCGGCGACCCGAACATCTACTCGACCTTCGGCTACCTCGCGCAGAGCCTGCGGGCGCTGCGCCCGGCGGTGCGGGTGGCCACCGTGCCCGGCATCACCGCCATGCAGGAGCTGGCCGCCCGCAGCGGCACCCCGCTCTGCGAGGGACGCGAGCCGCTGACCCTGCTGCCGGCCACCGCCGGGCTGGCGCTCTTCGCCGACGCGCTGGCCGGCCCGGGCACCGTCGTCGCCTACAAGGGCTGGCGGCGGCACCCGGAGCTGGTCGGCGAGCTGCGCCGGCAGGGCCGGCTCACCGACGCCGTGCTCGGTCGCGGCCTCGGGCTGCCCGGCGAGTGGATCGGCCCGGTCGACGAGGCCGAGCACGACCTGCCGTACCTGTCGACGCTGCTGGTCCCGGCCCGCCGGGACGGGCGAGGAGGAAAACTGTGACCAACACCGGCAAGGTGTGGTTCGTCGGGGCCGGTCCCGGCGCGGCGGACCTGCTGACCCTGCGGGCGGCCCGGGTGATCGCCGAGGCCGACGTGGTGATCTGGGCGGCCAGCCTGGTGCACGCCGACGTGCTCGGCCACGCCCGCCCGGACGCGGAGATCGTCGACTCCTCGCAACTGCCCATCGAGGGGGTGCTGCCGCTGTACGAGCGGGCCGCCGAGCGGGGGCTCACGGTGGCCCGGATCCACTCCGGCGACCCGGCGCTCTGGGGCGCGGTGCAGGAGCAACTGGACCTGTGCCGGGCGCTCGGCCTGGCCGTCGAGATCGTGCCCGGGGTCTCGTCGTTCACCGCCGTCGCGGCGATCGTCGGGCGGGAGCTGACCGTCCCCGAGGTCGCCCAGTCGGTGATCCTCACCCGACTCGAGGGTGGCAAGACCCCGATGCCGCAGGGGGAGCGGGTCCGCGACTTCGCCCGCCACGGCACCACCATGGCGCTGTTCCTCTCCGCCGCCCGCTCCGGGCAGGTGCAGGCCGAGCTGCTCGCCGGCGGTTACCCGGCGGACACCCCGGCGGTGGTCGCGTACCAGGCGACCTGGCCGGACGAGCTGGTGGTGCGCTGCACGGTGGGCACGCTGGAGGCGACGGTCAAGGAGCATCGGCTCTGGAAGCACACCCTCTTCCTGGTCGGGCCGGCGCTGGCCGCCACCGGCACCCGCTCGCACCTGTACCACCCCGGGCACTTCCACACCTACCGCCGGGCCGAGCCGGCCGCCCGCGCCGAGCTGCGCCGCCGCGGCGCGTCCCGCCCCGCCGCCGAAACCACCGCCCGCCTGGCCGACACGGTGGGCGGTTCCGAGTGACGTACCCGGAACCGCCGCTGCGGGAGCCGGATCTGCCGCGGACCGCGAAGGTCCGGCCCACCGCGCTGCGCACCGGCTGGACCACCGGCGCCTGCGCGACGGCGGCGGCCAAGGCGGCGGTGACCGCGCTGGTCACCGGTGCGCCGCAGCCCGAGGTGGAGATTGGGCTGCCGGCCGGGCAGCGGGTCCGCTTTCCGGTCGCCCGCTGCGAGCTGACCGGCGTCCCGCCGGAGCGCGCCGAGGCGGTCGTGGTCAAGGACGCCGGCGACGACCCGGACGTCACCCACGGCGCGGAGTTGACCGCCACCGTCGACTGGGCCGAGGCCCCCGGGCTGCGTCTGGCCGGCGGGCCGGGCGTCGGCACGGTCACCAAGCCGGGTCTGGGGCTCGCCGTCGGCGGTCCGGCGATCAACGACACCCCGCGCCGCATGATCAACCAGGCGGTGGCCGAGGTGGTCGACCTGGCCGAGGTCGGCGTCCAGGTGGTGATCAGCGTCCCCGGGGGCGAGATCATGGCACGGAAGACCACCAACCGGCGCCTCGGCATTCTCGGCGGCATCTCGATCCTCGGCACCACCGGGATCGTCCGTCCCTTCTCCACCGCCTCCTGGCGGGCCAGCGTCGTGCAGGCGGTGCACGTCATGGCCGCGCAGGGCGAGCGGACCGTGGTGCTCTGCACCGGCGGACGCACCGAGCGGGCCGCCCGCGCGCTGCTGCCGGAGCTGCCCGAGGTCTGCTTCGTCGAGGTGGGTGACTTCACCGGCGCGGCGGTCACCGCCGCCGTCGCCGACGGCATGACCGGCGTGGTGTTCGTCGGCATGGCCGGCAAGCTGGCGAAGCTTGCCGCCGGCATCCTGATGACCCACTACACCCGCTCCAAGGTGGACCTCTCCCTGCTCGGTGCCGTCACCGCCGAGGCCGGGGGCGACCCGGCGCTTGTCGCCGCGGTGACCGGGGCGAACACCGGTCGGCACGCGTACGAGCTGTGGGAGGCCGCCGGGCTGCTCGGCCCGGCCGGGGACCTGCTCTGCCAGCGGGTCCGCCAGGTGCTGCTGCGCTTCGCCGGGCACGCCGTCACGGTGGACGTGGCGATGGTCGACTTCGCCGGCAGTCGCACGGTCGCCTCCACCGGCCGGTGGTTGCGATGAGCACGGTGACCGTGGTCGGCCTGGATGCGGCCGGCGCGCCGGCGCACCCCGCCCTGGCACCGGCCCTCGCCGCCGCCGGGCTGGTGGTCGGCGCCGCCCGGCACCTGGCCGCGGTGCCCGTACCGCCCGGCGCCGCCACCGTCACCCTCGGGCCGCTCGCCCCCGCCGTGGACCGGCTGGCCACCGCCGTCGCCGCCGGCGTACCCGCCGTGGTGCTGGCCAGCGGCGATCCCGGCCTGTTCGGCATCGTCCGGCGGCTGCGCGCGGCCGGGCTGCCGCTGCGGGTGGTGCCGGCGGTGTCCAGCGTAGCCGCCGTCTTCGCCCGCGCCGGGCTGCCCTGGGACGGCGCCGCCGTGGTCACCGCGCACGGCCGGGACCCGCGGCCGGCGCTGAACGCCTGTCGGGCGCTGCCGCTGGTGGCGGTGCTCACCGCCCCGGGCACCGGGGCCGCCGAGGTGGGCGCCGGGCTGGCCGGCTGGGCCCGCCGGCTGCTGGTCGCCGAGCACCTGGGCACCGACGCCGAACGGATCCGCGAGGTCACTCCCGAGCAGGCCGCCGCCGAGACGTGGGCCGACCCGCACGTGCTGCTCAGCCTCGCCACACCCGATCCCGGCGGGATGCGGTGGGACAACCAGCCGGCCGCCGCGCCGGTCGGTGGCTGGGCGCTGCCGGAGAGCGCCTACGCCCACCGCGACTCCATGATCACAAAGTCGGAGGTGCGCGCCCTCGTCGTTGCCCGGCTGCGGCCCCGGCTGGGCCGGCTGGTGTGGGACGTCGGCGCGGGCAGCGGATCGGTAGGCATCGAGTGCGCCCTGCTCGGCGCGGCGGTGCTCGCCGTCGAGCAGGACGTCGAGGCCGCCGACGCGATCCGGGCCAACGCCGCCGCGCACGCCGTCGACGTCCGGCTGGTCACCGGCCGGGCCCCGGCGGCGCTGGCCGGGCTGCCCGAACCGGACGCGGTCTTCGTCGGCGGGGGCGGCACCGATGTCCTCGCCGCCGTGGTGGCCCGCCGCCCCGGCCGGGTGGTGCTCACCCTCGCTGCCCTGGACCGGGTCGCGCCGGCCGTGGCGCTGCTGCGCGCCGCCGGCTACACGGTCGAGGGCAGCCAGCTCTCCGCCGCCCGCCTCGCCGACCTGCCGGGCGGGTCGATCCGCCTCGCGGCCACCAACCCGGTGGTCGTCCTCACCGGGGAGCGCCCGTGCACGACCTGACCTCGCACGCCCGGATCGGCCTGGTCGCGGCGACCGCAGCCGGCCGGAGACACGCCCGTACCGTCGCCGCCGCCTGGCCGCACGCCCGGCTGGTCGAGGGGGATGGCGTCACCGACGCGCTGCGGACCGCCTGGGCCGGGTGTGACGCGGTGGTCGCGTTCCTGGCCACCGGCGCGGTGGTGCGGATCCTCGCGCCGTTGCTCGGCGACAAGCGCACCGACCCGGCCGTGGTGGTCGTCGACGAGGCGGCTCGGCACGCCGTGGCCCTGCTCGGTGGGCACGCCGGCGGCGGCAACGCCCTCGCCGAGGCCGTCGGCGCGCTGCTCGACGCGCGGCCGGTGATCACCACCGCCACCGACGCGGTCGACCTGCCCGGCCTGGACACCCTGGGCTGGCCGGTGGAGGGCGCCGTCGCCGCGGTCTCCCGGGCCATCCTGGACGGCGAACCGGTCCGCCTGGTCGCCGACGCCGACTGGCCGCTGCCCGCCCTGCCGTCGAACGTCCAGCCCCGGGCCAGCGCCGCATCCGCCGGCACCGGGAGCGTCGCCACCGGCGGCGACGGTGCGGTGCCGTCCGGCGGGTACCGGCTGCTGGTCACCGACCGGCTGGTGCCGCTCGACGACCGGACCGCCGTGCTGCGACCCCCGTCGCTGGTCGCCGGGATCGGGGCCAGCCGCAGCGTGCCCGCCGACGAGGTGCGCGACCTGCTGCACCGGGTGCTGGCCGAGGCCGGCCTCAGCCCGGCTAGCCTGCGCTGCCTGGCCAGCGCCGACGTCAAGGCCGACGAGGTGGGCATCGTGAGCACCGCCGACCTGCTCGGCGTACCCCTGGTGACCTGGCCCGCGACGCGGCTGGCGGCGGTGGACGTGCCGCACCCCAGCGAGGTGGTGCGCGCGGCGGTCGGCACGCCGAGCGTCGCCGAGGCCGCCGCGCTGCTCGGCGCCGACGGACGGCCGGGCGCCGCCGAGCTGCTGGTGCCGAAGACCGCCACGGCGATGGCGACCGTGGCGGTGGCGCGGCACGCGCCGCGCGGCCGGCTCGCCGTGGTCGGGCTCGGGCCGGGCGCGGCCGACCTGCGCACCCCGCGCGCGGTCGCCGAGCTGCGTCGGGCCGCCGTGGTGGTCGGCCTGGACCAGTACGTCGACCAGGTGCGCGACCTGCTGCGCCCGGGCACGCGGGTGCTGGCCAGCGGACTGGGCGCGGAGGAGGCGCGGGCCCGGGCCGCCGTCGCCGAGGCCGCCGCCGGCCGGGCGGTCGCGCTGGTCGGGTCCGGCGACGCGGGGGTGTACGCGATGGCCAGCCCCGCCCTGGAGTACGCCGACGAGCGGATCGACGTGGTCGGCGTGCCCGGGGTGACCGCCGCGCTGGCCGCCGGCGCGCTGCTCGGCGCTCCGCTCGGCCACGACCACGCGTACCTGAGCCTGTCCGACCTGCACACCCCGTGGGAGGTCATCGAGCGCCGGGTGACCGCCGCCGCCGAGGGCGACTTCGTGGCGTTGTTCTACAACCCGCGCAGCCGGGCCCGGGACTGGCAGCTCGGCCGGGCCCTGGCGATCCTCGCCGCGCACCGACCGCCGGACACCCCGGTCGGCGTGGTGCGCAACGCCAGCCGCGACGGCGAGCGGGTGCATCTGGCCACCCTGGCGACCCTCGACCCCGCGGCGGTCGACATGTACAGCGTGGTGGTGGTGGGCAGCAGCGACACCCGGCTGGTCGCCGGTCGGATGGTCACGCCCCGGGGGTACCGGTGGCGCTCGTGACCATCGGCGCCTGCCAGGGCTGCGGCGCCTGCCTGCTCACCTGTCCCACGCACGCGATCCGGCCGGTCGCCGGCGGCCTGACCGTCCGCGCCGACCGCTGCACCGGCTGCCTGGAGTGCCTGGAGATCTGCCCGGTGGACGCGATCCGCGTCGCCGACCCCGAAGAACGTGGAGGAATCCGATGAGTACGACCGCCGTCAGCACCGCACCCCCGGTTGGCCGGTGGAGCCGCGCCGAACGGGCCCGCCTGGGCGGCATCGTGCTCGCCGTCGCGGTGCTGCACATCGCCGGCTGGAGCCTCTACCTGTACTGGAACGACCAGCCCGCGGCGGCCGGCGGGCTGGCCGGCGCCGGCACCCTGGCGTACGTGCTGGGCGTGCGGCACGCCTTCGATGCCGACCACATCGCCGCGATCGACGACACCACCCGGCTGATGCTGCTGCGCGGCCGGCGACCGGTGGGCGTCGGCTTCTTCTTTGCCCTCGGGCACAGCGCGGTGGTGCTGCTGCTGGCCCTGGTCGTCGGCCTGGCCTCGACGAACCTCAGCGGGGCGGGACTGGTGCAGGCCCGCGAGCTGGGCGCCACCGTCGCCATGGCGACCGCCACCGTGTTCCTGGCGCTGGTCGCGGTGCTCAACGCGGTGGTGCTGGGCGGGCTGGCCCGACTGTGGCGCCGGTTGCGCCACGGCGCCCTCGACGAGCGGGAGCTGGACCTGCAACTGCTCAACCGCGGGCTGATGCAGCGGGTGCTCGGCGGTCGGGCCCGGTCGCTGGTGCGCTCCTCGTGGCACATGGCGCCGGTCGGCTTCCTCTTCGGCCTCGGCCTGGAGACCGCCAGCGAGGTGACCCTGCTGGCGCTGTCGGCGAGCACCGCCTCGGCAGGCGGCCTGCCGGTGCTGGCCCTGCTCACCCTGCCGCTGCTCTTCGCCGCCGGAATGTCCGCCATGGACACCGCGGACAGCCTGCTGATGAGCCGTGCATACTCCTGGGCGTACCGGCAGCCGGCCCGGCGGCTCTACTACAACCTGGCCACCACCGCGATGACGGTGCTGGTCGGTGCCGTGGTGGCCAGCGTCTACCTGTCCGGCCTGCTGGTCGACCACCTCGGGATGACCGCGCTGGCCGGGTACGCCGCCGTCGCCGACCACTTCGAGCAGCTCGGGTACGTGGTGGTGGGGCTCTTCGTCGCCTCCTGGCTGGGCGCGGTCGCGCTGTGGAAGCTGCGCGGCTACGACCGCCGCTACGGTAACGCGCTGCCCGCCGTGGAGGGGGAGCAGCCGTGAGTCGGGTGGTGCACCCGATCGAGGTGGAGTCGTACCGGATCCTGCGCGAGCGGGTCGATCTCACGCACCTGCCGCCGCTGACCCGGGCGGTGACCGAGCGGGTGGTGCATGCCAGCGCCGACCTCGCGTACGTCGACGAGCTGGTCTGCGACGAGGCGGCGCTGGAGTCGGGGCTGGCCGCGTTGCGCGCCGGCGCGCCCGTGGTCACCGACGTGGCGATGGTCGCCGCCGGGATCACCCGCGCCGGCCGGGAGCTGGTCTGCCCGGTCGCCGAGCCGGCCGCCGCCGAGCTGGGCCGCGCCGCCGGGATCACCCGGTCGGCGGCGGCCGTGCGGATCGCCCTGGACCGGGTCGGTCCGGGCGCGGTCTGGGTGGTCGGCTGCGCGCCGACCGCGCTTGTCGAACTGCTCACCCTGGACGCCGTGCCGGCGCTGGTCGTCGGCCTGCCGGTCGGCTTCGTCGGCGCGGCCGAGTCCAAGGCGGCGCTGCGGGCCAGCGGCCTGCCCGGGGTGTCCAACGTGGGGGAGAAGGGTGGCTCGGCGGTCGCCGCCGCCGCCCTCAACGCCCTGCTCTACGTCGAGGAGAAGCCATGACCGGCCTGGTCATCGTCGGGCACGGCACGCGCAGCGCGGCCGGGGTCGACCAGTTCGCGGCGCTCGTCGAGCGGGTCCGCCGGCGCGGCGTCGTCGCCGACGTCGAGGGTGGCTTCATCGAGCTGTCCCGTCCGCCGCTGACCGACGCCGTCACGGCGCTGGTCGAGCGGGGCCACCGGGCGCTGGTGGCGCTGCCGCTGGTGCTCACCGCGGCCGGGCACGGCAAGGGCGACATCCCCGCCGCGATGGCCCGCGAACAGCAGCGCCACCCCGGGCTGACCTACCGTTACGGCCGTCCGCTGGGACCGCACCCGCTGCTGCACGCCGCCCTCGAGGAGCGGATCGACGCGGCGCTCGCTGGTGCGGATCGGGCCGGCACGGCGCTTGCTGGTGCCGACCGGGCCGGCACGGCGTTTGCTGGTGCCGACCGGGCCGGCACGTGGATCGCGCTGATCGGCCGGGGCTCCACCGACCCGGACGCCAACGCCGAGGTGGCCAAGGTGGCGCGGCTGCTCTGGGAGGGGCGTGGCTACGCCGGTGTCGAGCCGGGGTTCATCTCCCTCGCCGAGCCGTCGGTGCCGCAGGTGCTGGACCGGCTGCGCCGGCTCGGCGCGCGGCGGATCGTGGTGGCGCCGTACTTCCTCTTCGCCGGGGTGCTGCCGGACCGGATCGTGGCCCGTGCAGCGGAGTTCGCCGCCGCCCACCCGGAGCTGGACGTGCGGGTGGCCGACGTCATCGGCGACTGCGACGCGCTGGCCGACCTGGTGCTCGAGCGGCACGCCGAGGCGCTGGGCGGGGACATCCGGATGAACTGCGACACCTGCGCGTACCGGGTGCTGATGCCCGGCTTCGCCGACAAGGTGGGCCGGCCGCAGCGCCCGCACGACCACCCGGACGATCCGGTCGACGGCCACCATCACCACGACGGGCACTCCCATCACCACCACCACGCCGAGCCCGGCTCGGTGGCCGTGGTGGGCGGCGGGCCGGGGCCCGACGACCTGATCACCGTACGCGGCAAGGCGCTGCTGGACGCGGCGGACGTGGTGGTGGTCGACCGGCTGGCCCCGCAGGGCCTGCTGGCCGGGCTGCGCCCCGACGTGCTGGTCGTCGACGCGGCCAAGGTGCCCCGCGGTCCGTCCATGGCGCAGGACGCGATCAACGCGGCGCTGGTGACGCACGCCCGCGCGGGCCGGCGGGTGGTCCGACTCAAGGGCGGCGATCCGTACCTGTTCGGTCGCGGCCACGAGGAGGTGCGCGCCTGCGCGGCGGCCGGGGTGCCGGTGACCGTCGTCCCCGGAGTGAGCAGCGCGTTCGCCGCGCCGGCGCTGGCCGGCGTGCCGGTGACCCACCGCGGCGTCGCGCACGACGTCACCGTGGTCTCCGGGCACCTGCCGCCGGGTGACCCCGATTCGCTTGTCGACTGGGCGGCGCTCGGCCGGGCCCGGGGCACGCTGGTGCTGCTGATGGCGGTGGACACCATCGCCGTGATCGCGGCCGCGCTGGTCGAGCACGGCCGCGCCCCGGAGACCCCGGTGCTGGCCGTGCAGGACGCCGGCCACCCCGGGCAGCGCGCGGTGCCGGCCCGGCTGGACGACATCGGCGCTGTCGCCGCGCGAGAGGACATCCGTCCGCCGGCGGTCTTCGTGGTGGGCCCGGTGGTGGCCCTCAGCTGACCCGCTCCGCGGCGGCCCGCCCGGCTCAGACGTCCGGCTCTCCAGGAACTGGTGGCCTCGCGACCGCGAGGCCACCACTTCGCTGTGCGGGCCGGCAATAACCTCAGGGTATATACGCGAGGTATACACTCGGGTTAGTCTGTCGGCATGAGCGTTCCGCTGACCCTTCTGGGCCTCCTCGAACGGGAGCCCAGCCACGGGTACGACCTGAAGCGCGACTACGACACCTACTTCGGGCGGGGCAAGCCCCTGCCGTTCGGCCAGGTCTACTCCACCCTCAGCCGTCTCGCGCGGGACGGAAAGGTGGTCATCAGCGACGTCGCACCCGGCGCCGGCCCCGACCGCAAGCGCTACATCATCACCGACCTGGGCGCCACCGAGGTCGAGCAGTGGCTCACCCAGCCGGTCGATCCGGAGCCGCACCTGCAGACGGTGCTCTTCGCCAAGGTCGTGCTCGCGCTGATGCTCGACCGACCCGCTGGCGAATACCTCGACACCCAGCGCAGCGCCCACCTGCGGCGGATGCGCGAGCTCACCGAGGTCAAGCGCAACGGCACCCTGGTCGACGCGCTGCTCGCCGACCACGGCCTGTATCACCTGGAGGCGGACCTCCGGTGGATCGAGATGACCGGCGCCCGACTGGACGCCCTGAGGAGAACGGTGCGGCCATGACCGTCGTGATCGAAGCACGCAACGTGGAGTTCTCGTTCGACCAGACCCCCGCGCTGCGCGGCGCGAGCGTCGCCGTGGACGCGGGCGAGATCCTCGCCGTCATGGGCCCCAGCGGCTCGGGCAAGTCGACCCTGCTGCACTGCCTGGCCGGCATCCTGGTGCCGGACTCCGGCGAGATCCTCTTCGACGGGGCCCGGGTCGACGCCCTGACCGAGGCAGAGCGCAGCAGCCTGCGCCGGGACCGCTTCGGGTTCGTGTTCCAGTTCGGCCAGCTCGTCCCCGAACTCACCGCCGTGGAGAACGTCGCCCTACCGCTGCTGCTCAGCGGGGTCCGCCGGGCCGAGGCGCTGCGCAGGGCGTCCGCCTGGTTCGCCCGCCTCGGCCTGGACGGCCTGGAACAGCGCCGCTCCGGGGAGCTGTCCGGCGGGCAGGCGCAACGCGTCGCGCTGGCCCGCGGTCTGGTCGCCGAGCCGCAGGTGCTCTTCGCCGACGAGCCGACCGGCGCGCTCGACTCGCTCACCGGCGAGCAGGTCATGGACCTGCTGGTCACCGCCGCCCGCGAGCAGGGCACCACGGTCATCCTGGTCACCCACGAGCCACGGGTCGCCGCGTACGCCGACCGCGAGGTCATGGTCCGCGACGGACGCGTCAACGCGCCGGACCGGATCGCCTCATGATCGGCTTCGGGCTCCGCCTCGCCCTCGCCGGCGGCCGTGAGGCGCTCACCCGCCTCGCCATCATCGCCGCCGCCGTCGCGGTGGGCACCGGGCTGCTGCTGACCACCCTCGCCGGGGTCAACGCCGTCAACGCGCAGCTCACCCGGTACGCGTCGATATATCCCAGCGCCTCGACCGGCGGCGACGCCGATCCGCTGTGGTGGTCGACCCGGGACGAGTACTTCCACGGCCGGCAGATCATCCGGATCGACGTCGCCGCGACCGGAGCGAGCGCGCCCACCCCGACCGGCATCCCGACCACCCCGCGGCCGGGGGAGTACTACGCCTCGCCCGCGCTGCGGCAGCTGCTGGCCGCCCACCCCGCCGACCAGCTGCGCGACCGCTACCCGGGGCGTGACCTGGGCGCCGTCGGCCCGGCGGCACTGCCCTCACCGGACGCCCTGGTCGCCATCGTCGGCGGCACCCCCGAGAAGGTTGCCGAGCTGCCCCACGCCCGGCAGCTCACCAGCATCGGCGACAGGACTTTCGCGCTCCCCGAGACCACCGTCGACCTCATCCTGGGCGTGGTCGCCGGCGGACTGCTGTTCCCGGTACTCATCTTCATCGGCACGGCCACCCGGCTCAGCGCCGCCCGCCGGGAGCAGCGCTTCGCCGCGATGCGCCTGGTCGGCGCGACGCCGAGGCAGATCTCGGTGGTCGCGGCCGTGGAGGCGACCAGTGCGGCCGTCGTCGGCACCGCGCTGGGCTTCCTCGCCTTCTTCGCGTTCCGCGGCCAGCTCGCCGGCATCCCGTTCACCGGCATGCCGTTCTTCCCCAGCGACATGTCGCTGGGCGTGCTGGACGTCCTGCTCGTCGCGATCGGCGTCCCGGCCGCAGCGGCGGTGGCAGCGCAGGTCTCGCTGCGCCGCGTACGGATCTCGCCGCTGGGCGTCACCCGGCGGGTCACCCCGCGCGCGCCGCGCGCGTACCGCCTGATCCCGATCCTGCTCGGCGTCGCCGTGCTGGTGTTCGCGCTCGGCTACCGGCCCGAGACGTCCGACGGCCAGACCGCCCTGTTCCTGCCCGCTCTGCTGCTCATCATGGCCGGCCTCGTCCTCGCCGGCCCGTGGTTCACGATGGTCGGTGCCCGGATCATGGCCCGGTACGCCAACCGCCCCGCCACGCTCATCGCCGCGCGACGCCTCGCCGACAACCCGAAGGCCGGCTTCCGGGCGATCAGCGGCATCATGCTGGCGCTCTTCGTCACCAGCGTTGCCGTCGGCGTGATCACGACGATCGTCGCGAACCGCGGTCCCGCGCCGATCGGCTCGACCGACGCGGGCACCGTGACCACAGTCTTCACCGAGAAGGCGCCGACGGTGCCCGACACGCTCTTCGCCGAACTGCACGCGATCCCAGGCGTCCGGTCCGCGACCGCCATCCGCGAGAACCCGCACCTGACCAGCTCCGGCGAGGTCGGGGTGGTCGCCTGCACGGACCTCCCGAGCGCGTACGGCCGGTGCGCCGCCGGCGCGACCGTCGCCGAGGTGCCGATGGGCCTCAGCCTCTGGCGGGAGTCGGCGTCGTCCACCAAGGTCTGGCACGCCGCGTCGGTCACGCCCGACGAACTCCACCGGCTACCGGTGTTGTCGATCGTCGTCGGCACGGACGGTTCGGCCGCCGCCGTCGAGCGCACCCGCACCCTGCTCGAGGCCGCCTACCCGACCTTCTGGGTGGGGCCGAACGTGCCCGGCGACTTCGAGTCGGACTTCGCCGCCACGCTGCGCGGCTGGCAGCAACTGGCCAACGTCGTCATCATCGGCAGCCTCGCCCTCGCCGGGTGCAGCCTCGCGGTCAGCGTCATCGGCGGCCTCACCGAGCGCAAGCGACCGTTCAGCCTGCTCCGCCTCAGCGGCGCGCCGGTGCGGGTGCTGCGCCGGGTGGTCGCGTTGGAGAGCGCTGTACCGATGCTCGCCGTCGCCGCGGTGGCCATCGGGATGGGCCTGCTCGCCGCGCACCTGTTCCTCCGGGCGCAGATGGACTACACGCTTGTCGCGCCTGGATCGGGCTTCTATGTGATCGTCATCGCCGGGCTGGCGGCCTGCCTGGGCATCATCGCCTCCACCCTGCCGCTGCTGGAACGCATCACCGGACCGGAGACTGCCCGCAGCGAATAGTCCGCTCGGTGGGGCGGGTAGCTCTCCGGCATGGCTGCCCGCCCCGGGTCCACCTGCTCTCGCTGGGCAACGCGCACGTGAACTGGCACGTCGCGCCGCTTCCGCCGGGTGTGCCGTACCCCGAGCAGCAGTACCACGCGCTGATGGCCGAGAACGGCATCGTGGCGCAGACGCCGGAACAGGTCGCGGATCTCGGCGGGCGGATCCGGGCCGCCCTGGCGCGGCTCGGCTGAGCCGCCGGGTCAGAGTTGCCGGTGGTAGTGGTGCCCACCCGGGTTCGCCCGGGCGGCGGCACCGAGCAGCACGGTCACCCGGCACTCCGGGTCGCCGACGGCGATCCGCTCGTCGAGCAGGACGACCGCATCCTCGCCGGCCCGGGCGGCGATGCCGCCGAAGACGCTGGACGTCATCCGGCACAGCGACGGCGCCTGCCGGACCGTGTCCCCGAAGGGGCAGCGACGGTTGCCGAGCACGATCCGGTCGTCGTCGACCGAGATCACGTAGAAGTCGCCGCCGATGGCCGCCTTCAGCCGCAGGTAGCAGTCGCTGGCCTGCTCGGCGGTGAGCCGGTCCACCAGGCCGCGGGCCCGGCGGTACTCCTCCTCCATCTGGCCGCCGACGGTCGCACCGACCTGGGCGACCATCTGCTCGGCGGAGGCCGGGCCGTTGGCGTTCTCCGCGGTGCGGGCTAGTTCCACCACCAGGGCGCGCAGGAACGCTTCCCGGCCGAACCCGTCCGGGCCGGCCTCGTCGACGCCGGGCAGCGGGTTGACCTGCCGGCGGGGTGGGTCGAAGGACGGCTCCATCCGGCGGGTCACCGGCAGCATCGCCTGCACGCGCTTGCCGGCGTCGCGCTTCGCGACCACCCGCAGGTCCAGGCCGAGCTGGGAGACCAGCCACAGGCCGCGTCCCCGGGTGCTGTCCACCGAGGGCAGGGCGATCCGGTCCAGGGCGAAGGTCGGGCCGAGGTCGTGCACCACGAGCAGTGGCCGCTCGGCCGACCAGTCCACCGACACCCAGACCGGCCCACCCGCGTGTTCCACCGCGTTGCCGACCAGTTCGGAGACGATGAGCGCGGCGTCGTCGACGGTGTCCCCGTCCTGCGCGTGCCGGACCAGGAAAGCGGTGAGTTCGGTGCGCAGCGCACCGGCCGCCGCCGGCGTCGCCGGAGCGAGCAACCATTCCACCTGCGGCACCTCAGCTTCCCCGGTCGGCTCCGGCTGTTCCCCGCCGGCACCCCGCGCCGAGCGGGCGGTCAGGAGGGGCCCGCGGAGCCCGGGTTCGTCGCTTGCGGCAACCATACGCCGACCTGTCCGCAGCCGGTCGCCGGGCCGGATCGCCGGTCGGCGCGGAGGTTCAACCGGTCAGCAGTCGGACCAGGGCGGCGCCGGCCGTCGCGGCGGCCAGCCCGGCGGCGACGCTGCCCAGCGCGTTGGCCAGCGCCGGCCACCGGTGCCCGGTGCGGGCCAGCCGTACCGTCTCGTAGCCGAAGGTGGAGTACGTGGTCAGCGCCCCGCAGAACCCGGTGCCGACCAGCGCGGTGACCGTCGGCCCGGCCGGTAGCCCGAGCACCGCGCCGAGCAGCAGCGAGCCCACCACGTTGACGGTGAGGGTTCCCCACGGAAAGGTCGAGCGGTGCCGGGACTGCACGGCCCGATCCGTCAGGTAGCGCAGCGGCGCGCCGACGGCCGCGCCGAGCGCGATCAGCAGCACGGTCACCGGGGTGCCCGTTTCAGCGCCGCCGCGGCGAGCGCGTCGCCGATCCACACGGCCGCGAGCGCGCCCAGCAGTGTCGCGGCCAGGTACGCCAGTGCCGTCTGCGCGGCGCCGGCCGCCACCGCCCGCTGGACGTCCACCGCGTAGGTGGAGAAGGTGGTGAACCCGCCCAGCACGCCCACACCGAGGAACGGGCGGGCCAGCGGCGGTCCGCCGTCGAGGTGGCCGAGCAGCGCCATCAGCGCGCCGATCAGCAGGCAGCCGCCGACGTTGATGCCGAAGGTCGCCCACGGGAAAGCGGCCGGGTGGTGCGGGAAGGCCGCCTGCAGACCTGCCCGGGCCAGCGCGCCGAGCACCCCACCGGCGGCGATGGCTCCGAGCACCGCCGCCGCGTGCGCGGGCAGCTCCGCCCGGTCGGCGGGTACCCGCAGGTCGACGTCGGGATCGGTGCGCGGCTCGGTCGGTTCTGACAACGAGGCCTCCACCCGGTACACGTGCCCGGTCAAATAGATCTTGGAAGCAGGATGCCCCTACCGGAGCGGATTGGTTCCAAGATCCGAGTATCGCTCGATCCGCACTGGATCGAGTGGAACACCACGGCTGCCCAACGGGCCCGCAGACGTGCGTGGTGTTCCACCGACCGGCGACACCCCGCGTGGTCTCCGAGCGCGAGACCGTGCCGTACCGCCGGGTCGGCCGGAGCTGCGGGGGTCAGGGTCATCGAGCGGCCCTCGGTCAGACGGCGGCCGGGCTGGCCGCCGGCCGCGAGGCGTCCGCCGGCCGCGAGGCGTCCGCCGGCCGCGAGGCGTCCGCCGGCCGCGAGGCGTCCGCCGGCCGCGAGGCGTCCGCCGGCCGCGAGGCGTCCGGCCGGGAGGTCGCATCGGCCCGGCGCTGCGCGGTCAGCAGGACGGCCAGCCCGGCCACGGTGAGTGCGGCGCCGGCCCAGATGGGCGCCCGGAAGCCCCAGCCGGCGGCGATGGTCACCCCACCGACCCAGGCGCCGGAGGCGTTGCCCAGATTGAAGGCCGCGATGTTCGCCCCGGACGCGAGCGTCGGCGCCTGGTGCGCGTACCGCATGATCCGCATCTGCAGCGGCGGGACGGTGGCGAAGCCGAAGCCGCCCATCAGCAGCAGCGCGACGATGGTCAGCGGCCGGCTGCCGGCGGTGAGCGCGAAGCCGGCGAGTACCACGGTGAGCGCGGCCAGCACGGTGACCAGGGTGCGCGACAGGGACCGGTCGGCCGCCCGGCCGCCGAGCAGGTTGCCGGCGAACAGGCCGACCCCGAAGAGCACCAGCAGCCACGGCACGGTCCCGGCGGCGAAGCCGCTGACCTCGGTCAGGGTGTACGCGATGTAGGTGAACGCGCCGAACATGCCGCCGAAGCCGAGGACGGTGACGGCGAGGGAGTACCAGACCTGCGGGTGGGTGAACGCGCGCAGTTCGCCGCGCAGCCCACCGGCCGGGCGGTCCGCGGTGTCGCCGACGCGGGCGGGGACCAGCGCGGCCAGGCCGAGCAGGGCCACCACCCCGACACCGGTGATCGCCCAGAACGTGGACCGCCAGCCGAACTGCTGGCCGAGGAAGGTGCCGAACGGCACGCCGAGCACGTTGGCCGCGGTCAGGCCGGCGAACATCAGCGCGATCGCCCCCGCCCGGCGGGCCGGTGGAACCAGCCCGGCGGCCACCACGGCGCCGATGCCGAAGAACGCCCCGTGGCAGAGCGCGGCGACGATCCGGCCCGCCAGCATGGCGGAGTAGCTGTCGGCGATCGCGGAGAGCAGGTTGCCGAGGATGAACAGGACCATCAGGCCGAGCAGTACGGGCTTGCGGGGCAGCCGGGTGACCGCAGCGGTCAGGGCCACCCCGCCGACGGCCACGCTGAGCGCGTAGCCGGAGATCAACCAGCCGGCGACCGGCTCGGACACGGCGAAGTCGGCCGCCACCTCGGGCAGCAGCCCCATGATCACGAACTCGGTGAGGCCGATGCCGAAGGCGCCGATGGCCAGGGCGAGCAGCGCGGCCCGCGGGGACCGGAAACGGTTGGACATGGTCGTCCCATCGGGGAGGGGTCAGATAGGCGGCGCGTGCAACTACGCGCGTCGACAACCGAATAGTTGCACGCGCTTGATACCGGCGCAAGCGTGGTAGCCTGGCGGTGGTCGGGACCACGTGAGGAGGCCGGCATGGGCATCGGTGACGACGCCGTCGAGATCCGCGCGCAGGGCTGGCGGACCCTCGCCGCGCTGCACGGGCTGATCGAGACGGCTCTGGAACGGGCGCTGCAGGCCGACCACGACCTATCCGTCGTCGAGTACACCGTGCTCGACGCGCTCTCCCGGCAGGACGGCTGGCACATGCGGATGAGCCAGCTCGCCCGGGCCGCCGCGCTCTCCGGCAGCGCCACCACCCGGCTGGTCACCCGCCTGGAGCAGCGCAACCTGCTGACCCGCATCCTCTGCGCCGACGACCGGCGCGGCATCTACACCGAGCTGACCCCGGCCGGCTCCGAGCTGTTGGCCGCCGCCCGGCCCACCCACGACCAGGTGCTCACCCGGGCGCTCGCCGAGGCGGAGGCCACCCCGGAGCTCGCCCCGCTGGTGGGCGCCCTGCACCGCCTGCCCGCCGCCGGCTGACCCGTTGCCGCTGCTAGGGGCCGTTTGGACGCGGCCGGCCCGGGGCACCTGATCGGCGAATGGATCGTCGAGAGGGGGTTCGTGATGGCTGAGACCACCACGTCGAACGGCCGGCACTCGTCCGGCACCCAACGCCGTTCCCGTCGGGGGGACGGGCCGCCGTTCCGCAAGCCGCGCTGGCCGAAGGCGTACGCCTTCGCGCTGGTCACCGGGGCGCTGTTCCTGGTCTCCTGGCTCGGCCAGTTCGTGTTCCAGATGGTGGTGGAGAGCAACGAGGCGACCCAGCACGGGCAGTCCTTCGCCTGGAGCGAGTTCCTGCCCCAGTTCTTCGCCTCCACCTTCGAGAACTGGCAGTCGGAGTTCCTCCAGCTCGTCTGGCAGGCCGCCGGTCTGGCGCTGTTCTACTACTGGGGCTCCTCGCAGTCCCGCGAGTCCGACGAGCGGATCGAGGCCAAGCTCGACGCCCTGCTGCGGGAGCGCAACCTGGACCCCGAGCACCCCTGACCGGCGCGGGCGTACCGTACCCGGGTCGGTCGGCACGGACCGGCCCGCTGGACAGGAGGCACCCCCGATGCAGGACCGCACCCCTCGGCGGGAGGAACTGGAACCGATCGAGCGGGCCGGCGTCGACGAACTGCGCGCCCTGCAGTACGAGCGGCTGCGCTGGTCGTTGCGGCACGCGTACGACAACGTGCCGCACTACCGGCGGGTCTTCGACGCCGCCGGGGCGCACCCCGACGACGTCCGGGACCTCGCCGACCTGGCCCGGTTTCCGTTCACCGGCAAGGCCGAGCTGCGGGAGAACTACCCGTTCGGCATGTTCGCCGTGCCCCGGGAGCGCATCGCCCGGCTGCACGCCTCCTCGGGCACCACCGGTCGGCCCACCGTGGTCGGCTACACCCGCGACGACCTGACCACTTGGGCGCGGCTGATGGCCCGCTCGATCCGGGCCGCCGGCGGCCGGCCCGGCGAGCGGGTGCACGTCGCGTACGGCTACGGGCTGTTCACCGGCGGCCTGGGCGCGCACTACGGCGCCGAGGAGCTGGGCTGCACGGTCATCCCGGTCTCCGGCGGGATGACCGAGCGGCAGGTACTGCTGATCCGCGACCTCGAACCCGAGATCATCATGGTCACCCCGAGCTACCTGCTGGCGATCGTCGACGAGATGGAGCGCCAGGGCGTCGACCCGCGCGGAACCTCGTTGCAGGTGGGCATCTTCGGCGCCGAGCCGTGGACCGAGGACATGCGCCGCGAGATCGAGCAGCGCCTCGACCTGCACGCGGTGGACATCTACGGGCTCTCCGAGCTGATGGGCCCCGGGGTGGCCACCGAGTGCGTGGAGACCAAGGACGGCCTGCACCTGTGGGAGGACCACTTCTACCCGGAGATCATCGACCCGGTCACCGGGGAGGTGCTGCCCGACGGGGAGCGTGGCGAGCTGGTGCTCACCTCGCTGACCCGGGAGGCGATGCCGGTGGTGCGCTACCGCACCCGCGACCTGACCCGGCTGCTGCCCGGCACCGCCCGGCCGATGCGCCGGCTCGAGAAGATCACCGGCCGGACCGACGACATGATGATCGTCCGTGGGGTCAACGTCTTCCCGACCCAGATCGAGGAGCTGATCCTGCGTACGCCGCAGCTGTCCCCGCACTTCCAGTGCGTGCTCGACCGGCAGGGCCGACTAGACACCCTGACGGTGAAGGTCGAGCGGCGGGCCGGGGTGGCCGTCGACGCGGCCGAGCGGGCCGGCGCCGCGCTGGTCGAGCTGGTGAAGAACACCGTCGGAGTGAGCGTGGCGGTCGAGGTGATCGCCCCCGACGGGGTGGAGCGGTCGCTGGGCAAGGCGCGCCGGATCGTCGACCAGCGGCGGGCCGGCTGACGTGCCGGGCACACCCAACCCGGCGTACGACATGTTCGCCGCCGACGCGGCCTCCCGCGGCCTCGGCATCGAGCTGGTCGAGGCCGGCGATGGCGCGGCGGTGGCCCGGATGGCGGTGACCGGGCGGATGCTCAACGGCCACGCCATCGCCCACGGCGGCTTCGTCTTCCTGCTCGCCGACACCGCCTTCGCGCTGGCCTGCAACAGTCACGGCCCGGTCACCGTGGCCGCCGGCGGTGAGATCACGTTCGTCCGGCCGGCCCGGGCCGGTGACCTGCTCACCGCCCGCGCCACCGAGCGCACCCGCTACGGTCGCAGCGGCATCTATGACGTCACCGTGACCCGTGACGACGGCGAGGTGGTCGCCGAGTTCCGCGGCCGCAGCCGGACCGCCGCGGCACCGCCGGCGACATAGGATCGACTGCCATGCGCGTCCTGGTGGTCTCCGCGCCCCTGGTCGGTCACGTCTTCCCGCTGGTGCCGCTGGCCGTCGCGCTGCGCGACGCCGGTCACGAGGTCCTGCTCGCCACGGGCGGCGGCGGCCTGGCCGCCGAACGCGCCGGCCTTCCGGTACGCGACGTCGCGCCGGGCTTCGACTTCGGCCGGATCGCCCTGCGGGTGCTTCCCCGCCATCCGCTGATCGCCCGGGCCGAGCTGCGCGGCACCGCCGGCACCCGGGGCGCCGGCCTGCTCTTCGGTGCGCTCAACGACCAGCTCACCGACCCGGTCGTCGCGCTGGCCACCGAGTGGCGGCCCGACCTGGTGCTGCACGAACCGTTCGCGGTCGCCGGCGCGGTTGCCGCCGCCCGCCTGGGCGTGCCCGCCGTACGCCAGGAGAACTCCCTCTTCGACGGCCGGTACCTGGTCCGCGCCACCACCGAGCGGCTCCGCGCCGCACTGCGCCGGCACGGCCTGACCGAGCTGCCGCCGCCCGCCGCCGCGCTCGCCGTCGCGCCGCCCAGCGTGACCGGCCAGGACGGCTGGCCGATGCGGTACGACTCCTACGTCGGCGGCGGTGACCTGCCGGACTGGTTGCGCGAGCCCGGCACCCGGCCCCGGATCCTGGTCAGCCGCAGCACCCTGACCGGCCCCGGCGACCGGGGGCCCATGCCCGCCGTGGTGGCCGCCGCCGCCCGGGTGGACGCCGAGTTCGTGCTGGTCCGGCCGGATCCCCGCTCGATCCGTACGCTGCCCGACAACGTCCGGGTGGTCGACTGGATCCCGCTCGACGCGGCGCTGTCGGCGAGCGCGGCCCTGGTCCACCACGGCGGAGCGGGCAGCGTCTTCGGTGCCTTCGCCGCAGGCCTGCCGCAGCTGGCCACCGTGGGGCCGGGGGACCGGCGGCACAACGCCGAGCTGGTGGCCCGCCGCGGCGCCGGTCTGGCGCTGCTGCCCCGGGACATCACCGCGCAGACGCTGACCCGGCTGCTCACCGACGACGCTCTGCGGACCGCCGCCGGCGAGGTCAGCCGCGAGATCGCCGCGATGCCGGCGCCGGCGGAGCTGGTGCCCCGGCTGGCGGCGCTCGTCTGACCGCAGGTCGCCGCCTGGCCGGCGTGATCCGAGCCGCGAGGACCGGGCGGGCGGGACGGCCCGGGCGTGGCCCCGCCGCAGGGCCGCCCGCCTGGGGCAGGATGGTCGGATGCGACACGTCGTGCTCTTCCACTCCGTGTTCGGGCTGCGGCCCGCCGTCCGGGCCGCCGCCGACAGGCTGCGCGCAGTAGGGCACCGGGTCGTCACCCCCGACCTGTACGGCGTCCCGGCCACCGACACCGTGGAGGAGGGCTTCGCGCTGCTCGACAAGATCGGCCAGGAGGTGGTGCTGGACCGGGCCCGCGCGGCGCTGCGCGATCTGCCACCGGAGACGGTGCTGGCCGGCTTCTCGATGGGGGCCGGCGTGGCCGGTGCGCTGCTGGCCGAGCGTCCCGACACCGCCGGCCTGCTCCTGCTGCACGGCACCGGTGGCGCCCCGGACGACGTCCGGCCCGGGCTGCCGGTGCAGCTGCACCTCGCCGACCCCGACCCGTACGACCAGCCGGACGAGGTCGACGAGTGGCAGCGGGCGATGACCGACGCCGGCGCCGACCTGACGGTGTTCCGCTATCCGGGCGTCGGGCACCTCTTCACCGACCCGGACCTCGCCGAACACGACCCGGACGCCGTCGCGGCGACCTGGCCGCGCGTGCTGGCCTTCCTCGACGCCCGCTGAGCCGCTGGACCCGCTGCCGCGACCCCACCGCCGTGTCGGGTCGGCACCGTACGGCCCAGGGGCGACGGGAGGGTCGCCCTTGCCGAGCCGATCGGTCGGAGTGCCGACCCGGCGTCAGCGGCCGGGCAGCGCCTGGGCGACCTGCGTCGCCCCGGCGAGGAGGACCTCGTGCGCGTTGGCGCTGATCTTTCCGTCGCGGAGCAGGCTGGCCAGCTTCTCGGCGAACTCGCGCAGCTTCTCCCGCGCCCGCTCCGTCTCGCCGTCGGCGATCTCCTCCGCGACCTGGCGTAACCGCTTCCGCAGTTCCTTGCCGTCGCCGGGGCGTAGTTGCCGTTGCTGCGCGAGCCCGTCCACGGTCGCCTGCAGCCCCGCAACGAGTTCCCCGGGGTTGGCCGCCCGCCGGGGGGTGGACGAGGACGGGGACAGGGACGGAGACGGCGTGGGCGTGGGCGGGGGCGTCACGTCCCCGGTGGGGGCCTCGGTGGGTTCCGCGGGGGCGGACGTGCCGACCGCCACGGTGGAAGCGGCGGCGGGGCCGGCGTCCCCATCACCGCCGACGGTCACCGTGACCATGGCGGCCACCAGGGCGACGGCAGCTCCCCCCACCGTCAGCCACATCAGCCGGCGCCCGTCGTCCGGAGCCCGGTGACGACTGCCGGCCGGGCGGACCAGCGGCAACATGCTCGTGGGCGGAGCCACATCGGCGCTGCGCGGATCATGGGGGGCGGACACGGCCGACATCATGCCACCCGACGACCCGGCCGGAGGGGCCGGCGTCCCGCCGTGCGGCAAGCCACGGCCCGACCTACGGTGGTCGGGATGCGCCGCGCCCTGCTGCCCGGAATCCTCGCCGTCGTCCTCGCTGGCGCGGCCGTGAGCTGTGGTCGCGGCGAGGAGTACGCCCAGCTGCGGCATCCGTTCCACCGGGCGACCCTGCTGGTGGACCCCGACAGCCAGGCCGCGCGTTGGCGGGACGACCACGAAGCCCGGTGGCTGGACCCGATCGCGGACACCCCGCAAGCCCGCTGGCTGACCGGTCCGGCGGACCTGGCTGACCTGCCCCCGTACCTGGCCGCCGCCCGGGACCGGCGGGCGCTGCCGGTGGTGGTGATCTATCACGTGCCGAACCTGGACTGCGCCGGTCGGGATGCCGGGGGCGCCGCGGACGCCGGGGCGTATGCCGGGTTCATCGACCGGATCGTCGCGCTGCTCCGCGGCGGCCGGGCGGCCGTCGTGCTGGAGCCGGACGCGGTTGCGTCCGAGTGCTTCGACGACGCCCGGGCAGCTCTGCTGGCCGACGCCACCCGCCGGCTGGCCGATGTCGGCCAGCACGTCTACCTGGACGCGGGACATCCGCGCTGGCGTACCCCGGAGGAGATGGCGGGGCGGCTGCGCCGATCCGGGATCCGCCGGGCGGAGGGGTTCGCGGTGAACGTGTCCAACCGGCAGTCGACCGTGGACAGCCAACGGTGGGGGCTGCGCGTGTCGGAGCTGGTGGGCGACCGGGAGATGGTCATCGACACCTCCCGCAACGGTCTGTCCGCCCCGCCCGACGCCCAGTGGTGCAACCCGCCCGGGCAGGCACTCGGGCAGCCGCCCACCACCCGGCCCGGACTGGCGCGGGTGGCGGCTCTGTTGTGGATCAAGAGCCCGGGGGAGTCCGACGGACCATGCGGCCGGGGTGAGCCGGCAGCGGGGACCTTCTCGCCCGCGTCGGCCCGCGCGCTGATCGCGGGCTCACCGTGGCTGCCGCCCGCCGACCGCCGGGCGGCGGCCCGCGCCACCGCGCCGGTCAGCTGACCGGCTGCGCCTGCATCGCCACCTCCCCGGTGCGGCGCAGCTTCTGCCACTTCAGGCGTCCGCCGCTGAGAGCGGTGACCACGGAGTGGACGAGCACCAGGTACATGACCTGCCGGTAGAGGAACTGCTGCAGCGGTAGCGCCCACAGCGGGCGCAACGGTTCCCGGTCCAGCCGGAAGGCCAGGATCGCGGTGAGGATCTGCGCCACCAGGACCGCCAGCCAGGCGAGGACGGTCTCGTACCGGTCGAGGAAGAACAGCCCGTACACGGCGAAGATGTCCACCATGGGTGCGAGCAGCGGCAGCAGTACCGAGAAGAGGGCGATGAACGGCAGGCCCCGGCGGCCGAACCGCCCCGACGGCCCGCGTTCCAGCAGGGCCCGGCGGTG
Source organism: Micromonospora sp. GCM10011542 (assembly GCF_042650685.1). NCBI lineage: Bacteria > Bacillati > Actinomycetota > Actinomycetes > Micromonosporales > Micromonosporaceae > Micromonospora > Micromonospora sp. GCM10011542. The sequence continues at coordinate 169,520 of NZ_JBHSBO010000050.1, forward strand.
CCGCCAGAGCGCCTGCATGGTGCCGTAGCTCCACCGGTAGCGCTGCCGCCACAGCTCCGGCAGGGTGCTCGGCGCCTCGGTCCGGGCGACGGCGCTCTCCTCGTACACCACGCGCCACCCGGCGCGCTGGATGCCCATGGTGAGGTCGGTGTCCTCGGCCAGGGTGGACCTGCTGAGGCCGCCGGCGGCGAGGACGGCCGTGCGGCGGAACGCGCCCAGCGCTCCCGGGATGGTGGGCATGCAGTGCAGCGTGTCGTAGAGCCGGCGGTCCAGGCTGAACCCGATGACGTACTCGATGTGCTGCCAGCGGCCGAGCAGTCGACGCCGGTTGCCCACCTTGACGTTGCCGGCGATCGCCCCGACCCGGGGGTCGGCGAAGGGTTGCACCAGACGGTGGATCGCGTCGCGATCGACCACGGTGTCGGCGTCGACCATCACGAGCAGGTCGTGTCGGGCCAGTGCCACCCCGGCGTTGAGCGCGGCGGCCTTCCCACCGGCGGGCACCCGGGCCACCCGCACGTTGGGCAGGCCGAGCCGTTCGACCTCCTTGGCGGTGCCGTCGTCGGACTCGTCGTCCACCACCAGCACCTCGATCCCGGGATGGGTGCCGGTGGCCAGGGACCGCACGGTCGCGGCGATCGTCGTCCGTTCGTCGTACGCCGGGACGATGATCGTCACCGGGTCGTCGACCTCGCCACCCCAGGACCAGGTGGGAGCCCGGCGCCGTCGGGCGTGCGCGAGGGCGTACCCGAAGAGCAGCAGGGTGCGGGCCAGGGTGAGCACTCCGACCACGATCAGCAGCAGCCACAGCACGCGGACCGTCGCGTCCGCGGCGCGCACCCCCCAGATCAGCAGCGCGCCCCGCGTCTCGTCGAGGGTGCCCAGCTGGGCGGCACCGCCGCCGGGCCAACCGAGTCCCTGCGAGACGGTGGTGAACCGGTAGCCCCGGGCCTGCATCTCCGGAATGAACCGGTCCAGGGCGACGACCGTCTGGGACCGGTCGCCGCCGCTGTCGTGCATCAGCACGATGGCCCCGCGGTCGCCCTCCGGTGTGGCGTTGCGGACGATGGCGGAGACACCTGGCCGCGCCCAGTCCTGGCTGTCGGTGTCGTTGAAGACCGATACGTAGCCCCACCGACCGGTCTCCCGCACCATCGGCCAACTCGCGTCGTCGATGGCGTCCACCCCGCTGGAGTACGGCAGCCGGGCGAGAGAAGTGGTGACCCCGGTGGTGTATGCGATCGCGGCGCGCGTCTGGGAATACTCCAGCTTGCGCCGCCATGACGGCAGATCGGTCAGCTCGGGGTGGGTGAAGGTGTGGATGCCCAACTCGTGTCCCTCGCGGGCCATCCGCTTGGACAATTCCGGGTACCGGCTGACCTGGGAGCCCACCACGAAGAACGTCGCCGGGGTGTGGTGGCGGGCCAGCACGTCCAGCACCTTCGGCGTCCACTGCGGATCCGGGCCGTCGTCGAACGTCAGCGCGATCGTCTTCGCCGGCATCCGGCGGGCGTCCAGGCGGCCGCCGCGCGGGTCGACGACCGTTCCACCCTCGCGGACCACCGCCGGCACCGCCTCCGTGCCGGCCGGGCCGGCCGCCTTGTGGTCAGGAGTGAACCGGGAATTCGCGTACGCGCCGACCGCGAGCAGGTTGAGCAGGATGAAGGTGGCCACCGCGGCCAGTACCCACCGGCGGCGGGTGCCCCGACGCTGAATCAGCGTCGCGGTGGACCGCGGCACGACGTGCTCGCGGTCGACGACCGGTCGCCACCCACGCCAGAGGCCCATCAGGTCCGCGATGCGAACACGTCCACGCCCTGCGCCACCCAGAACGCGAGAATGAGCAGGAGGGCGAGTGCGACCAGGGCGTAGGCGATCAGGCGGAGCCGCTCACCGCGGCGTCCGGAGCCGTCCACGAAGATCGCGGCTGTCACGTCCGGCGGCTGCAGCATCTCGGTGGCGCCGCCAGCGGGCTCGGCGGGGGTGATGGGCTCCACCCGGGCGACCCCACGATGGCCGGAGGCACCGACCGGGCCCCCTTCGACACGCTGGTTGATCGGAACATGGGCAACGCCGCGGCCGGAAACCGGCGGGCTGTTCGGCCGCGCTCGTCCCACATGGCGTGTTCTCGTCTTGTCCATGAACGGAACGAGTACCCGCGTAGTTTGATCGACTATCGCTGACCTGGGAATCAGGCACATCCTGCGCCGATGGTCCTCGCTCAGGCGGCGGTCGGCCGGACTGCCCACCGCCGGGTGCCGGGTGGTCCGGGGGTGGCCGGCCAGCCGCGCCGTCCCGGCGTCGGCGACCCGTCCGCCGCCCGCACCAGGATCGGTACCGGCACCGGTGGTCGCTCGTCCCCCCGTCCCCGACCGCCCGGCGCCGACCGGATCAGCTCGGGTCGACGGGCGGTAGGCCAGTCGCTGTCGAGCTGGAACGGGTCCGGTTCGACCAACTGCAGGGGGACGAGGTTGGTCGGCTCCAGCGGGAGGAGACTGGCCTGCTCCAGCGGGGCGATGCTGGCCGGCTGCGGGGCGAGGTCGGATCGGGCCGGCTCGAGGTGCTCGCTGGCCCGGCGGGTGAAGGCGGCCCGCAGCGTGCGGGGCAGCCGCTCGGCGGCGACCCGGCGCAGCGCCGGCGAGGCGAACGCGTACCCGCCGGCGGGACGGGGGAGCAGCAGTCCGGCGGCGGCGAGCCCGCGCAGCACCGGCCCGCTCCGCCCGGGCGTCCAGTTGAGGATCCGGTCCAGCGCCGCGTCGCCGAATCGGACTCCGAGGCTCGCGGCGGCCATCAGCACGGCCCGTTGCTCACCGTCGAGCCGGTCCAGTTCCGCGTCGACGGCCCGGCGTACCGACTCGGGCACCGGCGGAGCCGCCGGGTCCGTCTCGTCCACCAGCGACCGCACGTACGCCACGGCGTGCCCCGGCCGGCCACCCACCAGCGGCAGCAGCCGGTCGACGAGGCTCACCGGCTGGCCCGCCCGCACCAGCAGGTGACGCAGCAGCCGCCCGGACTGCATCGCGCCGAGCGGCCGCACCGCCAGCCGGTGCCGGCGCTGCCCTGCGACGGGCACGCTGTCGGCCCGGTGCGGCTGGTGCAGGCTCAGCACGGCCAGCGGCAGACCCCGGGCCGTGGCAGCGGTGAACAGGGCGTGCAGGAACCGGCTGACCGCCGGCGCCGCCCGGTCCAGGTCGTCCACCGCGACGATCAGTGGCCGGTCGGTGGCGAGGCGCAGCAGCGCGTCCCGGCAGACCGCCGCGCCGGCGAGCGCGGCGGGCGTACCGTCCGGCGAGGCAAGCAGACGCTCCAGCGCCGGCACCGCCTGGGCGACCCGGGCCGGCGGCAGCAGCGGCGCCAGGGTGGCGGTCAGCCGGTGGCGCACCGTCGCCGGTGGGTCGGTGTCCCGGATACCCGCGATCCCGCGGAGCAGCTCGGCGACCGGCCCCAGCACCTCGTCGGGGTACGGCGGGCAGGCCGCGACGCACCAGCGCACCGGCGTCCCGTCCACCGTGGCCAGCGTCCGGGTCAGCTCGTGCAGCAGCCGGCTGCGGCCGCTGCCCGACGGACCGACCAGCGACACCCAGCGCGGGCTGTGCTCGCGTACCGCCCGGGCCAACTGGTCGCGCGCGGTGGCCAGCTCGCGGCGGCGGCCGATGAGCGGGCCGTCGTGCCGTTCGGTCGGTGGCCGCAGCGGACCGGCGGCGTGCCACAACGGCACCGGCGGGACCCGACCGGCGACCGTCACCGCTGTCAGCCGGCGCAGTTCCACCAGGCCGGCGGTGGCGCGGGCGGTGGCCGCGCAGAGCACGACGGTGCCCGGCGCCGCGTACCCCTGCAACCGGGCCGCGGTGGTGATGACGGCACCGCTGGCCGCGGCGTGGCCGCCGCTGACCGCGGCCGCCAGGTCGACCACCACCTCGCCGGTGGCCACCCCGACCCGGATCCGCAGCGCGGTGCCGGCGACCAGCGGCCGGCGGTCGAGCGCGGCCTGGATCTCCAGCCCGGCGCGGACCGCGCGGTAGGCGTCGAAGCCGTCGGAGTGCGGCGCGCCGAAGATCGCCATCACCGCGTCGCCGATGTACTTCTCGACCACCCCGTTCCAGCGGTGCAGCACCCGGGCCACGGTGTCGAAGTAGGCCCGTTGCAGCGCCCGGACGTCCTCCGGGTCGAGCCGGTCCACCAGCGCGGTGGAGCCGACGATGTCGGCGAAGAGCACGGTGACCGTGCGTCTCTCCTCCGGCACCGGCCAGCGTGTCGACGGTGTGCGCTGTGTGGCGGCGGCGACCGTGGTCATGGGCATCGCACCGGCCTTTCCCCCCGTTGATGGCTTAGTACCTCCGGAGATTCGCACCCCTGGGCCGACGGGGGATCGGCAGAACGACGTATGTCGACCACCTGCAACCTTTAGTCGCATTGTCGACGCGAGGAGTACCACAACGGACACCTGACCGTAGAACGGTACGGGGGCCTGTGATTAGGCTGCGTGCCATGGCCAGCGATGTGGACACCGCACCGCTCGTGGGCCGGGCCGAGCTGCTCCAGACGGTTCGGTCCGCGCTGCTCGGCGACGTCGCGCAGGGGCACACCGCCGCCGTCTTCCTCACCGGCGAAAGTGGCGTGGGCAAGACCCGGTTGCTCGGCGAGGTCGGCACCCGCCTGCGCGACAGCGGCGCCCTGGTGCTGACCGGCAGCTGCCTGGACATCGGGGACGCCTCCCCGCTGCACCCGCTGTTGCAGGCGCTGCGGCGCTTCGACGCGGAACTGTCCACCTCGCACGCGCGGACCTCCTCGGCGGTGCGCGGGCTGTTGCAGATGTTCGCCGACGAGACGGCTGGTCCGGATGGCGCGGGCGCGATGCTGGAGCGGGTCTCCCGTGGGCTGCACCTGATCGCCGAGGGGCGGCCGCTGGTGCTGATCCTCGACGACCTGCAGTGGGTCGACCGGAGCACCCGGCAGCTGCTGCTCTACCTGCTCGCCGGGCTGGGCGACCTCCAGCTCTCGGTGCTGGCCGCGGTCCGCGCCGAGTCGTTGCAGGGCGCGCACCCACTGCGTCGGGTGCTGACCGAGCTGCGTCGCCTGCGGTCGGTACGGGTGCTCGACCTGGCCCCGCTGGACCGGGCCGGCACCGAGCAGCTCGCCGCCGCACTGATCGGCCGGGCGTTGCCGGCCGACGCGGCCGACCAGGTGTGGCAGCGCAGCGGCGGCAACCCGTTCGTCATCGAGGAGTTGGCCCGCGACCTGCGCGACGGCCGGGACGGGTTGTCCGAGACGCTGCGCGAGATCTTCCTCGCCCGGGTGGACGCGCTGCCCCAGCACGCGCACGCGGTGGTGCACGCGGTGGCCGCCGGTGTGGAGCCGGTCGAACACTGGCTGCTGGCCCGGGTGCTGCGGCTCGCCGAGGAGGAGCTGATCGAGGCGGCCCGGGCCGCGGTGGCGCACCGGTTGCTGGTCGGCGCCGACGACGGCTACCGGCTGCGGCACCGGCTCGTCGCCGAGGTGCTGGAACACGAGCTGCTGCCGGCCGAGCGCTCCGCGCTGCACCGCCGCTACGCCGAGGCGCTGACCACCGCGCCGGCCGAGCTGCACCAGGCCCGGCTGGCGTACCACTGGCGGCTCGCCGGCGAGCCGGCCCGGGCGTTGCCGGCCGCGATGGCCGCCGCGCAGGAGGCCGAGCGGCTGCACGGTTACGCCGAGGCGCACCGGCACTGGTCGGTGGCGTTGCAGATGGCCGGCAGCCCCGACGGGACACCGCTCGGGGTGGACCGGGCCGAGCTGCTCGGGCACGCCGCCGAGGCCGCCCACCACTGTGGCGAGCACGCCCGGGCGCTGGCCCTGCTGGAGGAGCTGGCCGAAGGCGGGCAGCCGTCCTGCGCCCTGCACATCCGCCGGGCCCGCTACCTGGCCGCCGCCGGCCGCTCCGCGCTGGCCGAGGCGGAGTACCAGCGGGCGCTGGAGGCCGCGGACTGCTCGCCGCGCGACCGGGCCACCGCCGCCGCCCACCTGGCCGAGCTGCTCCTGCACCTGGGGCGCTACGCCGACGCCGGCCGGTGGGCACGGGAGGCGCTGGAGCTGGCCGCCTCCGCGCCCGACTCCACCACCGAGGTAGTGCTGGCCAGCGCGGCGCTCGGTTTCAGCGACGCCTACCTGGAGGACCCGGACGCGGGGCTCGCCGTGATGCGCGAGGCCCTGGAGACCGCCGAGCGCGCTTGCCGGCCGGAGGACGTGGCCTGCGCGTACCTGCACCTGGCCGAGCTGCTGACCGGTCCGCTGAACATCCTCGAGGAGGGTGTGGTGGTGGCCCGTCGGGGCGCCGAGCGGGTGGCCGAGCTGGGCCTGGGCCGCACCTTCGAGACCCGGTTGCTGGCCATCGCCACCAACGGGCTGTTCCGGGTGGGCCAGTGGGCAGAGGCGGAGAAGGTGGTCGCCGCGGCGCTGCGGCACCGCCCGTCCGGCGCGGACGCCGTGGAGCTGCTGCTCGCCCGCTGCCGGCTGTCGGTGGGTTACGGCGACATCGAGGCCGCCGACCGGGACCTGGACGCGGTGGCCACGGTGCTCGCCGGCGGCGGCGCCCGGCACGTCATCCCGCTGCTCACCCTGCGCGCCGGCCTGGCCATGTGGCAGGGCCGGCACGACCTGGCGCGGCAGGCGGTGCAGCGTGGCCTGACCGAGAGCCGCTCCGACGACGTGACGATCCTCGCCGCGCTGGTCTGGCACGGGTTGCGCGCCGAGGCCGAGGCGCACGCCGGCCGGGCCGTGCCGGTGGACGCGACCGCGGTACGCCGGCTGCGGGACGTGGCCGAGCGGGTGGCCCGCAAGAGCCGTGACGCGGCCCGTCCGGTGCGCTCGGTGGTGGACGCCTTCCTGGCGCTCTGCGCCGCCGAGGTGAGCCGTCTCGACGCCAGTGACCCGGAGCTGTGGGCCCGATCGGTCGCCGAGTGGGACCGGCGCAACCACCCCTACCCGGCGGCGTACTCCCGGCTGCGGCAGGCCGAGGCGTTGCTGGCCCGGCGCAGCCGGGTGGCCACCGCCGGCAAGCTGCTGCGCGAGGCGTACGCGGTGGCGCAGGGGCTGGGTGCGGTGCCGTTGACCTCGGAGATCCGGGAACTCGCCGGCCGGGCGCGGGTGTCGTTGGAGCAGCGTTCGGCGCCGGCCGCCGCCGGGAGGGCGACGCCGGTCGACGACGAGCTGGCCGTGCTCACCGCCCGCGAGCGCGAGGTGCTCGCCGCGGTCGCCGAGGGGCTGACCAACCGGGAGATCGGGCAGCGGCTGTTCATCAGCGAGCGAACCATCGGCGTGCACGTGTCGCACATCTTCGACAAGCTCCAGGTCCGTACCCGCGTCCAGGCCAGCGCGATCCACCTGCGCAACCGGCGCGGCTGACCCACCCACGTATCCGCCGCCGTGTGCGCCGGGATACGTCGTTCTACTGATTCGGCGGACAGGTTCCGGCTGGAAAGCTGAGCTCCGCCGACGGCGGCACGGGGGTGCCGCGGACCACCATGGAGGAGAGATGACCGAACCGGTCTGGGGGCCCGTGCACCGGGACATCGTCGACCTGCTCGCCGACCACCCCGCCGACGTGCCGGCGGTGGTCGACCACCTCACCAAGCTTCAAGACCTGCTGGTCCGACTGCCTCCGCTGGAGGCGAGCTGCCCGCTGGCCGACTTCAACAAGCTCTACCTGACCATCACCAGCAGCGTGCTGGACGGCCTGTACGACGACCGCTTCGTCGACCCGGTGTTCCTGTCCCGGTTGGACGTGGAGTTCGCCGCCCGTTACTTCGACGCGATGCGACTGTGGACCGACTCCAGCCCGGGCACCCCGAAGGCGTGGTCGTGCCTGTTCGAGCGCATGTGCGGCCCGGACGCCCGCCCGCTGCCCTCGGCGGCGGCCGGTGTCAACGCGCACATCAACTTCGACCTGCCGTTCGCCCTGGTCACCACGTTCGACCACCTGGAGTCCGAGCCGGTGGACGGCAGCGACCAGCACCACGACTACCTCGAGATCAACAACATCTTCGCGGACAAGATCCCCGGGTTGCGCCGGGGCTATCTGGAGCGGTGGCAGCTGCTCCTGGACATGCTCAACGGCGACATCGACGACTGGTACCAGGGGGAGCTGGTCGAGTACACCCGCGATGTGGCCTGGCGCAACGCGCAGAAGATCTGGCGCTGCCGGCACGATCCGCACGCCCGAGAGTGTGAGCGCACGCGGCTGGACGACAACGCCGCGGCGCTCGGCCGGCTGCTGCTCTCGCCCCTGGGGGCGTTCCTGCAGTAGCCGGGACGGGGGGTCCCCGCGCTGCGCCCTGGGGGGAGCGCAGCGCGGGGACGCGTCCCGTCGGGACGAGCGGGCCGACGAAGGTCAGCCGCGGCGGGACCGGCTGCGGTAGGCCGCCGCGGCGGCCCGGTTGTTGCACAGTTCGCAGCAGTAGCGTTGTCGCGCCGAGCGGGTGCGGTCCAGGTACGGCGCCCGGCACGGGTCGGCGGCGCAGACTCCGAGCCGGTCCGGCCCGCCGTTGACCACGGCCCGGGCCAGCGCGCCGGTGACCAGCGCGGCGAACGCGCCGATCGGCACCGACGCGGGTGCCGGTGCGAGCCGCAGTCCGCCGTCGGCGTCCGCCTCGACGACGGTGCCGGCGCTGACGCCGGTCAGCACGGTGTTGAGCGTGGCGACCCGGTCCGCCGGTGTCGGCGCCGCGAAGACGGCGTAGAGCCGCTCGCGCAGCGCGCGCAGGTGCGGCAGGTCCTCGTCGCGCAGCCCCACCGCGATCTGGTGGAAGCCCAGCTCCCGCGCGGTCGCCCGGATGGCCGGCACGCTGAGCCGGTCGGCGGGCTCCTGGAGCACCCAGTAGCTGTGCAGCAGCGCGACGGCCAGCCGCAGGCCCGGTTCCAGCGGCGGCACCGGACTCATCGGTGCCCGTCCTGTCCGATCGTCGCCATCTCCCGACCGTTCCCTCGTCTTGACCCGCCGCCCGGCACATCCTACCGTCATCACTTATGAAACACGTTTAACAACTGACGGAGGTGGCTCGTGCGTCGACTGTCCGTACTCCTGTCCACGGCGTTGCTCCTGGTCACCGGCGCGGTCGCCGGCGTACCCAGGGCCGTCGCCGACGCGCCCGACGCCGCCGCGCGTCGGGACGCCGTCCTGGTCCGCGACATCGAGATCGCGGTGCCCGGCGGGCAACCCGTCCGGGCGTACCTGGTGCGGCCGGCCCGCCCGGCCCGTCCGGCCGCGCTGGCCGCAACGCTGTACCTGCACTGGTTCGAGCCGGGCAACGCCAGCCAGGACCGCACCGAGTTCCTGGCCGAGGCGACCGCGCTCGCCAGCCGGGGCGTGGTGTCGGTGTTGCCGCAGCTGACCTTCCCGTGGGCCGGCGACCCGGTCGGCGACGCCCGGGACCGGGCCGCGGTCGTGGCCCAGCTCGACGCCGTGCGGGCCGCGTACCGGACGCTGCTCGCTGAGCCCGGGGTGGACCGGCGGCGCACGGCCGTGGTCGGGCACGACTACGGCGCGATGTACGCCGTCGACCTGGCCGCCCGGGAGCCCGCGCTGCGCACGGCGGTGCTGCTCGCACCGGATGCCACCTGGGCCAACTGGTTCGACGCGTACTGGCTGCACCTGCCGGCCGAGGCGAAGCCCGCCTACCGGTCCGTCTTCGCCGGACTCGACCCGGTGGACGTGGTCGGGCCGCTCGGTGCCGGCGCGTATTTCCAGTTCGCCGGCGACGACCGCTTCGTCGGCCCGGCGACCCGCGCCGCCTTCGCCGCCGCCGCGCCGGCGGCCCGGGTGTCGCTGTACGAGCGGGCCGAACACGACCTGGGTGGCACGGACACCCGGGACGACCGGGTCGCGTGGCTGGCCGGTCGGCTGGCACTGACCGACTGACCGCGGCACCGGGCGGGGGCACGCCGACCCGCCCGGGCGCCACCCGTCCCGCACGGGCGGGCGGGGGAGTGGGCCGGCCGGCCCGGGGGGTGCCGGCCGGCCCACCGGCCCGTGTCGACCCGGGGGCCGCGTCCGCACCCGACGGGGGCGGCGGGCGCGGGGTGTCGGGCGGCCCGGACCGGGTACGCCCCCGGGCATGACCGTTCTGGCCCGGCGCCGCCCCGCCGCGCGACCCCGGCCCGCCCGGCCCGGCCCGCTGCGGCCGGGCGGCTCGGTGCCGCGCCCCATCAGCCGGCCCGGTCACGCGTGACCGGCACCGACGGGCGGCGGTTCCCGTTCCGCTTCGACCCGGTGTTCCGACCGGCGCTGGCGCTGCTCGGCGTGCGGCCGGCGACCGCCTGGGTCGCCGTCACGGACCGGGAGGTGCTCATCCGGTACGGCCCATGGCGGCTGCGCACCACCCGCGACAACGTGACCGGCGTCGAGGCCAGTGGTCCGTACCGCTGGTGGCGCGCGATCGGCCCGCACCTGTCGCTGGCCGACGGCGGAGTGACCTTCGGCAGCAGCACCGCCGGCGGGCTCTGCCTCCGGTTCGGCACGCCGGTGCCCGCCCTGGCACCCACGGCGTGGCCCCGCCACCCGGGGGCGACGGTCACCGTGGCCGACCCGTCCGGCCTGGCCCGGTTGTTCGCCGGCCGGGACGCATCCTGAGGACGGCACCCGCTTCCCCGGTTCCGCCGGGAGGCTCGGCGGGCACGGCCTACCGTCGGATCAGGATCTTCGAGGGCGGGACGGACCATGGGTGACGAACACGGGGCGAAGGCGCGACGCGGGCACGGGCGCCGGCGCCCGCCGGCCGGGCAGGACCCGGCCCTGCGCGCGGCCCGCGACCCGGCCCGCCCCGAACGCGGTGGACGCAGCGGGGTGGTCGTCCCGGAGCGGGTGCCGAGCCCGGTCCGACCGGTGCCGGCGGGTGGGCAACTGCGCCGGTGGCTCTTCGAGCACCGGGTGCAGCCCATCGGCCCGGAAGCCAGCACGGAGCAGGAGCGTACGCACGCCTGGTGGCAGGTGATGTGCCTGACCGGGGTGGACTACTTCTCCACCCTGTCGTACCTGCCCGGCATCGCGGCCGTCGCCGCCGGCGCGCTCTCCCCGCTGGCCACCCTGCTGATCGTCGCGCTCACCCTGTTCGGGATGCTGCCCATGTACCGGCGGGTGGCCCACGAGAGCCCGCACGGACAGGGCTCGGTGGCGATGCTGGAGCGGCTGCTCCCGTTCTGGCGGGGCAAGGTCTTCGTACTGGTCCTGCTCGGCTTCGTGGCCACCTCCTGGATCATCACGATCACCCTCTCCTCGGCCGACGCCACGGTGCACCTGCTGGAGAACCCGTACCTGCCCGACGTCCTGCACGGCCAGTTCGTCCCGGTCTTGGTGACCGTCGCGCTGCTGCTCATCCTCGGCGGGGTGTTCCTGCTCGGCTTCCGCGAGGCCGTGGTGGTGGCCATTCCACTGGTCGCGGTCTTCCTGGTGCTCAACGCCGTCATCGTGGCGGTCGCGGTGGCCCGGATCGGCGCCGACCCCGGCACCCTGTCGGACTGGACGGCCGCGCTGAGGGCCGACGCCGGGGGGCCCGGTGACGTGCTGCTCACCGCCGTGCTGGCCTTTCCCCTGCTGGTGCTGGGGCTCTCCGGCTTCGAGACCGGCGTCAGCATGATGCCCCTGGTCGCGGCACGTGGCGCGGACTCCGAGGCCCGGCTGACCGCCCGGATCCGCAACACCCGACGGCTGCTCACCACCGCCGCGCTGATCATGTCGGTGTACCTGATCCTGACCACCTTCGTGACCACCGTGCTCATCCCGCCCGAGGAGTTCCGCCCGGGCGGCGCCGCGAACGGTCGGGCGCTGGCCCACCTCGCGCACACGTACCTCGGTGAGGGCTTCGGCACCGTCTACGACGTGAGCAGTGTGCTGATCCTCTGGTTCGCCGGCGCCTCGGCGATGGCCGGTCTGATCAACATCGTGCCGCGGTACCTGCCCTCGTACGGGATGGCGCCGGAGTGGGGCCGGGCGGTGCGGCCGGTGGTCATCGTCTACACCCTGATCAGCGTCGCCATCACCATCGCCTTCCGGGCCGACGTCAACGCCCAGGCCGGCGCGTACGCCACCGGGATCCTGGCGATGATGGTCTCCGGCGCGATGGCGGTGACCATCTCCGCGTTCCGCCACCACCGCCGGGCCGCCACCGTCGGCTTCACCGTGCTCACCCTGGTGCTGCTGTACGCGCTGCTGGACAACGTCATCGAGCAGCCGGACGGGATCACCATCTCGGTGCTGTTCATCCTCGGCATCATCGCGGTCTCGCTGGTCTCCCGGGTCTCCCGGACCACCGAGCTGCGCGCCGAGCGGATCGAGTTCGACGAACCGGCCCGCCGGTTCATCGCCGAGTCGCTGGCGCACGACGGGCGACTGAACCTGATCGCGAACAAGCGGCAGGGCGGCTCGGTGAAGGAGTACACCGTCAAGGAGCGGGCGCAGCGCGGGATGAACCCGGTGCCCGGTGCCGCCGACGTGCTGTTCCTGGAGATCGACGTGGTCGACCCGTCGGAGTTCAGCCACGTGCTGCGGGTGCACGGGGTGGAGGTGGGTGGCTTCCGGGTGCTGCGGGCCAGCAGCCCGGCGGCGCCCAACGCGATCGCAGCGATCCTGCTGGCGCTGCGCGACGCCACCGGCGTCCGGCCACACGCCCACTTCGAGTGGTCCGAAGGAAGCCCCATCGCGCACCTGCTGCGGTATCTGATCCTCGGCCGGGGCGACACCCCGCCGGTGGTACGGGAGATCATTCGTCGCACCGAGCCGGACCGGTCGCGGCGCCCCGGCATTCACGTCGGGGGCTGAGCGCGCTGTCAGTCAGCCATGACGCGTCGACCCTTTTGAAGGTGAATGCCAGCACTATTCATGTTCACGCGTTGCTGTCCGTATTGCGGCTTTATCGTGGCCTTTGGTGGTCGGCGGTACGTCGAGCACCCCGCGCCCGGATCGGCGCGCGGTCACGTCATCGCAGGCAGGAAGGCAGGCACCTTGATGTCCACATACCGAGGAGGAGACCGCCCGGCACGACACCGCCGGCGGTCCCGATGGTTCTTAGCCGGTGGATTCCTGGCCGGGAGCCTGGTGGTCGGAGCGGCCGGTGTCGCCGGTGTCGCCGCCGCCGCCGACCGCGACCTTTCCTTCCCGGACCTGGGCCGGCTGGCCTCGGCCGCCCGGAACGACGACCCCCGGGGCGGCGACGAGGGCAAGCGCCCGGAGCGGGACAGGGGCCAGGAGGACGGCGCCGACGCCCGGGAGCACCCTCCCGGCACCGGCAAGCGGGGCGTGGTGTCGGTGCCCTGCGACTCGGCCAAGCTGGTGGCGGCATTGGTGCAGGCCAACGCCGAGGGTGGGGCCGAGCTGCGGCTCGCGAGCAAGTGCACGTACACGCTCAGCGAGGCGTTCCACGAAATCGACCAGTACGACGGCGGGATCCGCGACGCCCGGGAGGCGGCCGACGCCGCGGAGACCCCCGGCGACGCGGACGCCCCGCCGCACAACCCGGCCGACGACACCGCCGGCCTGCCGGTGATCTACCAGCCCATCGTCATCGACGGCGCCGGCGCCACGATCGCCCGCGAGGCGCAGGCCGCGGCGTTCCGCTTCTTCACGGTCCGCGACGGCGGCGAGCTGACGCTGCGGGACGTGAAGCTGCACAACGGCCGGTCGGCCATCGAGGGCGGCAGCGTGCACGTGGTGCACGGCGCCACCGCCGTTCTCGAGCGGGTCACCGTCACCCAGAGCACCTCGCTCTCGCCGGAGGGCGGCGGCGGCGGGGTCTTCAACGACGGCAACATGGTGGTCACCGACTGCACGTTCGTCGGCAACAGCGCCGCCGGCGCCGCGGGCAAGGGCGGGGGCCTGCTCAACGGCGGTGTGCTGACGCTGAAGCGCTCGGAGTTCCACCGCAACAGCGCGAACGGCTACGGCGGCGGGCTCGGCAACTACCGGGGCGCGGCCGACGTGGAGACCAGCACCTTCGAGCACAACAGCGCGGCGCAGGGTGGCGGGCTGGCCAGCTTCTCGGCCCGGACCAAGGTCTACGACAGCGAACTGCTGCGCAACACCGCGCAGATCGGTGGCGGCGCCGCCAACTCCGACGCGGTGCTGGTGATGCGCAAGATGACCATTCGCGGCAACACCTCCACCGTCAACGGCGGCGGCATCTCCACGGTCAAGGGCCTGCTGCCGCTCGACGACAGCGTGGTCGACAACAACACCACCCACGGGCTCGGTGCCGGCATCTACGCCGACAAGTCGAACCTGCTGGTTCGTGGCAGCGACGTGACCGGCAACGAGGCGGCCGGCGCCGCCTCGAAGGGCGGCGGGATCTACGCGACCGCGGGCACGGTGTCGATCTACACCAGCAAGGTCATCCGCAACGCGGCGACGGTGAAGCCGGGCGGCATCTTCGCCCAGCACGGCCAGGTCAAGATCGATGACGAGAGCGCGGTCGTCGACAACGAGCCGACCAACTGCGAGGGCAGCGCGGTGCCGATCGCGCACTGCTTCCGCTGATCCTGGCGGTACCCGCGGAACGCATCCGCCGCTCGGCCGATCCTCGTGATCGACCGGGCGGCGGACCCGTTCCGCCGGGCGGTGCCTCAGCCCAGCGCGCGCAGCGGCTCCGCCAGGTCCGCGGCGAAGAAGTCCAGGAAGCCGTCCGGGTCGGGCCCGGCGTTCTGCAGCACGATGTGGTCGAATCCCGCGTCGACGTACGACCGGACCTTGGCCACGTGCGCCTGCGGGTCCGGTCCGACGGCGAAGAGCTGGCGGATGTGCTTTTCCTCGACGTGGGAGCTGGCCGCGTCGAAGTTGACCGGGTTGGGCAGCTCGCTCATCACCTTCCAACCGGTGACCATCCACCTGCTGGTCTCGAGCACCGCCCGCACCGCCTCCTGCTCGTCGGTGGCCCAGGCCAGCGGCACCTCGGCGTAGCACGGCCCCCGCCCACCGGCCTGCTGGTAGTCGCCGACGATGGACGACTCCGGCTCGGTGGCGAACAGCCCGTCACCCAGCCGCGCGGCCATCTCCGCCGACGCCGCACCGCTGGCCGCCACGGCGATCAGCGGCGGGTTGTCCGGCAGGTCGAAGATCCGGGCGTCCTCCAGTTGGAGATGCCGGCCCTCGTAGGACTGGTAGCCGCCCTGCCAGAGCAGCCGGATGATCTCCAAGGCCTCGTGCAGCCGCTCGTGTCGGCCCCGGACACTGGGGAAGCCCTGCGCGACCACGTGCTCGTTCAGTCGCTCGCCGGCGCCCACGCCGAGGGTGAACCGCCCGTCCGAGACCAGCGCCATGGTCGCCGCCGCCTGCGCGATGATCGCCGGGTGGTACCGGACGGTCGGGCAGGTGACGCCGGTGGCCAGCTTGAGGGTGCTGGTCTTCGCCGCGATCGCGCCGAGCACGCTCCAGGTGAACGAGGAGTGGCCCTGCGCCTCCAGCCAGGGGTGGTAGTGGTCGCTCATCTCCACGAAGTCGAAACCGACCTGCTCGGCCCGGACGGCCTGGCGGATGATCTCCTGCGGCCCGTACCCCTCCGAGGCAAGCTTGTAGCCGATCTGCATGCCGCGCTCCCCGTTGTCCCGTCCGGCCACCGACGCCGGTCGGTTCCCGGCCTCGCCGCCGACAAACGCGACGGGGTCCAGCAATCCAGCCTCCTAGGACGCCCGAGAGGGTGTGCGCCGGAGGATCGAAGGCAGGCGGAGTACACCCGGATTTCTTGAAGTTGGCGGCGCCGAGGCGGAGACCGCCAACTGCATGATCGAGGCGGGGGAGCGCGGGGGGACAGCAGGAGGCCCGCGCCCCAACGGGGGCGCGGGCCGGGGCGTTTGGGTCCTACTTGGACGGCTGGGGCAGTGCGCAGTCCACCTTGGGGTTGGCGCCGATGTAGTTCAGCGGCCCGGCCACGATGGTGACCAGGATGGTGCCGGCCTCGGCGCAGTTGGTGTCGTCGCCGCTGTAGTAGCCGCGCTGACCGGCGGCGATCGCGCCGATGATCAGCCAGATCACGACGATTACTCCGAGTATCGAGGTGCCGCGCATCGCTGCCTCCTGGGGGAATGTGGTGGATCGAGGTGCAGGCGTTGTACCCAATCGCGTCGAATCGCTAACGGTGGCAGGCGGTCGCCGGCCCCACGCCTCCCCGCGACAGGGCGGGCACCCGCCGCCGGGATCGTGCTCGATCGGGGATGTGGTGACCGCCCGCGGTCGTCCGTCCGGCCGATGTCGCCCACCGTCGGTACGGCCGCGCATCGGCCACCCGCCCGGGGTGCCAACCGTCGGCTATCGGATCGACGACGGACCCCACCGCGGTACGGCCCCGGCGACGTAGAACTGGCTCACGGCCCAGCCGAGGAGGAGCCATGGACGCCGCGACACCGACCCTGTACATCGACCGCGCCGAGGACGTCGCGGCGGCGGCGCGGGCGCTGGCCGGCGGTGCGATCGTCGCGGCCGCCTTCGCCAACTTCTACGTCATCGTCACCCGCCCGGACGCCGCCACCGTGCGCCGGGTCAACCTGGCCAAGGGGCGGCCGGTCGACCAGGTCGGCAGCATCACCACCGCCGCCGACCGGATACCGGCGATGTTCGACTGGTCCCGGATCTCGCCCCGGCTGCCGCAGGCCCGGGTCCGCGCACTGATGGACACCCTCTACGACACCGGTCCGTTCGGCTTCCGCGGCCCGGCGGTGGACCGGCTGGCCGCGCACCTCACCCAGCTGGACGGCGGGCTGCGCACCACCCAGGTGATCGCGCCCGGGATCGCCTGCCCGTCCAACGCCTTCTTCGAGCGGGCGCTCGCCGAGTCCGGGTCGGACCACCTCTACATCACCTCGGCGAACCGGTCCCGGCATCTGACCGGCGCCGTCGAGGAACCGGCGCACTGGAAGGCCCATCCGCTCGCCGCCGACTTCGCACACGTGGACGACCTGGTGGTGCTCGCCCACTCCGAGGAGGCGGTGGCACGCGCCGCCTATCCGGGGTACCTCACCACGTCGGTCACCCTGCTCTCCTTCCACGCCCCCGAGGGTGAGCTGGAGGAGCCGCCGGTGCTCACCGTGGACCGGCACGGCTCGCTGCACGTGGACGAGGTGCGCCGCGCCGCCGCGCCGCTCGGCCTCCAGGTGCGCCTCGGCGCCACCGCCGGGCAGCGGTTGCGGGTCCGGGCGTACGCCGGGGCGCTGGTGTGACCGGTTACCGGATCGGCCTGGTGGTGCCCAGCTCGAACACCACCATGGAGACCGAGATTCCGGCGATGCTGCGCCGCCGGGAGGTCGTCGACCCGACGGTCCACTTCACCACCCACGCCAGCCGGGTCCGGCTGCACCGGGTGACCCCGGACGAGTTGGCCCGGATGAACCGGTCCAGCGTCCGGTGCGCCGCCGAGCTGGCCGATGCCCGCTGCGACGTGCTCGCGTACGCCTGCCTGGTCGCGGTGATGTGCGCGGGGGCCGGCGCGCACGAGCGGGCCGAGCGGCGACTGGTCCGCGCCGCCACCCGGGCCGGGCACGGCATGCCGGTCGTGACCAGCGCCGGCGCGCTGGTCGCCGGGCTGCGCGCACTGAACGCCCGCAGGGTCGCGCTCATCGCGCCCTACCTGCCGCCGCTGACCGCGACGGTGGCCGGCTACCTCGCCGGGCACGGGGTACGGGTGACCGAGGCGGTCAGCCTGGCCGAGCCGGACAACGTCGCGGTGGGTCGGATCCCGGCGCGGCGCCTGGTGGAACTGGCCGACCGGCTCGACCTGACCGACGTGGACGCCGTGGTCCTGTCCGCCTGCGTGCAGTTGCCGTCGCTGGCCGCGGTGCCGGAGGTGGAGGCGCGCCTGGGGCGTCCGGTGATCACCGCGGCCACCGCCACGGTGCACCAGCTGCTCATCGGCCTCGGCGTGGACCCGTACGTCCCGGACGCGGGCCGCCTCCTGGCCGGGGCCTGACCGGGGGGTCAGTGCGGCGGGGCGGGAGCCTCCGGCGGGCGGCCACGGCTGCGCCGGAAGTCCGCCAGCGCCACGCCGGCCAGCACCAGCATGCCGCCGAGCGAGGCGAAGACCGGCGGCAGGAACAGCGCCGCGGGCGCGACGGTCAGCAGCGCCAGCAGGCCGCCGGGGCGGGACAACGAGACCCGGCTGAACACCTCGTACTCGAAGGCCGACCGTCCGAGCAGGAACAGCGCCGGGCCGCCGAGGATCACCGCCAGCCAGGCGGGCGGCGTGTGTCCGGTCGGCTCGTGCAGCACCAGGTCGAACCCGGCCGCGGTCGTCACCACCCCCGCGACCATCAGCAGGTGGGTGTAGGGCGCCGTCAACAGGAATTTGCTCGGCGAGCGCGACACCTGGATGGCCTCCGGCAGCAGCTCCCCGGACTTGTGCACGTAGATCCGCCAGAGCAGCAGGGTGGTGAGGAAGGCGACGGCGAAGGCGCCGATGTTCTCCGCCTCGGAGTGGGCCAGGCTGAACATGGTGCCGATGGTCAGGATGGCGTCGCCCAGGGCGATGATGAAGAACTGCTGGTACCGCTCGGACAGGTGCTCCGCGGTGACGTTGCGCTGGGCGGTGGGCACCACGCCCAGCCCCGGGACGGGGTACGCCAGCCGGAAGCCGCCGTAGTCGATGGCGAGCGCGAGCGACCAGAGCGCCAGTCGGGCGTTGTCGCTGGCGTAGGCGCCGGCGATCCAGGGCACCGCCGAAACGGCGAACCAGACGAAGATCCGCGCCGCCCGTTTCTGGGTCTGTGGCTCGTGGCGCACCATTGGCATGAGGAACAGTCCGCGCCCCAGGTGGATCGCCACGTAGGTGGCGGCGAAGACGATTCCCCGGGCACCGAACGCCCCCGGGATCGCGGTGGTCATCAGCAGCGCGCCAGCCATCACCGCGACGATCAGCAGCTTGATCTCGGTGCGTTCCGGGTCGTACATGTCGGTGACCAGGGTGGTGATCGCCCAGGTCCACCAGACGGCGGACAGCAGGATCAGCGCCTTACCGGCCTGGTGCCAGTCCAGGTCCTTGACCATCCCGCGCGAGATGAGCGCGAGCGCGACCACGTAGACCAGGTCGAAGAAGAGTTCGAGCAGCGTCACCCGGCGCGGGGCCTCCGGGTCGCGCAGCGGGGGACGGGCCCGTCGGGGGTCAGGCTCCGGAGCGGCGACGTGCACGGGCTGCTCCTGCGGTGCCGGTCGGCTCGGTGGGCCGTCCGACCCACCCCGACCGACGGTAGCGAGGAGCGCGCCGCCCCACGCGGCATATGCCTGTTTTGCCTGATCGGCTCGGCGTCCGTCCCGGTGGACCGTCCGAGGACGGCCCACCGGGACGGTGGGGAACTCAGCCCTGGGCGTCGCCCGGCAGCACCCCGGCCAGTTCGTCACCCGCGCCGGCCAGCACCCGGGCCTGCTGCGGCCAACTGGCCAGCCCCGGCGCGGCCCGCAGACCGGCGGCCCGGATCAGGTCGCGCAGGGCCGGCTCGTCCAGATCGCCGAGCTGCCGGTAGGTGCGCACCCCGGCGGCCTGCAACGCCGCGGCCATCTTCGGTCCGACGCCCTGGATCCGACGGAAGTCGTCGGCCGGCGCGTCCGGGTCGCTGTCACCGGTGGCGGGCAGGGTGGCGCCCGCCGGGCGGACCGGCGGGGTGGCGGCGGTGGTCGGCCGGACCGGCGGGGTGGCCACCACCGGCCGGGCCGGCTCCTCGGCGGCAACCGCCGGCTCGGCGGCAACCGTCGCGGCGGTCGGCTCTGCCGCCACCGTCATCGGGACGTCCGCCGGCTGCTCGGCGACCGGGGTCGTTGCGGCCACCGGTGCGTCGGCCACGTCGGCGACCCGATCGTGCGACCGCTCGTCGGCGACGGGCGCGACCTGGACCGGCTCGTCGGCGACGGGCGCGTTCTCGACCGGCTGCTCGGCGACGGGCGCGTTCTCGACCGGTGCGGCCTCGACCGCCGTGGGCTCCGCGTCGGTCACCGGGGTGACCTCCGCGGGCGCGGTCGAGTCGGAGGGCGCGACATCGCTGTCGAACCGCTCGGCTTCCGGGGCCGGCCGCGGAGAGATGACGGTCGGGGTCGCTGCCACCTCGTCCACCGGTGCGTCGGTCAGGGCCATGTCGGCCGGGTCGACCGTGCTCGGAGCCTCGGCCGGCGGGAATCCGTCCGGCGTGGCGCCGGCGGTGACCGTGGCCGGCGCGGTGACCGTGTCGACCGGGCTCGGCTCGTCGGCGACCGCGCTGGGGGCGGGATCCACCGTGGCCGCCGGGCGCACCGGGTCGGTGGTGGCCGGGGCCGCCGGGGTGGAGACCACCGCCAGCCCGGCGACCGGGTCACCGTCCACGATCGACGAACCCCGCCCGCTGCCCCGCACGCCCTGCCGGCCGCGCAGCAACGAGCCGGCCACGAAGCCCAGCAGTAGAGCAAGTACCACTATCAGCGAGTGTCCGATAGACCACGCCACGGCGAACCTCCCTCTCACCTAGTCGGAAAAGTCACGAGAAAAACTCGCCGCAGCTTCGCACACGCCCGATGGCGACGTCAGGGAGGACCGGCGTCCAATGGCACCGGTGGGACGGCCACCTCGGCGGGTGCGCGGCGGATGACGCAGCGTGGCACCCGGACGTGGCGGAGCCCGGGCCCGGCAGTTGCCGAACCCGGGCTCCGGGCACAGTCCGGGTCGGGCGGGATCCGGGCCGCGGTGGGTCAGTCGTCGTCGCCCTCGTAGGTGTGGAAGTCGTCGACGAATTTGCGGCGCAACCGGGGCACCCGGCTGGTGACCCCGAAGTAGCCGCGGGCGCCCAGCAGCGCGATCCGCCCCACCACCGGTTTGTACATCCGGTCGTCGCCGTTGGTGCCGCTGCGGTTCAGCGACTCGGCGACCCGTCGGAAGCCGTACGGCACCATCGCCGCCTCGTAGTCGGCGACCGCCTGGAGCAGCGTCTTGTCGCCGGCGGCGGCCCGGGTGAGCTCGCGGCAGAGCAGGCGGGCGTCGCGCAGCGCGGTGTTGGCGCCCACCCCGCGACCCGGCGTCATGGTGTGGATGGCGTCGCCGAGCAGCGTGACGGTGCTGCTCTTCCATGGCGGAACCGGCTCGGAGGTGGACACCTTGATCGGCAGGGCGCTGCCGGCGTCGGCGCGGGTGAGCAGCTCCCGCAGGTGCGGATGCCAGTTCCGGGTGAGGTCCCGGGCGACCCGGAGCAGGTCCTCGCCTCGGCGCTGCAGCACGTCGGCCGGGAACCGTCGCGCGGTGCTCCAGATGATCAGGTTGATGTTGTCGACGGTGGTGTCGTGGGACAGCCCCGGCCAGTCGCGCAGCAGTGCCGCGTCGGCGGCGGCCACCCCGGGTTTCAGCGCCCGGGCGGCGTCCCACTTGAACTCCATCACGTGCAGCACGCCCATCATCCCGCCGGTGCCGAAGATCAGCGAGATGCCCTGCCGGACCCGTTCGGGCAACAGGTCGCGGGTGTGCGGGGCCAGCGGGATCCGGGTGGCGATGTTGATCGTGCCGGCGTCCCGGGTGACCGCGTGCGGCAGGTACTGGCGGCGGACCGCGGAGTGCGTGCCGTCCGCCGCCACCACCAGGTCACCGGTGGCGCTGGTGCCATCGGCGAAGTGCGCGGTGACCGTGCCGTCGTCGCGCTGGTCGTAGGAGACGAAGGTCTTGTCGAAGTGCACCACGTCGGACAGACCGGTCAGCAGGACCTGGCGCATGGTCATCCGGGCCACCGAGTGTTCGCTGTGCTCCGGGCCGGCGTCCGGCCGCAGCTCGAACGAGGCGGTCTCGCTCAGCTTCTGGGTGACCACGTTGAAGTAGCGCGGCGGGCGGGCGCAGGTGGCCAGGAAGGTGGCGAACAGTGACGGCGGCAGGCACTCGCGCAGCGCCCGCGCGCCGGTGGGCCCGATGCCGACCCGGTACCCGAGCAGCCCGTCCGCCCGGTCGCGGTGGCGTTCGTACACGTCGACGCCGATGCCCGCGCGGCGCAGCCCGTGCGCCAGGCACAGCCCGCCGGTACCGGCTCCGATGATCAGGACGTGCGGTGGCGGGGGAGACACGACGGCCCCGCCCGCTCAGCCGGCCGCGTGCGGGGCCGGCGCGTCCGCGGCGTCCCACCGGTAGAAGCATCCGGCGATGGCGTCGCGCGGCGAGCGCCACGTCGGCACGTACGGGGAGGTGTGCGCGGAGAGCCGCTCGTTGACCTGCCGGTACAGCGGGTGGTTGCGGGCGCCGGCCAGCGCGTCCGGATCGACGTCGGCGGTCTCCATCAGGTGGATGAACACGTCGTGCAGGCAGTACAGGGACCGGTGGGTGACCCCGGTCAGGCCGGGCAGTTCGGTGGCGTCGGACTCGGCGAAGATCTGCGCGACCCTTCCCTCCGCGCCCGGGACGATCCGGCTGACGACGAGTAGACGGCTCATGAGGACCCCTTCCGGCGGTGCGCCCCGCCCTCGGAGCGGCAGCCACGACTGGTGTGCCGCCCACCGTGCCGCAGCCCCTGTCACCTCACCGTCACGTCCGGCGCCCGGCCGGTGACGGCCGACCGGCGGTGGCGTCACGGCTGGCCTCGCGGATCGGGGCCAGGGTGTCGTCGAGCAGCGCGCTCATCGTCGCGCTGGGCTCCAGGCGCAACTCCCGCCGCAGCAGGTCGCGGTAGACGTAGAAGGCGTGCACGGCCTCGAAGGCGTTGCCCTCGGCGAGGTGGATGCGCACCACCAACCGGTGTGGCGTCTCGCGCAGCGGCTCGGCCGCCATCGCCTCCAGCGCCGCCTCCAACGCCTCCCCGTGCCGCCCCGCCGCCAGGTTTTGCCCGGCCACCTGTTCCAGCATGTGCAGGCGCAGTTGGCGCAGCCGCTCCCGGTCCAGCAGCACCCAGTCGTCGTACCAGCCGGGCAGCAGGTCGTGTCGGCCGGCGGCGAGCGCCCCGGCGGCGCTACGCGGGTCGCCGCCGTCGCGGACCCGGGCGGCGGTGCCGACCAGCTCGTCCACGTCGAGCCGGACACCCGGGCCCAGCCGTACGGTGTCGCCGGCGATCGTCATCGGGCAGCAGGGATCCTGGCGCAGCCGCCACAGCGCGGTGCGCAGCGACGAGAGCGCCCGGTCCTCCGGCGCCTCCGGCCAGAGCAGCCCGGCCAGCTCGCTGCGGGTGGCGCCGGGGCGCAGCCCGATCAGCGCGATCACCCGTTGCAGCCCGCGCGGCACCACCACCGGCGTCGTACCGCGCAGCAGCCGGAAACCGCCGAGCAGGTGCAACGAGACACCCGGGCCGGGGTGGTCCCCGGCGGTCGGCATGGGCGGTTCAGCGGCCACGGCGGCACCCCCTGCGGAACGCTCGTCCCGACTGTCTGCTGTGTCCCCGGATTGGTTGCCCGTGACGCCACTGTCGACTCGCGCCGCGGGACGCGGCCCGGTGCTCGGGCGTGGTCCCGTCCGTCGAAGTCGTCGGGCTGACCGCGATGAAGATTATCAATAGCCGTCACTGTCAGTCAACGGCGCAGTGATCTCGCTGTCCGCACGGTCAACCATGAGATTGCTTCTGAACTGGGAAAAGTTGAGACTGCTCCGATCCCCTGGCCTGCAGAAACACCTAGCCAATACACAGGTTGCGTCAACGCAGCGTCACGAGGGAGCGTCGCGAACCGGCCGGCCACGGTGACGCTCCCGTGACGACGGCTGCCGCATCGTGTCGGCAGTCGTCCAGCGCGTCCGGGGCTTCCCGCCGCCGGCCCGGACGCCGTGGGGGGAGGCCCAGCAATGGACCGTTCGCTGATCGTCGCCAAGGTCGACCCGACCGCCGAGGAACGGGTCGCCGAGATCTTCGCCGAATCCGACGCGACCGAGCTGCCGCGCCTGGTCGGTGTCCGGCACCGGTCGCTGTACCGGCTGCACGACCTCTACGTGCACCTGCTCGAGACCGAGCAGCCGGCCCACGGCGCGGTGGAGGCGGCCCGGGGGCACCCCGAGTTCATCCGGGTCAGTGACCGGCTGCGCCCGTACGTGTCGCCGTACCTGCCGACCTGGCGCTCGCCGCGCGACGCGATGGCGCACTGCTTCTACCGCTTCGACGCGGCGTCCACCGGACGGTCGTCGTGACCGCCACCGCGCCGCGCGAGGAGCAGCTCTGGTCCCGGTGCGCCGGCTGCGCCAGTCTGCTGTACCGCAAACGGCTGCGCCGCAACCTGGACGTCTGCCCGGAGTGCGGCGCGCACGCCCGACTCGGCGCGCCGGAGCGGCTGCGCCAGCTCGTCGACCCTGCCTCGTTCCGTCCGCTGCCCGACCACCTGCCCGACCTCGATCCGATCGGCTTCGTCGACGTGCTGCCGTACCCGTACCGGCTCACCGGCGCCCGGGCCGCCACCGGCCTGGTCGAGGCCGTGATCTGTGGCACCGCCACCATCGGCGGGCAGCCGACCGCGCTGGCGGTGATGGACTTCCGGTTCCTCGGCGGCAGCCTGGGCTGCGCGGTGGGCGAGCTGATCACCCGGGCCGCCGAGCAGGCGCTCGACGACCGGGTTCCGCTGATCCTGGTCACCGCCTCCGGCGGCGCCCGCATGCAGGAGGGGGCCCTGTCGCTGATGCAGATGGCCACGGTCAGCCAGGCGATCGCCGCGCTGCGCGAGGCGGGCCTGCTCACCGTCAGTGTGCTCACCGACCCGACCTACGGCGGGGTGGCCGCCTCGTTCGCCACCAACACCGACGTGGTGCTCGCCGAGAGCGGCGCGCGGATGGGCTTCGCCGGGCCCCGGGTGATCCGCCAGGTCACCGGCCGGGCGTTGCCGGAGGGGTTTCAGACCGCCGACTTCCTGCTCCAGCACGGGCAGGTCGACATGGTGGTGCAGCGCCGCTCGCTGCGCGGCCGGCTGGTGGCGCTGCTCGCCGCGGCCCGCGCCGGCCGGCCGGCGCGTCCGCCCGTACCCCGGCAGGAGCCCGCACCGCGCGGCGGCTGGCCGGCGGCCGGCGCCGACCGGGCCGCCGCCACGGCGCAGCCGGGCGGCGCCGATGGGCCGGCGCCCGAACGCGACGCCTGGGACACCGTCCGGCTGGCCCGGCACCCCGGCCGGCCGACCACGCTGGACTACCTCGACTCCACCTTCGACGGCTTCGTGGAGTTGCACGGCGACCGGCTCGGCGGCGACTGCCCGGCGGTGGTCGGTGGTCTGGCCCGGCTCGACGGCCGGCACCTGATGGTCATCGGCCACCAGAAGGGGCACAGCACCGCCGAACTGGTGGCGCGCAACTTCGGCATGGCCAGCCCGGCCGGGCACCGCAAAGCACTGCGGCTGATGCGCCTCGCTGCCCGGCTCAGCCTGCCGGTCGTCACCCTGGTTGACACCCCCGGTGCCGATCCCGGCGTGCGCGCCGAGGAACAGGGGCAGGCGGCGGCCATCGCCGAGAACATCCTCAGCCTCACCATGCTGCCCACACCGGTGGTCGCCGTGATCACCGGCGAGGGTGGCAGCGGCGGGGCGCTGGCGCTGGCGGTCGCCGACCGGGTACTGATGCTCCAGCACGCCGTCTACTCGGTGATCAGCCCGGAGGGCTGCGCGGCCATCCTCTGGCCGGACCGCTCCGCGGCGCCGCAGGCGGCCCGCGCGCTGCGGCTGACCGCCCCGGACCTGTGTCGACTCGGGGTGGTCGACGAGGTGGTGCCGGAGCCGGCGGCGGCCGCGCAGGACGACCCGGCGGAGACCGCCCGCCGGCTGCGCGCCGCGCTGCTGGCCAATCTGCTGCCACTGCTCGACGTGCCGACCGCGACGCTCATCCGGCGACGCCGGCAACGGTTCCGACGCTTCGGCGCGGCGCGCGCCGGCATCCGGGCGGGTGCCCGGTGACCGCCGGACCGGCCGCGGACGGGGCCGTGCGTACCGCCGAGCCGTCCGGCAACGGCGCGAGCCACCCCGACGGCGCCGACCCGGACGGTCGCGCGACCGGGGCCCGCCCCGACCCGGAGCCGCCCGCCGGACACGACGGCGCGCGCCCGGAGCGGCACGGGGCCGCCGGGAAGGGCGACGTCCGCCCCGACCCGGCAGTGCGGCCGGACACCGCCCGACCCGGCGTCGGGCCGGCCGGCGAGGAGGTGCTGGCCGGTCTGCGCCGGCAGGCGCGGCAGCTGGTCGCGGAGCTGGCCGGTCCGGTGCGGCGGATCCGCCTGCGCAGCGGCCCGGCCGTGCTCGAGGTGGAGTGGCACCCCGGCGCCGCGCCGCCCACGCCCGCCGCGACCGGCGGCGGCGAGGCCCGGCCGACGAACGGCGCCGCGCCGGCCGCGCCGGTCCGACCGGCCGCGCCGGAGCCCAGCCGCAACGCGGTACGGGCCCCGATCGTCGGGACCTTCTACCGGGCGCCGGAACCGGGCGCGGCGCCGTTCGTCGCGGTGGGCGACCTGGTCCGGGCCGGTCAGGTGGTCGGCATCGTGGAGGCGATGAAGCTGATGAACGAGGTGAGCGCCGAGCGCGCGGGCCGGGTGGTGGCGGTGCTGGTCGAGGACGGCCAACCGGTCGAGTACGACCAGCCGCTGGTCGAGCTGGATCCGGCCTGATGGCGCGGGTGGGTGGGTCATGTTCGAGACCGTGCTGATCGCCAACCGGGGCGAGATCGCGCTGCGGGTGCTGCGTGCCTGCCGGGAACTCGGGGTCCGTACCGCGGTGGTCTACTCCGCGGCGGACGCCGACTCGGCGGCGGTACGCCTCGCCGACCAGGCCGTGCGGATCGGGCCGGCGTCGAGCCGCCGCAGCTACCTCAACGCCGCGGCCATCGTGGAGGCGGCCCGGCAGGTGGGCGCCCAGGCCGTCCACCCCGGCTACGGGTTCCTCTCCGAGGACGCCGACTTCGCCGAGATCTGCGTCGACAACGGGCTGACGTTCATCGGCCCGCCGCCGTCGGTGATGGCCGCGCTGGCCGACAAATCCTCGGCCCGGGCCCTGATGAGTCGCGCCGGACTGCCACTGCCGCCGGGCAGCGTCGCCCCGGTGGCGACGGTGGCCGCGGCGGTCGAGGTGGCCGCCAGCATCGGCTACCCGGTGATCGTCAAGGCCGCCGCCGGCGGCGGAGGACGGGGGATGACGGTGGTACGCAGGCCGGGCGAGCTGCCCCGGGCGTACGCCCGCACCCGGGCCGCCGCGCAGGCCGCGTTCGGTGACGACCGGGTGTACGTCGAGCGGTACCTCACCGAGGCCCGGCACGTCGAGGTGCAGGTGCTCTGCGACGGGCACGGCAACGGGGTGCACCTGGGCACGCGGGACTGCTCGGTGCAGCGGCGCCACCAGAAGCTGGTCGAGGAGGCCCCCGCGCCGGCGCTCTCCGCCGCCACGCTGGACACCATCGCGGAGGCCGCGCTGCGCGGCGCCCTGGAGGTCGGTTTCGTCGGCGCCGGCACGCTGGA
This sequence comes from Micromonospora sp. GCM10011542, assembly GCF_042650685.1. Taxonomy (NCBI): domain Bacteria; kingdom Bacillati; phylum Actinomycetota; class Actinomycetes; order Micromonosporales; family Micromonosporaceae; genus Micromonospora; species Micromonospora sp. GCM10011542. The sequence continues at coordinate 196,844 of NZ_JBHSBO010000050.1, forward strand.
GTTCCTGGTCGACGCCGAGGAACGGTTCCACTTCCTGGAGATCAACTGTCGGATCCAGGTGGAGCACCCGGTCACCGAGATGATCACCGGGGTGGACCTGGTGCACGAGCAGTTGCACATCGCCGCCGGGGTGCCGCTGCGCTTGCGGCAGGAGGAGATCCGGCTGCACGGCGTCTCGGTGGAGTGCCGGGTCAACACCGAGGACCCCGAGCGGAACTTCGCCCCGACCCCCGGCCGGTTGGAGCGCTTCGTGCCACCCGGCGGCCCGTTCACCCGGGTGGACACCCACGCCAGCACCGGCTATCTGGTCGGCCCCTGGTACGACTCCCTGCTGGCCAAGGTGGTGGTCTGGGCGCCGGACCGGGAGCTAGCGCTGAACCGGCTGGAACGCGCCCTGGACGAGTTCGACATCGCCGGGCCCGGCATGCGCACCACCATCCCCTTCGTCCGGCGGGTGCTCGACGACGCCGGCTTCCGCAAGGGCCGCTACACCACCGGCCTGGTCGACCGCCTGCTCGCCGCGTCCAAGCCGGCGCCCGCGCGGCCGACGGCCACCCCCGCATCCCGCTCCGCGCCCGCCGCGGAGCCCGAGGCATCCCACAGGAGGACCCGATGACCGTCACCCATGGTCGCCCACTGGCCGCCGAGATCACCGACATCCTGGTGGCCAACTGCGGACTGGACGCCGACGCCGCGGCCCGGGCGCCCGCCGCGTCGCTGGAGGAGCTGGGCATGGACTCGCTCGCCCTGCTGGAACTCTCCGCGGTGGTCGCCGACCGGTGGCAGGTGCGCATCCCGGAACAGGCCGGGCAGCTCACCATCCCGGCGGTGGCGGACCTGGTCGCCCGCCGGGTCGACCCGCCGGGGCACACGGAGAACAGCGTGCTGATCTCCGCGCCGCTGCCACTGGTCTGGGAGATCACCAACGACGTGGAGAACTGGACCGAGCTGTTCACCGAGTACGCGGTGGTGGAGATCCTGCACCGCGACGGGCACACCGTGCGGTTCCGGCTCACCATGCACCCGGACGAGAACGACGTGTCCTGGAGCTGGGTCAGCGAACGCACCGCCGACCCGGTGAGCCGGCAGGTCCGGGCGCACCGGGTGGAGACCGGGCCGTTCGAGTACATGCGGATCCACTGGCGCTACACCGAGGAGCCCGACGGCACCCGGATGACCTGGGTGCAGGACTTCGCCATGAAGCCGACCGCGCCGCTGGACAACGTGGGGATGACCGACCGGATCAACGCCAACAGCGCCATCCAGCTCGCCGTCATCAAGGACCGGGTGGAGCGCATCGCCCGGCAGCGCGCCGACGAGGCCGGCGCCGAGCCGCAGCGCGCCGACGGGGGCCGGCGATGAGTGACCTGACCACCCGCACGGTCGCCGCCCGGGACGTACCGGCCGATCGGCGCCGCGGCGGGGAGCTGCGGGTGCTGCTCGGTCCACGGACCGTCGGCAGCACCTCCGGCTTCCTCGGGGTAGCCACGCTCGCGCCGGGGGAGCGGATCGCCGAGCACTACCACCCGTACAGCGAGGAGTTCCTGTACGTGTCGCGCGGCGCGATCACCGTCGACCTCGACGACCAGCCGACTCCGCTGGCCGCCGGGGAGGCGCTATTCGTGCCGGTCAACGTGCGGCACCGGCTGCGCAACACCGGCGCCGAGCCCGCCGAGGTGGTCTTCCACCTCGGACCCCTGGCCCCGCGCCCGGAACTGGGTCACGTCGACACCGAGCCGGCCCAGCAGCGGGGCGGGTCATGAGCGGACGCCGCACGGTGGTGACCGGCGTCGGGGTGGTCGCACCCGGCGGCGCCAGCCGGGACCGGTTCTGGAAGACGATCACCGAGGGGCGCACCGCCACCCGGCGGATCAGCTTCTTCGACCCGTCGGCGTTCCGCTCCCAGATCGCCGCCGAGTGCGACTTCGACCCGGTGGCCGCCGGACTCACCGAGGCCGAGCTGCGCCGCGCCGACCGGTACGTGCAGTTCGCGCTGGCCTGCTCCGCGGAGGCGGTCGACGACGCTCAGCTGGTGCTCACCGACGCCGAGCGGGACCGGGCCGGGGTGGTGCTCGGCACCGCCGTGGGCGGCACCATGGCGCTGGAGCAGGAGTACGTCCGGGTCAGCGACGGTGGCCAGCGATGGCTGGTCGACGCGGCGCGCGGTGGGCCGTACCTCTACCAGGCCCTGATTCCCAGCAGCCTGGCCGCCGACGTGGCCTGCCGGCACGGGCTGCACGGCCCGGCCCAGGTGGTCTCCACCGGCTGCACCTCCGGCATCGACGCCATCGGCTACGCCCACCAGTTGATCGCCGACGGCGAGGCGGACATCGTGCTCGCCGGGGCCGCCGACTCGCCGATCTCCCCGGTCACCGTCGCGTCGTTCGACGCGATCAAGGCGACCAGCCCGGACAACGACGACCCGGCGCACGCGTCGCGCCCGTTCGACGCCGACCGGCACGGGTTCGTGCTGGCCGAGGGCGCGGCGGTGCTGGTGCTGGAGGAGGCCGGGCACGCCCGCCGGCGCGGCGCGCACGTCTACTGCGAGGTGGCCGGGTACGCGAGCCGCAGCAACGGCTACCACATGACCGGCCTGCGTCCGGACGGGCTGGAGATGGGCCTGGCCGTGAGCGACGCGCTCAAGCAGGGACGGATCGCGCCCGAGCAGGTCTCCTACATCAGCGCGCACGGCTCCGGCACGCGGCAGAACGACCGGCACGAGACCGCCGCGTTCAAGCGGGCGCTCGGCGAGGCCGCGTACCGGGTGCCGATCAGCTCGATCAAGTCGATGGTCGGGCACTCGCTCGGCGCGATCGGCTCGATCGAGATGGCCGCCTGCGCCCTGGCCATCGAGTTCGGTGTGGTGCCGCCGACGGCCAACTGGAGCACCCGGGACCCGGAGTGCGACCTGGACTACGTGCCGAACGAGGCGCGGGAGGTGCCGGTGGACGTGGCGCTCTCGGTGGGCAGCGGGTTCGGCGGCTTCCAGTCGGCGATGGTGTTCCGTCGGCTGGCCGGGGCGGTGGAGGCGTGACCGGCGAGGCGGCCCGTCGACGGGTGGTGACCGGATGACCGCCCGGGCCGTGGTGACCGGGATCGGTGTGGTCGCGCCTAGTGGCATCGGCGCGGACGCGCACTGGCGGACCGTGCTGGCCGGAACCCGGCGCACCGGGCCGATCACCCTGTTCGACCCGGCCACCTATCCCACCCGCTTCGGCGGTGAGGTGCCCGGCTTCGCCGCCGACTCCTACGCCGACAGCCGGCAACGGGTGCAGACCGACCGGTGGACACACCTGGGCTTCGCCGCCACCCGGCTGGCGCTGGACGACGCGGAGCTGCCCGAGCGGGCCCCCGACCCGTACGGCTACGCGGTGACCCTGGCCAGCTCCTCCGGCGGGAACCTGTTCGGCCAGCGGGAGCTGCAACGCCTCTGGGGTGGCCCGACGCGCACCGTCGGCGCGTACCAGTCGATCGCCTGGTTCTACGCGGCCAGCGTCGGGCAGCTCTCCATCCACCACCAGTTCAAGGGCCCGAGCGGGGTGCTGGTCGCCGAGACCGCCGGTGGGTTGGACAGCCTGGCGCACGCCGCGCGGGCGGTGCGCCGGGGCACCCCGGTGGTGATCGCCGGAGCGACCGAGTGCCCGCTGAGCCCGTACGCGCTGGCCTGCCAGCTCCGCTCCGGGCTGCTCAGCGACGTGGCCGATCCGGAGCGGGCGTACCGGCCGTTCGACGTCGCGGCCAGCGGCTACCTGCCGGCCGAGGGGGGCGCGGTCTTCGTGGTGGAGGAGCTGGGGCACGCGCTGGCCCGGGGCGCCCGGATCTACGGTGAGGTGAGCGGCTGGGGCTCCACCCACGACGCCGCGCACACCACGGCGGACAGCGCGGGCGACCCCGCACAGTACGCCCGGGCGATGCGGCTGGCGCTGGACCGGGCGGGCGTCGGGGCGGCGGGAATCGACCTGGTGCTGCCCGACGCGCTCGGCGTCGCCCGCTACGACCGCAGTGAGGCCGAGGCGCTGCGCGCGGTCTTCGCCGACCGGCCACCCCCGGTGAGCACCCAGAAGCCGCTGACCGGCCGGGCGCACCAGGGCGGGTCGGCGCTGGACGTGGCGACCGCGCTGCTGGCGTTCGCGCACGACACGCTGCCCGCCTCGGCCGGGCCGGACGAGGTGGCCGACGGGTGCGAACTGGACTTCCTGCGGGAGCACCGCCGGCCGCGCAGTCGGTTGGCGCTGGTCTGCGCGCGGGGCTTCGACGGGTTCAACAGCGCGCTGGTCCTGCGTGGGGCCGCGCCGACGAGGGGAGCGACGCCATGAGCGAGCACAGCGACCGGCTCGACCGGCTCGACGAGCAGCGGGCCCGCGTGGTCTTCCTGGTGCGGGTGCCGCAGGCGCGCACCGAGCAGTTCCTGGACGCGTACGAGGCCGTCCGGCACCTGGTCGCCGGCGGGGTCCCGGGGCACCTGGTGGACCAGGTGTGCCGCTCGTCGACCGACCCGGAGCAGTGGCTGATCACCAGCGAGTGGGCCAGCCTGGCGGACTTCGAGAGCTGGGAGCGCAGCCCCGAGCACCGCGACCTGGTGCGACCGATGCGGGAGTGCTTCACCGACGCCCGCTCGCTGCGCTTCCACGTCCACGCCCAGACTCCCACCCCGGCCCCGGCCTGAGCGGCCACCCGGCCGACGCTCGCGCCGGGACGGCCCCGGCGTGTTTGACTACGGCCATGGCGTCCGGCCCGCATCCCATGCAGGTGGCGGTCTGCGGGCCGGCCACCGCGACCGAGGCGGAGGCGGCGTCCGCCCGGCGAGTGGGGGAGCTGCTCGCCGACCGGGGCGTCACCGTGCTCTGCGGAGGCGGCGGCGGGGTGATGGCCGCGGTCGCCGCCGGCGCCCGGGCACACGACGGCCTGGTGATCGGGGTACGCCCCGACGACGGCGCCGCGCCCGGCCCGGTCGCCGAGGTGTCGGCGACGATCGTCACCAACCTCGGCCAGGCGCGCAACGCGGTGCTGGTGTGGAGCGCTGACGCGGTGATCGCCGTCGGCGGCTCCTGGGGCACGCTCAGCGAGGTGGCGCTGGCGCTGCGCCGGGGCACCGTCCCGGTGGTGGTGCTGCACGGCTGGCGGGTCCTGGACGGCGCCGGCGATCTGGTCGCCGGTCCGACGTACGCCACCAGCCCCGAGGACGCCGTCCGGTTGGCGCTGCCGGATTGACGTCCGTGCGCGGCCGCGTCGGCGTGGTGGGCCGCCGGGAAGCAGCGCCACCGCCCGGGCTCGGCTGCGCTGCCCAGGCTACCCGGTCCACCCACCGAGACTAGCCGGCGGCCGGGTCCCGCTTGGCCTGGTGGGCGGCGGCGAGGCGCTTCGGCGCCCGGTCGTACCACGCCTCGGTGATCAGCTCGGTGAGCTCGGCGAGACCGATCCGGTCGAGCCGGACCAGCACCGCCGGGTAGTCATCGAAGTGCGGTGTGGTGAAGTAGACCTCGGGGTCGTCGGCGAGCAGCGCCTCCTTGACGCCGAGATCGGGTACCCGGGCTCCGAGGATCGGGCCGTCCGGGGCCGCGTCGCCCAGGGCGGCCAGGTCGGCGCGGCGCAGCGGCCGTTCCCAGACGAACGCCTTGTCCCGTACCCGCCAGGCGGGCAGCCCGTCGTAACTGCCCCGCTCGGTGGTCTCGGGCAGGGCGAGGGCGATCCGGCGGACGTCGTCCCAGCTGGCCATGTCCACACCGTACGGGGATTCAGCGCGCCGCGGCGTGCTCCGCGAGCAGTTGGCCGAGCACGTGCCGGGCCTCGGCGGCCTTGGCCTGGTCCGGGTTGTCCACGGTGATCAGCGCCTTCCAGAGCGCCCAGCCGCGCCCCCGGGCCCAGGTAGCCGGGTCGACGTCGAGGGCGTCGCGGAAGGCGTCCCGGCTGGCGCCGTGCAGCAGGGTCCAGGCGATGACCGTGTCGCAGGCGGGATCGCCGACCCCGCAGCAGCCGAGGTCGATGACCGCGGCCAGCCGGCCGTCCCGGACCAGCAGGTTGCCGGACGCGACGTCGCCGTGGAACCAGACCGGCGGTCCGGCCCAGGTGGCGTCCAGGGCGCTCTGCCAGATGGCGGTTACGGTGTCGACGGGCAGCCCGTCGCGGTGCGTCTCGATCGCCGCCCGGGTCTCCGCGTCGTACGTGGACAGCGGCGTGCCCCGCCAGGCGCTGTGCCGGCCGGCCGCCGGGCCACCGGTGGCGTCGACGCCGCGCAGGGCACGCAGGAAGTCGGCGAGGTCGGTGGCGAACCGGGTCAGGTCGTCGATCCGCTCCGCCCGGGCGGTCCGCCCGTCGATCCAGCGGTAGATCGACCACGGGTACGGGTAGCCGGCGCCGGGGCGGCCGGACCCGAGCGGGGCGGGCACCACCAGCGGCAGCAGCGGGCCGAGCACCGGCAGCCAGCGCTGCTCCTTCGCGACCTGGAGGGCGTACCCCTCGCCGCTGGGCAGCCGCACCGTCATCCGGTCGCCCAGGTGGAAGGTGCGGTTGTCCCAGCCACCCTCGTCGACCGGTCGCACCGGTAGCCCGGCCCAGTGCGGGAACTGCTCGGCGACCAGCCGGCGCACCAGCGCCGAATCGATCCGGTCGGCCACCACGACATCGGCGTGCGGTACCTCGGGGAACCCCTGTCCACTCATCGCCCCGAGCCTCACCAACCGCCCGAACCCCCGCAACCGCTTTACACCTCGGCGCGGCGGCGTCCCGGCTGGAGGGACGCCTCGCCCTGCCCCGGCTCTGCGCCCGATTCCCCGGCTCGCGGTCACCGGCGTACAGCGGTAGTCTCCTCGCCGAGGCGCGCGCGGCGGACCTGGCCGCGATCCGCGCCGGCGGCGGCGCGGACGAGCCGGGCGGCGCGTCCGGGTGCGCCGAATCGGTCGCGGCGACGGTGAGCAGGGGAGGGCGCGGTGGCTGAGCCGAGTCTGGCCGACCCGCCGGCGGTGTCCCTTGCCGACTACGCCGAGCGGGCCCGCGCGGTGCTCCCCGCCGACGTGTGGGACTACGTGGCCGGCGGCAGCGGCGCCGAGGTGACCCTGGCCGCGAACCGGGCTGCCCTGGACCGGGTGGCGGTGCTGCCCCGGATGCTGCGCGGGTTGGACACGGTCAGCCTGGGCACCCGGCTGCTCGGCCGCCCGTACGCGATGCCGGTCGGGGTGGCGCCGATGGCCTACCAGCGGTTGGTGCATCCGGAGGGGGAGCTGGCCCTCGCCGCGGCGGCCGGCGCGGCCGGCGTGCCCTACCTTGCCAGCACCCTGGGCAGCACTCCCATCGAGCAGGTCACCGGCGTCGGCGCCGAGGTCTGGTTCCAGCTGTACTGGCTGCGCGACCGGGCCCTGGTGCGCGATCTCCTGGACCGGGTCGTCGCGGCCGGCTGCCGGGCGCTGGTGGTCACCGTCGACGTCCCGGTGCTCGGCCGGCGCCCCCGGGATCTGCGCAACGCCTTCCGGCTGCCGGCCCACGTCGTCGCGGCGAACCTGCCCGAGGGCCGCGACGCGCTGGCCCACGCCGGCGCTCCCGGGGTGTCCGCGGTCGCCGCGCACACCAGCGCGTCATTCGCTCCGGCGCTGCGCTGGTCCGACCTGGCCTGGTTGCGCGAACACGTCGACCTGCCGCTGGTGGTCAAGGGGCTGCTGGACCCCCGGGACGCGGTCGAGGCGGTGCGCAGCGGCGCGGACGCGGTGGTGGTCTCCAACCACGGCGGACGGCAGCTCGACGGGGCGCCGCCCAGCGTCACCATGCTGCCGGAGGTCGTCGACGCGGTCGGCGAGGAGTGTCAGGTGCTGCTGGACAGCGGCATCTGCGGTGGCACCGACGTGCTGCGGGCGCTCGCGTTGGGCGCGGCCGGGGTGCTGGTCGGCCGGCCGCTGCTCTGGGCCCTCGCCGCAGGTGGTCGACCCGCCGCGCAGGACGCCCTGACGCTGCTCGCCGCCGAGCTGTGCGACGCGTTCACCCTGGCCGGCTGCGCCGACCCGGCGGACGCCCGCGAACTCCGCACGATAGCGGTGGGCTGACCGGTGATCGTCGCGAATGGGTCGACCTGACCCTCGCCGCCGCAGATCGACCTCGAGCTGGACCGGCTGGCCGCCCAGATCGCCGACGAGCTGGCCCGCCGGCCGCTGGCACGACGGGTTGACACATCGCGTTCACCGCGTGGCAATGCGCGACGGCCCGCGTACGCGGGTCCTCGGTGGACGGTCATAATGGGCCACATGGTTGCCTGGGAGTACGCCCTGCTCGTCCGCCGCTATCAGGGACAGGGCCGCAATTTCACCGTCTCGTTCATCTGGTACGGCCCGGACGGGTCACGCAAGGACATCACCCCCTACGGCGACACCGCCATCGCGCACCTGAACCGCGCCGGCCGGGAGGGCTGGGAGCTGGTCTCCGCCGGTGAGGACGTCAACAACGTGCAGGGCAGCACGGAGGTGCACCGCTACCACCTCAAGCGGCCGCTCAACTGATCCCCAACCGGCACACCTGGCGACGATCATCTCGTCACCGAACCCCCGCCCCGGCGTTGATCAAGAGGTTTGGGTCCGGAACCTCTTGATCAACGCCGGGGCGGGGTGGAGCCGGCCGTCAGGTCAGGTCGACGGTGGGGTAGAGGGGGAACGGGGTCAGCAGGTCCGTCGCCTGGCGGGAGATCTTGTCGGCCAGCGCCGGGTCGAGGGTGTACTTGGCCTTCGACGGGGTGCCGTCGGCGTTTGCGCCGGGGGTGGTCTGGGTGAGCACGGCGTGGATCAGCTCGGCGGTCTGGTCCATCTCGGCGGTGCCCAGGCCGCGGGTGGTCAGCGCCGGGGTGCCGATCCGGATGCCGGAGGTGTACCAGGCGCCGTTCGGGTCCTGCGGGACCGAGTTGCGGTTGGTGACGATGCCCGAGTCCAGCAGCGCCTGCTCGGCCTGCCGGCCGGTGAGCCCGTAGCCGGACACGTCGATCAGCACGAGGTGGTTGTCGGTGCCGCCGGTGACCAGCTTCGCGCCCCGGCTCAGCAGCCCCTCGGCGAGGGCCTGCGCGTTGTCCACGATCCGCTGGGCGTAGTCGGCGAAGTCGGGGCGGCGGGCCTCGGCCAGGGCGACCGCCTTCGCGGCCATCACGTGCGGCAGCGGACCGCCGAGCACCATCGGGCAGCCCCGGTCCACCTGGTCGGCCAGCTCCGGCTGGCAGAGCACCATGCCGCCGCGCGGGCCGCGCAGCGACTTGTGGGTGGTGGTGGTGACGATGTGCGCGTGCGGCACCGGGTCGAAGTCGCCGGTGAACACCTTGCCCGCGACCAGGCCGGCGAAGTGCGCCATGTCGACCATGAAGGTGGCGCCCACGGAGTCGGCGATCTCCCGCAGGATCCGGAAGTTGACCTTCCGCGGGTACGCCGAGTAGCCACCGACGAGGATCAGCGGCTTGAACTCGCGAGCCACCTCGGCGACCCGGTCGTAGTCGATCAGACCGGTCGCCGGGTCGGTGCCGTAGCTGCGCTGGTCGAACATCTTGCCGGAGATGTTCGGGCGGAAACCGTGGGTGAGGTGGCCGCCGGCGTCCAGCGACATGCCCAGCATCCGCTGGTTGCCCAGCTCACGGCGCAGCGCGAACCAGTCCGCCTCGGTGAGGTCGTTGACCTGGCGGACCTGGGCCTTCTTCAGCGCGGGCGACTCCACCCGGTCGGCCAGCACCGCCCAGAACGCGACCAGGTTGGCGTCGATGCCGGAGTGCGGCTGCACGTACGCGTGCGCCGCGCCGAACAGCTCCCGGGCGTGCTCGGCGGCGAGCGCCTCGACGGTGTCCACGTTCTGACAGCCGGCGTAGAAGCGGCGGCCCACGGTGCCCTCGGCGTACTTGTCGCTGAACCAGTTGCCCATGGCGAGCAGCGTCGCCGGGGAGGCGTAGTTCTCGCTGGCGATCAACTTCAGCGACTCACGCTGGTCGGTCAGCTCGGCGCCGATGGCGTCGGCCACCCGCGGCTCGACGGCCCGGATCACCTCGAGGGCGCTCCGGAAAGCGGTGGACTCGGCATTGCGCGACATGCGACCTCCTACAGACGTGCGGAAGGCCCAGGCGCTCGGCAAACGTCCACGTGACGAGGCCGCTCCCCGATGGTTCTCCATCCCCACGCGCCAGTAACGGCCCGCGGCGATCCTACCGGGTCTTCCGGGGACCACCCGGCCGACCTCCGCATTCGCCGGCCCGCCGGGTGGTTGGGCGGTCCGTGTCGGGGCACGGTACGCAGGCGGGTCGTACCGGTGCGGGTGCGACCGCCACCGGGACGAGAGGAGTCAACCACCATGACCACACCGAGCACCGACCGGCCGCTCGCCGTGGTGACCGGGGCGTCCAGCGGGATCGGGTACGAGCTGGCGGTGCAGTTCGCCGAGCACGGCTTCGACCTGGTCGTCGCCGCCGAGGACGACGGCATCACGGCGGCGGCCGGGAAGCTGCGTCGCGACGGCGGGCCGCGGGTGCAGCCGGTCCGCGTCGACCTGGCCCGTGAGCAGGACGTGGAGGAGTTGGCGGCGGCGGTCGCCGCGACCGGCCGTCCGGTGGACGCGCTGGCGCTCAACGCCGGGCGCGGCGCCGGCGGCGCCTTCGTCGGCGGCACCGACCTGCGCGACGAGCTGGAGATTGTCGATCTGAACGTGCGATCGACCGTGCACCTGGCCAAGCGGCTGCTGCCCGCGATGGTCGAGCGCGGCGCCGGCCGGGTGCTGTTCACCTCGTCGATCGCCTCCACCATGCCGGGGCCGTTCCAGGCGGTCTACAACGCGTCGAAGTCGTTCGTGCAGTCCTTCGCCGAGGCGCTGCGCAACGAGCTCAAGGACACCGGCGTCACGGTGACGTCGCTGATGCCCGGGCCGACCGACACCGAGTTCTTCGACCGGGCCGACATGCAGGACACCCGGGTGGGCTCGGGGAAGAAGGACGACCCGGCGAAGGTCGCCGCGCAGGGTTTCGAGGCGCTGATGAAGGGCGACCAGACGGTCACCGCCGGCTCACTGATGAACAAGGTGCAGACCGCGGCCGGGAAAATCGTCCCGGACAAGCTCAAGTCCGAGCAGCACCGACGGATGGCCGAGCCCGGTTCGGGCGGCTGACCGGCCGGCTCGCCGGCCTCCGGCACAACACGACGGGCCCGGCTGCGCCGCCGGGCCCGTCGACGTGCGCGGGTGGGTCAGGCGTTCACCGCGTCGAGCGCCTTCTTGATCGCCTTCGGCTCGGTCGGCGTACGCGGCGCGTCCGCGCGCAGCGCGATCATCTTCTCGCCGATCTCCTGGAGCTGCTTGCGGCCCAGCGCCTCGCGCACCTTGGGGAACCACTCCTGCTCCTCCTCCTCGACGTGGTGCGTCACGTTCTCGATGAGCACCGTGGTCTTGGCGGTGAAGCGCTCGTCGTCCGCGTCCATCGTGGCCAGCTCGGCGCAGAGCAGGTCGGCGACGTGGTGCTCCTCGTACGACTCGAGGATGTCGTCCTCCAGGTCGGGCAGCAGCCGGCGGACCTCGGGGTACATCACCTCGTTCTCCAGGTAGGTGTGCACGGTCAGGGCCTCCAGGATCTGACCGACCAGCTTCTGCCGCTCGCTGGCAGGGCCCTCCTCGGCGTCGGCGAACGCCTTGAACAGGCGGCGCATCTCCTTGTGGTCCTCTTTGAGCAGGACGATGGCATCGGTGGACACCGGTTGACCTCCTAGGTTGTCTGGTGGTCGTCCGGTACCCCGGGTTTGAGCTGGAGAAACAGTTTTCCCCCGGACGGGTGGGGCCCGGCGCCGAAGCGCCGGGCCCCATCACTGGTCGTGCCTTTTCGTTACTTCACCACGTTGTACGCGTTCACCATGCCCGCGCCGTAGAAACTGTTGCGCTCGCCGCCGGAGCAGGTCGCGTTGTAGACGGCACCGAGCAGCGGAGCCGGGTTGTAGACACCCTCGGGGCAGCTCTTCGCCTCGGCGGTGCGCTCCAGGAACGACGCCAGCTGGCCCGGAGACATGCCCGGGTGGGCCGACAGCGCCAGCGCCGCGACGCCGGTGGCGTGCGGGCCGGACATCGAGGTGCCCTGCTTGTAGCCCCAGCCGTTGGTCCGCGTCGCGGTGTTGAAGGTGGTGGACAGGATGCCGTCGGTCAGGGTCGACCGGGCACCCTGGGTGCGGAACCGGGTGTCACCACCCGGAGCGGTGACGTCCACGACGCCCTGCCCGTAGGAGGAGTAGTAGCTCTTCTCCCCGGTCGGGCCGACCGCGGAGACGGTCACCACGCCCGGCGCCTCGGCCGGCAGGTCGAGGCAGGCGCTGTTGATGTCGCGCACCTCGGGGGTCCCGTCGCCCGGGCTGAGCGAGTCGACCGTCTTGTGCGCCAGGTCGACGTTGGAGTTGCCGGCGGACGCGACGTTCAGCACGCCCTTGCTGTTCGAGTAGCGGATGGCCCGCTGCACGGCCTGCCACACCGGGCGCTGACGCGCGTCGTTGCGGCAGTTGAACTCCCACGGGTCGATGTAGTAGCTGTTGTTCGTGACCTGCATCCCGTGCTCCGCCGCCCAGAGGAAGCCACAGACCGCCGCCTCGGGGTAGATGAAGCCGTCGTCGTTGACCACCTTGACGGCGGCCACCTTGACGCCCGGGGCGACGCCGGTGACACCGACGCCGTTGATGGCGGCGGCGATGGTGCCGGCCACGTGCGTGCCGTGGTCGGACGTGGTCGGGTTCCAGGCCGCCTCGGTGGTGTCGGAGACGCCACCGATGCAGGACGTGCTCCTGTCCCTGGCGATCTGGCTGGCCAGGTCGGGGTGGGTGGACGAGATGCCGCTGTCCAGCACGCCCACGACGACGTCGGCGCTGCCGGTCGTGACCGCGTGCGCCTGCGGGACGTCGATCATCGGCATGTCCCACTGCTGGCCGAAGAGCGGTTCCTTGGTCGGGTCGCCGGTGGCGTTGGCGACGGCGGGCGCGGAGACCTCCACGGTCTCGCCCTCGTCGAGGGCGGTGCCGAGCCCGGTGGTCGCCGCCACCGACTCGACCCCGTTGCCCACGACCTTCGCGGCGAAGTCGGGGTTGGTGGAGCGGACGACGAGCACACCGATCTGCTCGTAGTTGGCAACCACCGTGCCCTGGGCGGCGGCCACCCGGGCGACCGCCTTGTCGTTCGTCGCACCCTGCGGGGCGAGAACCAGGAACGTGGTGTCCGGGCCGGCGGCCGCCGCCGGTGCCAGTCCGCCGGTGACGGCGAGACCGACCCCGAGCGTCACGGCGGACGCGGCGGCCAGTGTCTTGCGACGGAGGTTCTTCACACAGACTCCCAGAGGCGGGGTACCGGCCGGTGCGCCCCCTGGCGGGGAGCGTCGGCCGGAGGCGGGCGGGATGCCCACCTCCGGTACTCCAGCGTGGATGGTCGGTGTGGCGTTACACACACTCGTCCGAGTGGGACGAAAGGTGTCAGATGGTGGCCAGGGTCTGCGGGATCTCGTCGAGCAGCTCCCGGGCCAGGAAGCCGATCCGGCCGTAGCGGGGGACGAGCCGCTGGCCGCTCACCGCGTGCGCGAACGCCCCCCAGCAGGCGGCCTGCGCCGGCTCCGCGCCCCGCGAGAGCAGCCCGGCCAGCAGTCCGGCGAGCACGTCGCCGCTGCCCGAGGTGCCCAGCCCGGCGTCACCGCTCTCCTCGCGCCAGCCCCGCCCGTCCGGGGCGGCCACGTGCCCGTAGAGCGAGACGACCGCCTCGTACCGGTTGGCCAGCTCGGCCGCCGCGGCGTCCAGGTCCTCGCCCGGGTCCCGGCCGAGCAGGTGCCCGGCCTCGGTGACGTTGGGGGTCAGCACCACGGGGCGGCCGGAGCCGACCAGCAGGTCCGGCTCGTGGCTCAGCGCCCCCAGCGCGTACGCGTCGAGCACGAGCGGAGTTCGCGGGCCGGCCGTGTCGAGGACGAGGTGCAGCAGCCGCCGGGTCTCGTCGATCTCCTTGAGTCCGGGGCCGAGGGCCACCACGTCGGCGTCGGCGAGCAGCTCGCCCAGTTGGTCGTCGGACCGGCCGGCGACCGCGCCGCCGGCCGTCTCCGGCAGCCCGACGACCAGCGCTTCAGGCACCTGGATGCTCAGCGCGGCGGCGGTGGACTCGGCGGCGGCGAGTTGGAGCACCCCGGCGCCAGCGCGCAGCGCGGCCACTCCGGCGAGCAGGACCGCCCCGGGGGTGAAGCGGGAACCGCCGACCACCAGGACGGTGCCCCGGCTCTCCTTGCCGCCGGCCGGCACCGGCAGGGCCCAGTCCCGCAGCAGTCCCGCGGTGATCACCCGGGCCTCAGACCGGTTCGGCATGGACCTCGTCCTCCTTCGTCTGGCGGGCACCCCGCGCGTGCAGGTGGCCGACCTCGTTGAACCCGCCCAACGTCAGCTGGCCCTGCGCGTCGGCGGACCAGTGGGTGATCGAGCAGTTGGCGATGACGTGCTCCCGGGTGAGCGCCATCAGCTCCGGCTCGGTCAGCCCCTCGATGAGATAACGCAGCAGGAAGACAAGCGCGTCGTGGCCGAAGAGCAGCACCCGGCGGCCCTCGTGGTCGCGACGCAGGTCGCCGAGCAGGGTCCGCAGCCGAAGCGCCACGTCGGTCCACGACTCCCCGCCGGGCGGCCGGTAGTAGAACTTGCCCAGCCTGGTGCGGCGCTCGCCCTCCTCCGGAAACCGCTGGTGCACGCCGTGGCCGGTCAGCCCGTCGAGGATGCCCAGCTCGCGGTCGCGCAGCCGCTCGTCCCGGCTCACCGGCACGCCGGTGCCGTGCAGCGCCAGCTCGGCGGTGTGGACCGCCCGCAGGTACGGCGAGACCACCGCCACGTCCGGACGCCGGTCCGCCGGTAGCCCGGCCAGCCAGTTGCCGGTGGCCCGGGCCTGCTCCTCGCCGGTGGGGGAGAGCGGCACGTCCGCGTCCCGGTGGGTGAGCCCGATCAGCTCCGCGCCGGACGCCTCCGCCTCGGTCGCCGCCACGTTCGCCGTGCTCTCCCCGTGCCGGATGATCCACAAGGTTGCCAGTTCGGCCATGCGGCACCCCCTACCCGGCCCGGGTGCCCGGTAACCGCGCCGTGGGCGTACCCGGGCGGCGGGCGTGAACCCCACCCGGCCGGGTAAGCGCGGGCTTCACCGTGAGCCGACAGGGGAGGTACGCCATGACGACCATGGCCAAGGAGAAGATCAGCCCGGTGAAGGACAAGAACTACGACCTGATCCGCGCGATGCAGATGTCGATGGAGAACGTGTACCGGATGGACACGTACATCGCCGACGCCGAGGGACGCGGCGACAGCGAACTCGCGAACTGGTTCCGCATGATCCAGGACAACAGCCGCAAGGCGGGCGAGCAGGGCAAGCAGTTGCTGATGTCCCGGATGCAGCAGGAGAAGCGCTGACCACCGTGATCGCCCGTGACGCGGGAACCGGTCGACGAGCATCCTGACCCGGTTCTTCACACCCTTTGCTCTGCTTCAGCGGAGGCAACGGTTCGCAGCCGTCAGTGTCGTGTCGCGTGGATGGAAGCAGAGCAAAGGGCGGGTGGTGGGGGTGTGGCCCGGGGCGGTCGACCTGGCGGCCCCGGGCCCACGTCCCGCCCGACCCGACCGAGTCCGGTCCGGTTCGGGACAGCGCCGGCACACGTCGATAAGGAACAATGTCCGTCCGGGGTGGCCGGCCCGCCCCGAGACGGAGGTGGTCCGGAACATGACGGTCGTGCGGGGTCTGCGCGAGGCGCTGCTGCTGTTCGTGATCGCCCTGGTGCTGGTCGCGCTGGCCGCCGCGATCTGGGTGGCGGTCGCCGGCGGCGATTTCGTCGGGCGTCTCGGCATCGCCCTGATGGTGGTCGGCGCGCTGCTCGGCGTGACCGGCGACCTGACGCTCAGCCGGATCGGCATGCTGGGTGCCCGTTCCACCTTCGGCGTCGCTCCGGAGCGCGAGGAGGCCGGCGGCGGGCGGGTGCTCACCGGGGTCGGCATCTTCCTGTTCGTCGGGCTGCCGCTGATGCTGGTCGGTATCCTGCTGGTCACCTGACCGACCCGCTGGGTCGCGCCACGCTGGTGTTCGGCGGGGGGCCGCCGGCCGTCCGTCGGCGTCGTACCCTCGGGGGCGTGGCGACGGCGGCGCAGGAGATCCAGGTTGGTGAGCGGGTCGTCCGCGTCTCCAGCCCCGACAAGCCCTACTTCCCCGAGCGTGGGCTGACCAAGCTGGACGTGGTCCGCTACTTCCTGGCCGTCGGTGACGGCATCCTGCGCGCCCTGCGGGACCGGCCGACGATGCTGGAACGCTGGCCGCGCGGAGTGTTCGAGGGCGCGACGATCGCCACCCGGCAGGACAACCGGGGCGATGCCTTCTACCAGAAGCGGCTGCCGGCGGGCGCCCCCGACTGGGTACGCACCGCGCACATCACCTTCCCCAGCGGCCGTACCGCCGACGAGGTGGCGCCGAGCGAGCTGGCCGTGGTGATCTGGGCGGCCAACCTGGGCACCCTGCGGTTCCACCCGTGGCCGGTCACCTCCGCCGACGTGGAGCGCCCCGACCAGCTGCGCATCGACCTCGACCCGATGCCCGGCGTCGGCTTCGAGCAGGTGGTGCCGGTGGCCCACGAGGTGCGGGCGTTCCTCGCCGAGCTGGGTCTGACCGGTTACCCGAAGACCACCGGCGGTCGGGGTCTGCACGTCTACCTGTCGATCGAGCCGCGTTGGAGCTTCGGCGAGTGCCGGCGGGCGGTGCTGGCGCTGGGTCGGGAGATGCAGCGCCGGCTGCCGGACCTGGTCACCACCACCTGGTGGCGGGAGCAGCGGGACCGGCCGGTTTTCGTCGACTACAACCAGATGGCTCGCGACCACACGGTGACCTCGGCGTACTCGATCCGGCCCACCCCCGCGGCGCTGGTCTCCGCACCGGTGGACTGGTCCGAGCTGGACGAGGTCCGGCCGGAGGACTTCGACGTGGTCAGCATGCCCGCCCGGTTCGCCGAGCGGGGCGACCCGCACGCCGGCCTGGACGACCGGCGCTACTCCCTGGAGCCGCTCCTGCAGCTGGCCGACCAGGAGGGCCTGGAGGCCCCGCCCGAGCGGTAAGCAGGGGCCCCTTCTTAACGCCAGGCGTTAATAAGGGTCCCTTGCTCTACCTCAGGCGTTAACAAGGGGCCCTTCCTTGCACTCAGGCCCAGGGGCTGCCGGCGCCGTCGAACTCCTCGAAGACCAGCCAGGTGCGGGTGGACAGCACCCCGGGGATGCTCTGCACCCGGCCCAGCACCACGTCGCGGAGCGCCGCGTTGTCCGGCGCCCGGACCAGCGCGAGGACGTCGTGGTCGCCGCCGAGCAGCGCGGCGTGCTCGATGTAGCGGACCCGGGCCAGCTCCGCCGAGACCTCCCGCCAGGTGTTCTGCTCGATCGTCAACGCGATGTACGCCGAGGTGCCCAGCCCGGCCGCCTCCGGCGCCACCTGCGCCCGGAAGCCGGTGATCACGCCCTCGCGCAGCAGCCGCTCCACCCGCGCGTACGCGTTGGTGCGGGAGATGTGGATCCGCTCGGCCAGGGTGCGTACCGAGGTGCGACCGTCGCGGACCAGTTCGTCGAGGATCCGCCGGTCCACCTCGTCGAGCGGTCGGGCCGATCGTCCCGATTCGGTCGTCCGGTCCGCCCCGGCCCCGGTCTCCTGGCTCACCGATGCCCTTCCCGCATACCAACCGTCCCGCGTTAGCCGTGGATCTTGAGTCAATCATCCGACAGCAGGAGCATAGGGCCACCACACGTCCCAGGAGGTCCCCGCCGTGACGACCACACCCCAGGCGGTCCGCAGGGCATCCCCGCGTACCCGCCGGGCGGCCACCCCGCCCGACCCGGCACGCACGCTGCTGCCGGCCGCCGAGCCGGTCCGCCTGCTCGACGAGACCGGCACGCCGCTGCCGGCCCGCACCGACTACCCGGAGCCGCCCGTCGAGGCGCTGCGCGAGCTGTACCGCCGGATGGTGATCGGCCGCCGGTTCGACACCCAGGCCACCGCGCTGACCAAGCAGGGCCGGCTGGCGGTCTACCCGTCCTCGCGCGGACAGGAGGCCTGCCAGGTCGCCGCCACGCTCGCCGTACGCGACACCGACTGGGTCTTCCCCACCTACCGCGAGTCGATGGCGCTGGTCGCCCGGGGCATCGACCCCGTCGAGGTGCTCACTCTGCTGCGCGGCGACTGGCACTGCGGCTACGACCCCGCCGCCGTGCGGACCGCGCCGCAGTGCACCCCCCTCGCCACCCAGTGCGTGCACGCCGCCGGGCTGGCCCACGGCGAGGCGTACCAGGGACGCGACACCGTGGCGCTGGCCTTCATCGGCGACGGCGCGACCAGCGAGGGCGACTTCCACGAGGGCATCAACTTCGCCGCCGTGTTCAAGGCGCCGGTGGTCTACTTCGTGCAGAACAACCGGTACGCGATCAGCGTCCCGCTGTCCCGGCAGACCGCCGCCCCGTCGCTGGCGTACAAGGGCGTCGGCTACGGCGTACCCAGCGAGCAGGTCGACGGCAACGACCCGGTGGCGGTGCTCGCCGTGCTGACCCGCGCGGTCGCGCACGCCCGGGCCGGCAACGGACCGTTCCTGGTGGAGGCGCACACCTACCGGATGGAGCCGCACACCAACGCCGACGACGCCACCCGCTACCGCGACGGCGCGGAGGTCGAGGCCTGGCGCGACCGCGACCCCCTCGCTCGGCTGGAGACCTACCTGCGCACCCGCGGGAACCTCGACGACGCGGCGGTCGCCGCGGTCGCCGAGGAGGCCGAGGCGTACGCGGCGGACCTGCGGACCCGGATGAACGTCCAGCCCACCGTGGACCCGCTGAGCCTCTTCGAGCACGTCTACGCCGAGCCCACCCCGCAACTGGTCGAGCAGCGCGAGCAGGTCCGCGCCGAGCTGGCCGCCGCGGCCGACGAGGAGGGTGGGCACTGATGGCCACCACCATGGCGAAGGCGCTCAACGCCGCGCTCGCCGACGCGCTCGCCGTCGACGACCGGGTGGTCGTCTTCGGCGAGGACGTCGGGGCGCTCGGCGGCGTCTTCCGGATCACCGACGGCCTCCAGGCCCGTTTCGGGGACACCCGCTGCTTCGACACTCCCCTCGCGGAGGCCGGCATCGTCGGCTTCGCCGTCGGCCTGGCCATGTCCGGGCTCCGACCGGTCGTCGAGATGCAGTTCGACGCGTTCGCGTACCCGGCGTTCGAGCAGATCGCCTCGCACGTCGCGAAGCTGCGCAACCGGACCCGGGGCGCGCTGAGCGTGCCGATCGTCATCCGGGTGCCCTACGCCGGCGGCATCGGAGGGGTCGAGCACCACTGCGACTCGTCCGAGGCGTACTACGCGCACACCCCAGGCCTGAAGGTGGTCACTCCGGCCACGGTCGAGGACGCGTACTCCCTGCTGCGCGAGGCCATCGACGACCCCGACCCGGTGGTCTTCATGGAGCCGAAGAAGCTCTACTTCTCCAGCGCCGAGGCCGAGCTGCCGGCGCGCACCGAGCCGTTCGGTCGGGCGGTCGTGCGCCGCGCCGGCACCGACGCCACCCTGGTGGCGTACGGGCCGGCGGTGCCCGTCGCATTGGAGGCCGCCGAGGCCGCCCGCGAGGAGGGCTGGGACCTGGAGGTGGTGGACGTACGCACCATCGTGCCGTTCGACGACGCCACCATCACCGCCTCGGTACGACGCACCGGCCGGTGCGTGGTCATCCAGGAGGCGCCCGGCTTCGCCGGGGTCGGCGCGGAGATCGCCGCCCGGGTGCAGGAGCGCTGCTTCCACGCCCTGCACGCCCCGGTGCTGCGGGTGGCCGGGCTGGACATCCCGTACCCCGCGCCGATGCTGGAGCACACCCACCTGCCCGGGGTGGACCGGGTGCTGGACGCGGTGGCCCGGTTGCAGTGGGACGACCAGCCGGACGCGCGCTGGCTGAACCAGGGCAGCGCGGCGTGACCACGGTCGAGCGGACGCAGGTCTTCCTCCTGCCCGACCTGGGCGAGGGGCTGAGCGAGGCCGAGATCGTCGAGTGGCGGGTCGCCGTCGGCGACGTGGTGACGGTGGACCAGAGCGTGGTCGAGGTGGAGACCGCCAAGGCCGTCGTCGACGTGCCCTGCCCGTACGCCGGCCGGGTGGTCGCCCTGCACGGCGCGGCGGGCGAGGTGCGCCCGGTGGGCCAACCGCTGATCACCATCGCGCCGCTCGACGGCGACGGCGGTGCCGAGCCGGTCGGACACGCCACCTACCGCGAAGAGGAGCGGGCCGGCTCCGGCAACGTGCTGATCGGCTACGGCACCGGGCACGGCGGATCGGGCCGGCGGCGCCGCCGACCCCGGCTGACTCTCGCCCCCGCTCCGGACGGCACCGCGACCTCCGCTCCGGCCGGGATCGGCGACGCCGCCCCTCCGGCCGGCACCGGGACCGCTGCGCCGGCGGGCAGTCCGACCGCCGCTCCGGCGGGCACCGGAACCGCCGTACCGCAAGGCGCCGGGACCGCGTCGGCGGACCCGGCACGCCCGGTCTGCGGGTCCGCGCCGGCGGCCCTGGTGATCTCGCCGATCGTGCGGCGCCTGGCCCGGGAGCGCGGGATCGACCTGGCCGCGGTGCGGGGCAGCGGCCCCGGCGGCGTGATCCGCCGCGCCGACGTGGAAGCCGCCGGAACGGCACCCGCCGGCCGGCTCGCCGCGGTGCCCGAGCAGCCGGCCCCGTCCGGGCCGGGCGACCTCACCCCGACCGGCGACCAGGACGTGGTCATCCCGCTGACCGGGATCCGCCGGGCGATCGCCGACAAGCTCTCCCGCAGCCGGCGGGAGATCCCCGAGGTCACCATCTGGGTCGACGTGGACGCCACCGCACTGCTGGAGACCCGGGCGGCGATCAACGCGGCGACGCCGGACGCGCCGGTGAGCATCCTGGCCCTGCTGGCCCGGATCTGCCTCAGCGGCCTGCGCCGGTTCCCGCAACTCAACGCCCGGGTCGACACCGAGGGCCAGCGGATCGTGCAGTCGGCCGCAGTGCACCTGGGCATCGCCGCGCAGACCGACCGGGGCCTGGTGGTGCCGGTGCTGCGCGACGCGCAGCGGCTCACCACCGCCGAGCTGGCCGCCGAACTGGCGGCCACCACCACGGCGGCCCGGGCGGGCACCCTGCCGCCGGCCCGGCTCACCGGCGGCACCTTCACCCTGAACAACTACGGGGTGTTCGGCGTGGACGGGTCCACGCCGATCATCAACCACCCGGAGGCGGCGCTGCTCGGGGTGGGGCGGATCGTGGACAAGCCCTGGGTGGTCGACGGGCAGCTCGCCGTCCGCAAGGTCACCCAGCTCAGCCTGACCTTCGATCACCGGGTCTGCGACGGTGGGGTGGCCGGCGGTTTCCTGCGGCACGTCGCCGACTGCGTGGAGCGGCCGGCGCTGCTGATCGCCGCCGTCTGACCCGCTCGACGGCCGTCACCGGCCCCGTACCGCCGGCGCGGTGCGGGGCCGGTCGGCGTTTTCCCGCCACCGCAGCGGGAAAGCGGCCCCGCCGTCGTCGAGGGGAGAGGCCGTGTCGTATCCGGAGACGCCCGCGCCCGGTGTGCGGGTCCACCCGGTGGCGGGGGCGCCGCTGCTCTGCGACGCGCGCCAGGAGGGACTCGCCGGAGACGGCCGGACCAACGACCAGCCGGCCTTCGCCGCGCTGGTCGACCGGCTAGGCGACGCGTACGCGGCCGACGGGCGGGCTCGGGTGATCTACTGCCCGCCGGGGGTGTACTCCATCCGCGACGCCGGCACGGTCTGGCGAACCGGCGTCTCGCTGCTCGGCGCCGGCCCCGGCGCGACCCGCTTCGTGCTCAGCAACGCCGGCAACCGTGCCGACCCCACCCCGCTGGCCTTCTACACCGCCAAGGAGCATGGCGCCGGTCCGGATCGACACCTCGCCTACTGCACGTTCGCCGACTTCGAGATCGACGGCTCCGGGGTGTCGTCGGCCGACTACAACCCCCTCGCCAAGGGGCTCGGCCTGCAGTACGTGGTGCGGGGCATCTTCCGCAACCTCTACATCCACCACACCGCAGCCACCGGGATGGGCTGCGACTTCCTGCAGGACTGCGTGATCGACAGCGTGCTGGTCGTCGGCTGCGGACGGCTGGACAACGGCACCGAGCTGGGCGGCGCCGGCATCGGCGTGGGTATCGGAGGCTGGGGCAGTGTCGAGCGCCTCAACATCGTCAACTGCAGCGCGGTCGGCAACGCCACCAACGGCATCTTCCTGGAAATGCAGTACCCGGACGCGCTGCGCCCGCGGGGCATCCGGATCATCGGCTGCCACTCGCAGGGCAACCGGTTCGGCATCTCCGACTGGGGCGCCAACGGCCTCATCGTCAGCTCGTGCACGATGACGGGCAACCTGGAGGCCGGTTTCCACGTCTCGGCCAAGGGCACCACGCACATGGCCGGACGGGCCGGGGTCCTCAGCGACTGCGTGATCGACGGCAACATCCGCGACGGGGTCAGCATCGGCAACACGCCCGGCCCGTACACCGTGCGCGGCAACCGGATCAGCGGTAACGGCCGCTACGGCTACCACCAGTGCGACCTGGGCGAGGTCGGGCAGGTCCCGGCCGAGAACATCGTGATCGAGAGCAACGACTTCTTCGGCAACGCCGCCGACGCGATCCGCATCGACCGCCCGATGCGTGACGCCACGGTGCTCAACAACCGGATCCGCAGCAACGGCCGGCAGTGCGAGCCGGTGACGACCGGGGGCGGCGACTCGGTGCGGTACAGCGAGCGGTCGCTGGTGGACCGGCGGGCGACCTGGAAGAACGACGGGCACCGGGGCAAGCTGCTGCGGGTCGGCAACCGGGTCGCGGTGGTGGCGGCCAACAACGACACCGAGCTGACCCTCGCCCCGGTACGACCGGACTCGCTGATCGCGTGGAGCGGCGACATCCCACCGCCCGGTGCGCGCTACGAGCTACCGGCCGGCCCGCCGGTGCGGGCCGGCATCACCGTCAACGCGGCGGTGGACCGGGCCGCCATCCGGGGCAACCGGGTCTGGGACGGCCGCGACCCGCGCACTCAGAGCCACGGGCTGTGGATCACCGAGCGGGGCAGCTGCCTGCACTGCCGGATCGAGGACAACGACTTCGGCGGCAACCTGGTCGCACCGGTGCGGCTGGACACCCCACCGGTGGGCGGTCGGTGGGACCGCAACCACGGCGACGAGGACGGCGACTGAACCGCTGCCGGCGGCGACGGGGACGAAACCGGAACCGACGCCGGCGGCGACCCGGCCGAAGCCGGGCCGCCGCCGGAGCGTGGTCAGCCAGCCAGGCCGGCCACCGGGTCGGGGTCGAGCACCACCGTGGCGCTGCCCGTCTGCGGCGGCACACCCGGCTCGGTCGGCGCGTCGGTGTACTCCGCCACGAAGACCGCGCTGAGGTTGTCCGCCCCACCGTGGCCGCCGTCGACGAAGGTCGTGATGGTCCCGGAGCAGCCGGTCGCCGAGGAGAGCGGGTGGCCGTGCTGGTCGTGGCCGAGCACGTAGGTGACCCGCACCCGGGAGCAGTCCACCGGCAGGTCGTCGGTGACCTTCACCTGGTACGCGACCGTCTGCCCGAACTCGAAGGGCTGCCCGGCCACCGGGGTGACGAACTCGACGATCGGCGCGCGCGGCCCGATCAGCAGCGGCAGGGTGGCCGCGGCGGAGCGCCCGGTGCGGTCGGTGACCTTCACCGTCGGGTTGTACGAGCCGTTCGCCCGGTACGTCCAGGTCGGGTTGGGATCGGTGGAGTCGACCGAGCCGTCGGCGTCGAAGTCCCACGCGTAGCGCAGCCGGTCACCGTCCGGGTCGACCGTGCCAGCGCTGGAGAACCGGACCGTCAGGGGCGCCTGCCCGGCGGTCGGGTCCGCGCTGATCTTCGGGATCGGCGTCCGGTTGCCTCGTACGAAGTCGATCCGGGAGAGCTGGGCGTCGGGGTTCTCGGCGAAGTAGCCGTCGCCGTACTCGAGCACGTACAGCACGCCGTCCGGGCCGAACTCCATGTCCATCGGGTTGTCCACGACCAGCGACGGCACCACCGGCCGGATGTCGTTGACGTCGCCGTCTTCGTCGAGGCGGAACTCCTTGATGTAGTCCCGGGTCCACTCGTAGAACAGCGGCACCCCGTCGTAGTAGGCCGGCCAGCGGGTACGCGACGTGCTCGTCCCGTCGTAGTCGTACGCCGGGCCGCCCATCGGGCCGATGCCGCCGCTGCCCAGCTGCGGGAACTCACCCGACGCCGCGGAGGGGTACCAAACCTCCGGCTGCTCGACCGGTGGCAGTATCCGCTTGCCGGTGTTGTGCGGTGAGTCGTTGACCGGGCGCTTGCAGTTGAACTTGGCGCCGGACTGGCCGGTGGCGAAGTCATAGTCGCGGTAGGCGATCGTCGGCGTCACGCAGTACGGCCAGCCGTAGTTCGCCGGCTTGTCGATGCGCATCCACCGACCGTGCCCGGCCGGCCCGCGCTCCGGGTTCGGGTTGGAGGCGTCCGGGGAGTAGTCGCCCAGGTACACGTCGTCGGTACGCCGGTCGACGGCGAACCGGAACGCGTTGCGCAGACCCATCGCGTAGATCTCCGGGCGGGTCTGCGCCGTACCGGGCTTGAACAGGTTGCCGGCCGGCGCCGTGTAACCACCGCCGGCCTTCACCTTGATCCGCAGCAGCTTGCCGCGCAGGTCGTTGGTGTTGGCCGAGGTGCGCTGGGCGTCGTACGCCGCGTTTCGGTCGGCCCGCTCGTCGATGGGGATGTAACCGTCGGAGGCGAACGGGTTGGTGTCGTCACCGGTCGACAGGTACAGGTTGCCCTTGCTGTCGAAGTCGATCTGGCCGCCGACGTGGCAGCAGATGCCCCGGTCGGTGGGCACGTCGATGATCTGCTGCTCGCTGGCGAGGTTCAGCCTCATCCCGTCCAGCTTGAACCGGGACAGCCGCAGCGCGCCCTTGAACCGCTGCCAGTCCGCCTCGGTGCCGGTCTCCGGCGCGTCCCCCTCGTTGACGCCGGGGGTCGCCGGGTCGTCCACCGGCGTGTTCATCGGCGGCGAGTAGTAGAGGTAGACCCACTTGTTCTGGGCGAAGTTCGGGTCGATCGCGACCCCCTGCAGCCCTTCCTCGTCGTGCTCGTAGACGGGGATGTCAGCGGCGAGGGTGTTGAGCCCGGTGCGCGGGTCGTGGATGCGGACCTCGCCGGTGCGGGAGGTGTGCAGCACCCGCAGGTCGGGCAGGACGGCGAGGCTCATCGGCTCGCCGGGATAGTCGTTCAGTGTCACCTTCTGGAAGCTGCTGTCGGGCGGCGCGGCCGGCGCGGGCGCGGCGGTCGCCGCCGCCGGTGGCGCGGCCAGGCCGGCGGTCACCAGCAGCAGGGCGGACAGCAGTGCGGTTCTGTTCATCAATGGTCCCCCGAGGTGTGGTGGTCAGTACCGGAGCGAGGCGAGTTAGTTGAAGCCGACCCGTGCGGTGTCCAGGGCGTCGGCCGGGGCGCGCGGCGCGGTGCCCGCGTCGTCGCGCTCCACGATGTACTCCTCGATGCCCGCCTCCCGCTCATGGGCGAAGATCCGGCCGAAGCCGATGACGCCGGTCCCGAGGTCGGCGAAGCCGCCCTCGACGTCGAGGTCCTTGACGTGCACCTGGCGGATCCGGCCGCGGTGGGCGCGGATCACGTCGACCGGGTCGTGCGCGCCCCGCCAGGCCCAGTACAGGTCGAGTTCGAAGTGGACCAGCCGGGGGTCGGTCTGCTCGGCGAGGATCTCGAAGCCGGTCGACCCGTCGGTCAGCGGCACGAACTCCAACTGGTGGTTGTGGTAGCCGAAGTCCAGCCCGGCCCGCTCGGCCAGTCGGCCGGCCCGGTTGAGGTCGCGGGCCAGGGCCCGGTAGACGGCGGGGTCCCGGATGGGCCGGCCGTCGGCGCCCCGACCGAAGTACGGGTGCACGATCTTCTGGCAGCCCACGACGTTCGCGTCGGCCAGGGCGCGTTCCCAGGCGGCGGCGTCGAACGGCTGCGGAATGCCGGTGTGCCCGGAGGTCGCCCGCAGCCCGGCCGCGTCCAGCGCGGCCCGGAACTGCGCGGCGGTACGCCCGACGAAGCCGGCGTGCTCCACCCGCCGGTAGCCGATCCGGCGCAGCTCGGCGAGTGTGCCGGTCAGGTCGGCGGCGAGCTGGTCGCGCAGCGTGTAGAGCTGGATGCTGATCCGGTCCACCGGCACCCGACGCCGGCCGGGGCGGTGTTCGGCCGGCGCGGCGCTGGCCGGGCCGCCGAGCACGCCGGTGGTGCCGACGGCGGCGGCGGAGACGGTCGCGGCGCGGAGCAGGCCGCGTCGGCTGACCGGCTCGGACGCCGGCGCCGGCTCCGGTCGGGTGGTCTGCTGATCCATGGTGGTGATCCCTTCCTGCCGGCCGTGAGGCAGCGGCGGTGGTCGGTCGACCGGCAGCCGTCGCCGGGCGCGCCGGACCGGCCGGAGCGTGCTCCGGCGGAACGGGGATCGGGCTTCGTCTCGAGGCCCAGAAGCTTCGCTGTTGCCGACAAAAGTCCGTCCCCGGGATGCGGCCGAGGGCGTCGGGGTTGCCCGGTTCGTCTCCCCACCCGCCGCCCGCCTCGGGGCGTGGTGGGCGGGCGATGCGGGCGGAAGCGGTGCGGCCGGGTCCGGACCGGACGATGCCGCTCGGTCGGCGCAGCGCCGGCCGTACCGGATCGGTCCACCCAGTCGGGGCCGGGTCGCGCCTTTTCCGCCAACCGGCGCAGCACCGGAAATTGCGCCGACAAATTGCGCAGCCGATTCTTTCGAATTGCGTGGACGACCTTGTCGAGGCGGCGAGAATGTGGCAGAGGGAAGCAGAAAACGGGGGGACTGAACATGACGTTGAGGCGGCGACTGACGCTGTTCGGAGTAACCATCGCGGCCGCACCACTGGTACTGGTCGGGTGTACCGCGCACAGCGATGCGGCGGACGGGCCGGGCAAGAAACACCACGTCTCGGCGCCGGAACTCACCGTGACGCCCGGCGACAAGACCCGCGACGTGCCGATCAGCGCGGAGGTCGGTACCGCGGTCAAGGGCGGTCGGATCACCGGCGTGCGGCTCACCGACGACAAGGGCGGCCAAGTCAAGGCGGAGCCCCGGGAGGACGGCTCGTCCTGGGTGCCGAGCACCCCGCTGCAACCGAAGCGGACCTACACCGCCGAGGTGACCGCGACCGGTGACTCGGGCGCCACGACCACCCGCACGACTACCTTCACCACCATGGCGAAGCCCAGCAAGCCGGCGATCACCAGTACCCTCTATTTCGTCGGCAACCGGACGTACGGCACCGCGATGCCGGTTACGGTGGCGTTCGACCCGGGAATTCCAAAAGAGGCCAGGGCGGATGTGCAGCGCCGGTTGTTCGTAAAGACGAATCCGCCTCAGCCGGGCACCTGGTCGTGGCTGGAGGACGGCACTCAGGTCTATTACCGGGCCCCCGATTTCTGGCGACCCGGCACCACGATCAGCGTCCGGGCCGCGCTGGAAGGCCTGCCGATCGGCAAGGACCGGGTCGGTGACGCGGAGCGGAAGGCGACCTCGACCATCGGCAAGCAGGTCGCACTGGAGATCGACAACGCCACCAAGCAGATGACGGTGCTGCGGGACGGTAAGCAGGTCCGCCGGATCCCGGTCAGCCTGGGCAAGCCGAGTACGCCGACCTCCAGCGGCAAGATGGTGATCATGGAGAAGCACGAGCGGACGACGTTCGACACGCGGGGTGAGCCGGACGGCGGCTACGTGGTCGACGTCGACGACGCGCAGCGCCTCACCTGGGGCGGTGAGTTCATCCACTCCGCCCCCTGGTCGGAGGGAGACCAGGGCAGCGCCAACGTCTCGCACGGCTGCACCAACGTCGCAGCCACGGCGGCGGACTGGCTGATGGGGGTGACCCAGGTCGGTGACCTGGTCACCGTCAAGGGCACGGAGGTGCCGCTGCAGCCCGGCAACGGATGGACCGCGTGGAACGTGAGCTGGGACGAATTCGCCCGGGGCAGCGCCCTGCCCGTGCCGTCCGGGCTCCGGCCGGCGCCGGCCGCTCCGCCGCACCCCGGGGCGGTGGCCGGCGGATCGCCCGCACCGGCGCCGTCGGTGACCGGCGGCTGAGCCGTACCGTCGAGGCCGGCCCACCGTCGACACGGTGGGCCGGCCCCGCGCGTCGCGGGCTCAGTCCAGCGTCACCCGTGCCACGCCCGGGCCAATCAGGCTGCCCAGCCAGAGCTGGTCGCCGTGCTGACGTACCCCGGTGATCATCCAGTACCGCCCGGCCGGGCCGTGCAGCGTCCGCAGGACCGTGCCCGCCCCGTCGACCAGCGCGACCAGGCCGTAGCGGCGCGGTTGCGGCTGCATGGCATCCGGCAGCAGCGCGGCCAACTGGCGCAGCCGCGGGTGCGGGAGCAACCGCTCGGCCACGGGCACCCGTGGGCTGGGCAGGGCGATCCAGTACGTCCCGTCGCCGACCGCGGAGAGATTGTCCGGATAGGCGGGCAGGTCGGCGAGGACGCGGACGGTACCGCTGGGCAGTTCGACGCGGAGCAATCGGTGGGTGGTGGTCTCCACGAGCATCAGCGCCGACTCGTCGGGGGTCAGGGCGACTCCGTTGGGAAAGTAGAGTCCGTCCGCGACCACCTCGGTGCGACCACTGCCGGGCAGATGGGCCAGCACCCGACCGTTGGGACGGTGCTCCAGCAGGTCCCGCTTCCAGTGCGAGACCGGGAACCGGTCCGACGAGTCGGTGAAGTAGATGGTGCCGTCCCGCGCCACCGTCGCGTTGTTGGCCAGGTGAACCGGCGGTGCGGTGCCGGTCAGCTCGCGTACCGTCCCGTCCGGGGTGACCCGCAGCAACCCCCGGTATGCGTCGCAGACCACCAGCGCGTCGCCGGACCGGTCCAGCTCGATGCCGAGTGGCCGGCCGCCGGTCTCGGCCAACAGCCGGGGCCGGGTGCCGGCGGGTGCGTCGGAGGGCCACCACCAGAGCCGGCCTTCCTCGTCACCACTGATCACCCGCCCGGCCGGGTCGACGAGCACGTCCTCCGGGCCGACGGCGCCCTCGGGCAGCGGCAGCAGATCGACCCGGTCGAGTCGCCGGTCGGTGGCGGCCCACGCTCCGGTGAGCGGGGGTGGGACGGTGGCCGGCTCGCGGACGGGTCGGATGAGCCGGGGCGGGCGGGATCGAGGGATCACCATCGGCCCATTCTCCACCGCCGATGTCGCACGCCCCGCCGGCACGCCGGACCGGATCCGCTGGCGCCCGTACCGGTCGGAGCGGGTGACGTCCCGGGGCTGCCCCTGAGGGGGATCCGGGTGTCCCCCGGGGCGTACCCGGATTCCCTCTTCCGAGGGGCGGAACTGTCGGGGGTGGGGGCTAGGTTCGTGGGCATGGGAGAGCGCAGCGACCGGCTCGACGTGCAGGTCGACGTCGGTGACCAGGTGGTCCAGGTGCGGGTGGCCGGCGAGGTCGACATCGCCACCGTGGCGGCGTTCCGGGCCGCGCTCTGGTCGGCGCCCGCCCGTCCGGTGCTGGCGCTGGACCTGTCCGAGCTGCGGCTGCTCTCCGCCGCCGGTGTGCGCGCGTTGCTCGCCGCGCACCTGCGCGTCCGCGCGCGGGGCGGCGAGTTGGTCCTGGTCGACCCGGCTCCGATGGTGGCCCGGGTGCTGCGTGCCACCGGGCTGCACCGCGTCATGCCCGTGCTGGAGTCCGGCCCGGGCGGCCGACTGCCGGCCCGCACCGGGTCGGTGCGGGTCCCCGCCCCGAGCCGTGCCACCGTGCCACCGGCGGTCCGACCGCCGGTGTTCCGTCGGGCCGCACCGCGTCCACCACTGGTGGCTGCCTGACCCGCGCCGGGTTCCACCGCTGGTGGCCGTCTGACCCGCGCCGGCCCACTCGCGCTCCCGCCTACGTGCGCCACCTGCGCCCCCACCCACCTGCGCTTCCGCTCAGCGGGGCGGAGTGGTCAGGGTCCGGTCCGTGCGATGCGGCGCGTCGGGGTGCGCAACGTTCCGGGGAGTTGCGGTGACCGGAGCGCTGGAGGCGGCAACTTCTCCATCAACTCGTGCGCGGAGCCCGACTCGGGCGCCCGACGCTCCCGTCGGCCGGGCGCGTTGCGGCGGAACGCGAACCGCCGTTTCGGAAGGGCCGACCTGAATGGTGCGCCTACGACATCGGCCGCCCTGATCCGGGCATACCGGGGCGCATCGCCCTCGAAGGCCATCGCGGCACCGCGTGATCCACTCGGGTTCCTGCATATCGGGGTGTCAGTGGCGACTGAACACCCCGACATCAAGGAAGTCGAGTGGATCATGCAGCGCCAGCCGTTCGGCGACCGCCGGCTTCGTCTGGCGGACACTGCTCGAATTGGCGCCGGGCGCTCGGGCTGGGCTGCCTGGCGCGGCGGGCGCTCAGGCTGGGGTGCCTGGGCCGCAGGGCGCTCGCCCTGGGTGCGGCGGCCGCTCGGGCTGGGGTGCCTGGGCCGCCGGGCGCTCGCCCTGGGTGCCTGGCGCGGCGGCCGCTCGAGCTGAATGCCTGGGCCGGCGGGCGCTCGGGCTGGATGCCTGGGCCGGCCGGGTGCTCGGGCTGGGGGGTCTGGGCTGGGGTGTCTGGGCTGGCCGGCGTTTCGGGGCCGGGTGCCTGGGCCGGCGGCGGATCGGGACCTGGCGAGGCTGGGGGCCGGTGCGCCGGGGCCGCCGGTGTGGGCGACCCCGGACGCCACGGCTCAGCGCACGCCGAGCAGGTCCACCACGAAGACCAGCGTCTCGCCCGGCTTGATGACGCCGCCCGCGCCCCGCTCGCCGTAGCCCAGGTGCGGCGGGATGGTGAGGCGGCGCCGACCGCCCACCCGCATGCCGACCACGCCCTGGTCCCAGCCGGCGATGACCTGGCCGCCGCCGAGCGGGAAGTCGAACGCCTCGTTGCGGTTCCAGGACGAGTCGAACTCGCGGCCGGTGGAGTGCGAGACGCCGACGTAGTGCACGCTGGCCAGCTGACCCGGCTGGGCCTCCGGGCCCTCGCCCACGGTGATGTCCTCGATCACGAGGTCGGCCGGCGGTGCACCCTCGATCGGACCCACCTCGGGCTTGCCCGATTGGGCGCCTGCTGCCTGGTTCATGCGGGGATCTCCTGCCGTACTGGGTGATGTGTCCGGTCACCTCGATCCTGCCGGATCGCACCCGGCCGATGTGCGGCGGTCCCGCGACCCGCCGTTGCGTACCGGCCAGGTCCCCACCGGCGGGCTCCGGCCGCCAGGGTCGGCGGGCGTCGCCGGCGAGCTTCCGCACACGAATCGGCGGGCGTCACCGGTGGTGGTGACGCCCGCCGAGGCGTGGTGCTGCTGCGGTCACCGCAGCCAGGGCAGCCGCCGGACGATCGGCAGCCGGGCCCAGGCCCGCCCGAGGCCCCAGGTGTCGCCGGCGTGGACCAGCGCCAGGACCGCCAGGATCGCGGCGTAGATGAGGTGGTCGTCCATGAAGGGGTTGTTCTCCGGAGGGAGCACG
Organism: Micromonospora sp. GCM10011542; assembly: GCF_042650685.1. Lineage (NCBI taxonomy): Bacteria > Bacillati > Actinomycetota > Actinomycetes > Micromonosporales > Micromonosporaceae > Micromonospora > Micromonospora sp. GCM10011542. Next base: position 228,349 of record NZ_JBHSBO010000050.1, read on the forward strand.
GCGGTCCACATCATCACCAGCAGCAGCCCACCGGCGACGGCGGCGACCCGCATGCCGATGCCGAGCAGCAGGGCGATGCCGATACCGGCCAGCCCGGCCATGAACAGCCAGTCCGCCCAGGCCGCCCCGGCGATCCCGGTGTAGAAGCCCTTGAACGGGCCGGCGGCGCCGAACGTGAGGAAACCCTTGGTGGGGCTGCCCCCGTCGAGCCAGGCGTTCTTCGCCTCGGTGCCCATACCGAGCCCGAACAGCTTGTCGAGGAACGCCCAGAGGAAGATCCAGCCGAGCGCCAGTCGGATGCCGGCCAGGATGTACCGGACAGCGCGCTCCCGGGTGGTGCCGGGCGTCGCCGCGGTGGTGACGGTGTCGGCGGTGGGGTTCCGCTCGATTGTCGCGGCCATGGTGTCCACGTCCCTTCTCTGTCTCGCACCGCGCTTCCCGGTGGCATCTCCATTGGACGTCCCGGGACGGGCCCGGCGGCAGGGCCGACCGGACCGCACCAGCCCGGGACCTTGGACCCCTTCCGGCCCGGTCCGGCGACCCTGACCCCGGCCGTCGGGCGTCCGTAGCGTCCGAGGTGGACGAGGAGAGAGAGGTCGTGATGAGGACCTGGCAGGTGGGTGACGTGATGACCCGGGACGTCGCGACCGTGGAGGAGCGGACCCCGTACCGGGAGATCGTGGACGTGTTGCTGCGGCGCGGCGTGAGCGCGGTGCCGGTGGTCGACGGGTTCCGCCGGGTGCTGGGCGTGGTGTCCGAGGCGGACCTGCTGCACAAGATCGAGTCGGCCGGCGAGCCGGAGCAGCGGCGGATCTTCGAGAGCCGCCGGCGGCGGGGCGCGCGCGGCAAGGCCGAGGCGCTGCTGGCCCGGGACCTGATGACCGCGCCACCGGTCACCACGTACCCGCAGGCGACGCTGCCGGCCGCCGCCCGGCTACTGAACCGGGAGCAGGTCAAGCGGCTGCCGGTGCTGGACGATCTCGGCCGGCTGGTCGGCATCGTCAATCGCGGCGACCTGCTACGGGTGCACCTGCGCTCGGACGCCGAGATCCGCGAGGACATCGTGCAGGAGGTGCTGCGCCGGGTGCTGGCCGTACGCGACGGGCTGGTCACCGTCCAGGTCCGTGACGGCGAGGTCACGCTGGCCGGCCGGTTGGACCGCCGCTCGGCCGTCGACCTCGCCGGCCGGCTCGCGGCCCAGGTGAGCGGCGTCGTGCTGGTGTCCAACGCGATCGAGTACGAGGCCGACGACACCGTGCCCGACCCCGCGCAGGTGATGCCGGTCGCCTGAGCGGCCCGTTGGCCGGCCCGTCGACTTCGGCGGAGCGCCGCCGCCGGATCCGTCGCTCGCCTAGGCTCGGGAGCGACTCCGCACAGGCGGCGCGACGCCCGGTCGGCGGGCGACCCGGACCGCCGGACCGGCCGTCGGGCGACGCGTGCCGTCGGTCCGCCGGGGCGGCCGGGCCGGGTGGCGGGGCGGAGCCGCCGCAACAGTGGTCGATGCGGGGGGCGCCGAGTGGGCGGGGCGACGGTCGCGGTGCCGCTGTGGGCCTGGGCGGCGGTCGGCGCGCTGATCACCGTGATGCTCGCGGTGGACGTGCTCTCCCATCGGGACAACCACGTCATCGAACTGCGCGAGGCACTGATCTGGAGCGGCGTCTGGATCACCGCCGGGTTGCTGTTCGGGCTGGTCGTCTGGCTGCTGCTCGGGGGCGAGCCGGCGATCGCCTACTACTCCGGGTACCTGCTGGAGAAGGCCCTGTCGGTCGACAACGTCTTCGTCTTCGCCCTGCTCTTCGGCTACTTCCAGGTGCCCTCGCGCCTCCAGCACAAGGTGCTGTTCTGGGGGGTCGTGGGAGCGCTGCTGTTCCGGCTGCTGTTCATCTTCGCCGGCGCCGAGCTGCTCGACCGGCTCGCCTGGGCCGGGTTCGTGCTCGGCGGCTTCCTGATCTGGACCGGCTGGCGGCTGGCCGTGCGGGGCGAGCCGGACGTCGACCCGGAGCGCAATCCGGTGGTTCGGCTGTTCCGGCGTGCGGTGCCCACCGAAGCCCGGTACCACGGTGACCGGTTCACGGTGCGCGTCGCCGGCCGCCGCCGTGCCACGCTGCTGCTGGTGGCGCTGGTCGCCATCGAGGCCACCGACGTGATCTTCGCCATCGACTCGGTGGCCGCGATCCTGGCCATCACCACGAACACGTTCCTGGTCTGGACGGCCACCGCGTTCGCCGTGCTGGGGCTGCGCAGCCTCTACTTCTGCCTCGCCGGCCTGCTGCGGCACTTCGGGTATCTGCGGTACGGGCTGGCCCTGCTGCTGGCGTTCGCCGGGGCGAAGCTGATCCTGGCCGAGACGCCGGTGGGGAAGCTGCCGGTCTGGCTGACCCTGGCGGTGGTGGTGCTGACCCTGGCCGTCTCCATCATGTGGAGCGCTTTGGCCGCCCGCCGCGCCCGCGCCGCCGCCCGCCGCCCCGGCGGCTGACCGCCGCGCCCATGCCGCGGCCCGCCGCGCCGCCGCCGGCCGGCGGGTGGCGGTCAGTCGGCGAGGACCGGCCGGGCCAACTGCTCGGCGAGCAGCGCGGGCGCCTCGGCCAGCGACGGGCCGTACCAGGTCAGGTGCCGACCGGAGATCAGCGCGCAGGGTACGCCGGGGAACGCCTCCGGCCCGTCCTCGGTGGTGAACCGGTACGGCTCGTCGGGCAGCACCACGAGGTCCGGCTCGCGCCCGCGCAGCTCGTCGAGCGTCGGCCGGGGATACCGCTCGGTGTCGTCGTCGTAGAGGTTGACCACGCCCAGCCGGCGCAGCACGTCCTCGGCGAAGGTGTCCGCGCCGAGGACCACCCACGGGCGGCGCCAGACCGGCACCACCGCCCGGCGTTCGGTGGCCGGCCGGGGCGGATCGGCCCACGCCCGCCGGGCCGCCCGCAGCCAGTCCGGCTCGCCCGGTGCGCCGAGCTCGCCGAGCAGATCGGCCAGCTCGGTCAGCGCGCCGGACACGGTACGCGGATAGGTGACCCGGACCGGTACGCCGGCGGCCCGGAGCGCGTCGGCGTCGGCCAGCCGGTTCTCCTCCTCGTTCAGCAGCACCAGGTCCGGCCGGAGCGCGCGTACCCGGTCCAGGTCGGGGTACTTGCTGCCGCCGACCCGGGCCACGTCCAGCCCGTCGGGGTGGCTGCACCAGTCGGTCGCGCCGACCAGCACCCCGGGCAGCGTCAGCGCCACCGCCTCGGTCAACGACGGCACCAGCGACACCACCCGCACCGTCGTACCTCCGCCCGCCGTCGCCGCTCGCGTACCGATCATGCCCGGTCAGCCGGAGCGCGGCGGGTTCAGGGCCGGGCCGGCGCGATCCGAGCGGTCACGTCGAGATGGGCCGGCTCGCATCCGGCGGTCGCCGCGAACCGTCGCACCGCCGCATCGACGTGTGCCCGGGCGTCGGCCGCGCGGGCGTCGGCGGTGAGGTCCATCCGGATCCACACGTCCGGGTGGGGTGGGGCGCCGGTGAGCACCACCCGGGCCAGGCGGACGCCGGGGGCGGCGGCCAGGTCCCGCTCCAGCGCCCGGGCCAGCACGTCGACGGCCATCCGGGTACGGCCGGCCCGCCGCCCGGGCCGGCTCAGCGTGCCGCGCAGCGTACGGGCCGACCCGCGCAGTTCCCGGTCGAGCAGGCGCTGCCCGGCAAGGGCGAGCAGCGCGCCGGTGACCGCCGCGGCCAGGCCGCTCCACGGCGCCGCCAGGCGCCAGCCGTCCAGCAGCGCGGTGCCGAGCAACGCCGCCGTGGGCTCGACGCCCGGAAGCTCGCCGAGGCTGGCCGCGAGTGTCACCGCGCCGCAGGCCACCAGCAGCAGCGCGACGACGGTCCAGAGCACCCGGTGGGCGGCGTTGGTCATGCGGCCCGCCGGCGGGGTAGCAGTCGTACCTCGATCCGCCCGGACCCGGGAGCGGCGAGCCGGTGCAGCTCCTGGTGCACCGCGAACTCGACCTCCGGGCGGGCTGCGGGGTCGCCGCTGGCCCGTACCCGGGGCCGCCACTCGGCGCCGCGCCGGCGGAGCCGGACGGTGGCCCGGCGGACGCCCGGCACGGCGGTCGCCGCGTCCGCCAGCCGGCGTTCCACGCTGCGGCGGTGCAGGTGCCAGCCGTCGCGCTCGTCGGTCCGGAGCCGGACCGGCGTCCACCGGCGCAGCTGTGCCAGCAGGATGGCGAGGCCGAGCAGCACGGTGGCGGTGGCCGCGGTCCGGACCGCCGGGTCGCTGAGCCGGGTGGTGGTCAGCGTGTCGTACCAGCCGGTCCGCTCCAGCAGCAGTGCCGGGCCGCCGAGCGTGGCCAGCAGTGCCTCCGTGGCCACCAGCGTGCCGCCGGCGAGCAGGGCGGCGGCGAGCACCAGCGAGGCGACCCGGTTGACGGTGCGCATCTCAGTCTCCGGCCCGTTGGTCGCTGTCCCGGCCGGTCACCTCGGCACCGGGTCCACGCCCGGCACGAGCACGTCGACCACCGTGACGGTGACCACCGCGACGGCCAGCCCGGTCGCGGCGGCCACCCGGCCGGCCACCGCCGCCCGGACCGCCTCGGCGACGGCCGGCACGCTGCGGCCGTACCGGGTGACCAGGCGCAGGTCGATGCCCACCGCGCGGTCGCCCAGCCGGACGGTCACCGGCTGCGCGTCGTGTACACCCCGTACCGCGCCGGCCGCCTCGGCCGCGATCCGCCCGACGCGCTGCTCGAGCGTGTCCGCGCCGGGGCGCTGGGCACCGGCGCCGCGGTGGCCGGCCGCGCCCGGGCCGGGGCGGGAGGTCATCGGCGGCGGAACGACTCGGACCGGTCGCCGAGGCCGGTCACCGTGAGGTCGCCGTCGAGCACCCGGACGATCAGCCAGCCGAGCAGCCCGAAGAGCGCGGCCAGGGCGGTCGCGCCGACGCCGGCGAGTGCCCAGAGGGCCACCCCGAGGAAACCGACGAGGAAGCCGAACTGCGGTCGCGACATGGTCACCTCCCGGCCGGTCCGCTACCGGCGACGCCGCTGGATACACCCAACGGGGACACCTGGAACCCCGGCGCGGGTGTGATCCAGGTCACAAGGAGGGGTTAGCCGCTGGTGCCGATCGGCGCCCCTTGACACGCTTCTACAACGTTGTAATGCTCGGTTCCGTACCGTCGAGGAGGTCCCCGATGCAAGTTCACCCCGCCCCGCCGGCGTCCGCCGCCAGTTCCGCGTCCGTCGGCGACGACGAGGTGCCGGTGGAGGCGCTCGGCGACCTCTACCGCGACGGCATCACGGCCTGCCGGGGCGCCTTCGACCCGGCCTGGGTCGAGCAGGTCGGCGCCGACGTGGCCGCCGCGTTCGACGAGGCGCGCTCGCGTCCCGACGGCGCCGTGGGGCGCGGCCCGCAGCGGTGGTACGTGGAGATCCACCCCGAGCAGCTGCGCGGCTTCGTCGACCTGGTCACCCACCCGTGGGTGGTGTCGGTCTGCCGGGCCGTGCTCGGCCCGGAGTACGAGATCGTCGAGCTGGGCTTCGACATCCCCTTCCCCGGGGCGGCGATGCAGCCCTGGCACCGGGACTTCCCGATGCCGGAGGACACCCGCCGCCAGCGCCGGCTCACCTCGCTGGCGTTCAACCTGACCACCGTGGACACGGTGGAGGAGATGGGGCCGTTCGAGATCGCCCCGGGCACCCAGTGGGACGACGGCACCGACTTCGACCACGAGATGTTCCCGCCCCGGGAGCGTTACCCGCGCTACCAGCAGCGGGCGGTGCGTAAGTACCCGAAGCGCGGGGACATCTCCGCCCGGTCGGCGCTGACCATCCACCGCGGCACCCCGAACGTCTCCCAGTCGGCCCGCCCGGTGCTGGTGCTGGGCGTGGACGCGCCCGGCGCGGGCAACGCCGCCCACCACGACATGGCCGTCACCCGGGGCTACTGGGAGCGCCTGCCCGAGCTGGTCCGGGCGCACCTGCGCTGCCCGGTGGTCGACCGGCTGGAGCCGATCCGGCAGAAGCACACCATCGAGGGCCTGGTGATGGGCGCTGCGGAGTAGCCCTCGGCTCAGCCGATGCCGGCCGGCTCCGGGGCCACGGTGGCCAGCGGTACGCCCTGCTCCACGGCCCAGGCCAGCGCGTGCCGGACGTCGGCCACCGGCAGCGGTCGGCGGGCGGTCACCGCGACCGCGGCGTGCACGTCGAACGCGACGAAGGGGTACGAACGAGCCAGGCCGGCGACGCCCTCCCGGACCCGGTCGGCGACCTCGATGGCCTGGTCCTCGGTCAGCGACGGCAACACCAGCAGGTAGTCGTGCTCGGTCAACCGCACCGCCCGGTCGCTCGGCCGCAACGGCGCGGTGAGCGCGCCCAGCACCGCCTGCCCCTCCCGGGCGGCGCTGCGCCGGCCGAACCGCTCCGGCGCGCCGGCCGGCTCGCTCACCCGCACCGCGACCACCGCCACCGGCAGCGTCCCCGACGCGGTGACGCCGTCCACGCCGGTCCAGCGGCGCATCGCCGCGTCGTCGAGCAGGGCCGCCGGCTGCGCCGGGGCGGCGGCGGGCCGGTGCCCGCCGTCGAGCCTGCTCCGGGCCCGCTCCGCGCGCTGGGCGAGCAGCCGGATCGCCGCCTCGCCGCGTGCCTCACCGGGCGTCGCCGGCAGGTCACGGACCCGGCCCAGCACGTCGTCGAGCGCCAGCAGGGCGGCCTGGGGCAGCCGATCACCGAGTTGCCCGCGCAGCCGCACCGCCTCGTGCAGCGCGTCGTCCCGCCGGAAGCTCCACCCTCCGTCGAAGAGCCGGCCCGCCTCCAACGTCGCCGCCGTCGGCTCCACCTCCATCCGGTCGTGCGCGACCAGCGCCGCGCCGAACCGCGGGGTGAGCACCAGCACCGACCACTCGCGGGCCAGCGGTTCCGCCTCGTCCAGCAGCACGCCGTACGCCCCGTCGGGTAGCGCCGGCGGGGTGGGCCCGACCAGCCCGATCACGGTGACCGCCGCCGTCGCCGCGATGCGCTCATACAGCGCGCGTTCCCGCTCGAAGTACGGCATCCGCTGGAACAGCGCCACGGCCACCACGGGGCCGTCCTCGGCGGTGGCCAGAGCCGCCCGCTCGATCGCGTGCGAGACGGAGACGAGGCTGCGCTTGGTCAGCCGCTCTTGAACGCACTGTGCAGCACCGCGTGAGCCTAACCGGCGTCGACGACGCTGTCGCGGCGGCGAGACCGGCCGTCGCACACCACCGGCCGGCCGGTGCGGTGCCGGCCGCACCGCCGAGGCGCACCCCGTGATCGACCGCCTAGACTCGGCGCGGCTCGACCGACCGGCGGATGGATCAGCAGATGACGAGCAGCGGTGTACGCGGCTGGCTGCGGGCGCTGCCCGCCGAGGGTGGGCGGGACCCGCTGTTCACCCGTGCCGACCACCGGGTGTACCCGGCGCACCGGCTCAGCGAGCTGGTCCAGGGGCGTCCCCCGGGCGTCACCGGCAGCCAGTGGAGCTCGGCCAGCCGCGCCGGCTTCGACCTCGTCGTCTGCGCCGCCGACACCGGTCGCCCGGTCTTCACCGTGGAGATCGCCGCGCTCGCGCCGCCCGGCTCCGCTCAGCAGCGCGCCGAACGGCTGAAGGACGCAGTCAGCGCAGCGGCGGGCCTGCCGGTGCTGCGGATCGGCTCGTCGACGCTCACCGCCGCCGAACATGGCCGGCGCCTGGTGGAGTACGTGATCGACGCGCGCGGTTACGCCGTGGGCGCCGCCGCTTCGACCGACAACGACGACGCCCCGACGGGCTTCCGGGACATCCTCGGCCGGCTGCCGGACGGCCGGACCGGGCCGGTCAACGACCTCGGCGCCCTGGCCCGGGCGACGGTCGTCGAGGCGTACGTCGCCGGGCGCCTGGCCGACCCGATCGTGCGGGGCCTGCACGTGCGCTGGGCGGACGGCCCGGCCGAGGGCTGGAGCTGGGCGCAGGTACGCCCCGACGCGTCTCTCGTCGAGCGGGTGTCGGTGGGCGAGTACCGGTTCTCCTGCGGGGTCGACGCCGCCCGGTTGGCCGAGGACCTGGCGACCCTCGCGATCGGGGAGCGGCTGCGCACGCTGGAGTCCGCCGAGGCGGACCTGCTGCCCCGGGCGGATCTCACCGCGGAGATCGTCGCGCTCCGCGAGCGTCGGCACGAACTGGTGGGCGGCTTCGCCTACGACCACCTCTGCGTCGACTGATCGCGCCCTCGGGCGCCGCGTCGGCACCCCGCCTCGGGCGCCGTGGCCCGGCGCGGCGCGATTCCTCCCAGGCATCGTGATGCCGCTGCGGTACCCCGGTGCGCCCGGCCAGACGGCGCCCCGACGGGTTCCGCGCCGCGGGCCAGGCACTCGGCGGGCGGCGGAGCCGCAACGCGTCCGGAAGCCGAGCCGCCGCCGATCCCGGGCGGCGACAATTTCCTGTGCACCGGTTGAACCTTCCCGGGCGTGGTCCCGTACTCCTGCGCGAATGGACAGGATCTCCCGATCCCGCGCCGACCGGACGCGGAGGACGGTGCGGAAAGGGCATCGTCGGTCATCGACATTTCGCCGGGTAGGTCGTGGTGGCCGCCGAGGCGCGCCATCTCAATTCCGTCGGTCCGCCGAGGGCAGGAATCCACTACCGGATCGAGAAGGAGAGCAATTCGATGCGCAGGTCCACACGGGCGCGCCGGTCACCCGGCAACGCGCGGAGCAAGCGACTGCTGGCCGTTGTCGGCACGCTCGTGGTCTTCGGCGGAATCGTCGCCGTGACCCAGATCTCGTCGGCCCAGGACCGGCGGACGAACAATCCTCGACCGGCTTCCGCGCAGTGCGTCGAGCCGAGCCCGGGCGCGACCGCGCCGAGCGGTCGCGGCTCGACCACCCGGACCTGGCAGAACGGTCGGTGGGTGCGTAACCACTGGGGTGACGGGCAGCAGTCGGTCGCCGAGTGTGAGCAGGTGAAGGAGGGTGGCGCCATGGGCGGCTCGGCCATCGCCTGCCCGGACGTGACGGCCAAGCTTCCGCAGGTGCCCGCCCGCACCCGGGCCGAGGTGGACCGCAACCTCGCCCTGTTGCAGACCCAGATCGCCGAGGCCGACCGTCGCCTGGCCGCCGAGGGCAGCAAGGGCGAGAACTTCGTGCGCAACTCCATCCTCCAGCCGCTGGCGAGCAAGCGTCGCGCGACGCTGGAGCGGATCACGATCGCGATCGACCGGGCCGGGCCCCGACCCCAGGGTCTGGGGCAGCTCGCGGAGTGCCAGGTGGCGCCCACCGGCAACACCGGCGGCGGCAACAACGGTGGAAACACGGGTGGGAACACCGGTGGAAACACGGGTGGGAACTCCGGCGGCAACAACAACGGCGGGAACAACAACGGGGGCAACAACGCTCCGGGCGCCGGTCTCGGTGTGCTCGCCAACAACTGCGACAACAGCCAGCTTGAGCCGCACAACGGTTTCCAGAACGGCAACCGCTGCGTGAGCACCGAGTTCGGTGAGGTCGGCGCCGCCGCCAACAACCCGTCCCTGCTGATCACCCAGTTCCCCGACCAGGTGGGCCGCAACCAGGCGTTCACACTGCGGGTCAGCACCCGCAACCTGGTCCGGGACCGCTTCCTCGCGGCCGGTCAGGGTGGCTACTACGTGGAGAGCTCGCTGCTCAACGAGCAGGGCCTCGTCCGTGGCCACTTCCACACCGCCTGCCGGATGCTGGACAACCTCAACGCCGCGCCGGAGCCGCAGGAGGTGCCCGCGTTCTTCGTGGCCACCGAGGACGGTCGTGGCAGCGCCCAGCCGGACGAGGTGACCATCCAGATCCCAGGCCTGCCCGAGTCGGGCACGGCGCAGTGCTCCGTCTGGGCCGGCGACGGGTCGCACCGGCTGCCGATGATGGAGCGGGCCAACCAGACGCCGGCCTTCGACTCGGTGCGTATCGAGGTCAACTGAGTCGTTCGTTCCACGGCGGCCGGCCACCCGGGGTACGCACCCCCGAGGTGGCCGGCCGCCGTGGCGTCGGCCCTGTCAACAACGTGTGGGCGAGCCCTAGGGTCGGGCCATGACGAGCGAATTCCCCGCCCTGCTGGAGGGCCCTGGCACCCAGGTCAGCGACCCGTCGGCACTGCTCACCGGCTACCTCGACTGGTACCGGGAGGCGCTGGTGCGCAAGACCGACGGCCTGGACGCGCAGCTGCTGCTCGCGCCGGTGCCGGCGCTGGGCTGGGCCCCGCTCGGGCTGGTGCGCCACCTGGGTTGGGTGGAGCGGCGGTGGATCCGCTGGGGCTTCGCCGCTCAGCCCGTGCCACCCGGCCGGCGCAGGACGACGAGTGGCGGGTGGCCGGCCGGCCGGTCGCGCAGATCTGGCGGGAGTACCACGACGAGGTCGCCCTGGCCCGGGAGGTCATCAGCGGGGTACCGCTGGACCGCCGGGCCCGGCTCGGCGGCCGGTTCCACACGCCCGAGCAGGCCCCGACGCTGGGGCGCATCCTGTTCCACCTGCTTCAGGAGTACGCCCGGCACCTCGGCCAGCTCGACGTCGCCCGCGAGCTGATCGACGGGACCACCGGAGAATGACATCCGCCGCGCGCCTCCCGGCCCGATTCCCGGGCGCTGCGGGTGGAAAATCCGACGGGGTCGCGCCGATTCTTGGCGAGACCCCGTCCGTGCGTCGTATGGTCAGCGGTTCTTGTACGCCTCGACGACCTCGACCGGGATGCGACCGCGCTCGGAAATCTTGTATCCGTTCTTGACGGCCCATTCCCGGATGGCCCGGTTCTGCTCCCGGTCCATTCCGGCGCCGCTCGGCCGCCGGATGGTCCGGGTGCTGTTCTCCACCGGCCCGCGGCCGATCCGTCGCCCCGCATTGATGTACGGGTCGAGTGCCTTGCGGAGCACGCCGGCGTTCTCGTCCGACACGTCGATCGTGTAGGCCACCCCGTCGAGGCTGAACTCGACCGTCCGGTCGGCCTTTCCACCATCGAGGTCGTCGGTCAGCACCGTGATTACTTTTCTCGCCATCGCCGATTACTCCCTGTGTGCGGCCCGATGTGCTCAAAGTCTGACCCACTGCCCCGGTAATCCGCAACAATATGCGCCCGTTTCATTTCGGCGCGTCGCGTTTCCGGCCCGGGTAAAACCGTGGGCGCCCGCTTAATCGCCGAGCCGGCCGGTCATTCGCCGAGCAGGCCGGCCTGTCCGGCGACCGCGGCCGCCTCGGCACGGCTGGTCACCCGGAGCTTGCGCAGCAGCGCGGCGGTCATCCGTTTCACCGTCCGCTCCGAGACGTGCAGTTCCTCGGCGATGTCCACCGTGTTGCGTCCGGCGGAGATGGCCCGCAGCAGCCAGCGCTCCTCGGAGTCGAGGTCGACCGGTGTGGTGCGGGAGGGCCTCAGCGCGGCGCGCAGCAGCGCGGCCGGCAGCACCGCCCAGCCGTCGAGGATGGCGAGCAGTGGCGGCAGCAGCTCCTCCGGTTCGCTGGTCTTCGGCAGGAACCCCTCCGCGCCGGCACGCAGGGCCTCCAACGCGGGCGCCGGATCGGCGGAGCCGGACATCGCGACCACCCGCACCCGCGGGGTGGTCCGCCGGATGGCGGCCACCGCGCGGATCCCGCCCGGCGGCGGCATGTGCAGGTCGACCAGCGCGAGGTCGGGCAGGCAGCGGCTGATCAGCGAGGCCGCGGCGGCGGCGTCGCCGGTCGAGCCCACGACCTCGGCGCGGCCGTCGGTGGTGACCGGGAGCAGCAGCTCCAGGCCGCGAACGAAGAGAGGGTGATCGTCCACGACGGCTAGCCGGATGGTGGAGGAGCCGCGCATGTCTGGTCCGTTCCCGAGCGGGTACCGATCATGCGGGTATGCGCCGAACGAGGGGAGTCGGGCGGATGCGCGAACGGCACGGTCTGCAGGCGTTGCTGCGAGGGTTCCGGCGCAACGGTCCCGGTCGCGGTGAACGGCGACCCCCCGAGGTCGATTCGGCACTGCTGCTGCGCGTGCTGTGCCACGAGTTCCGGACCCCGATCAGCACGCTCACGTCGCTGACCAGGGCGTTGGCCGACGATCGCCGGGAGTTGACCGGCGACGACCGGCGGGCGATCAGCGAACTCGCCCGGGACCAGGCCGCCCATCTGCAGAATCTGCTGCGCGAGGCCGCCGTCGGCACCGGGGCGCTGGCACTGGCCGGGCAGCCCGAGCCGGCCGTGCCGCTGGCCGGGATCATGCGGGAGGCCGCCGCGCTGGTGCCGACGCACCGCCGGCGGGCCCGGGTGACCCGGCGGGCCGGCTCCTGGCCGGTGCCGGCCGGCCGTACCCGGCAGGTGCTGGTCAACCTGGTGGAGAACGCGCTGCGGCACGGGCCCGACGAGGGGCAGATCGGGCTCTACGCCGTGCTGCGCCGCTCGGGCCTGAGCATCCTGGTCACCGACGAGGGGCGGGTGGACGACGCGCTGTTGTCGGCGTTGCGCCGGCCGGCGCCCGCCGCCGGCATGTCTGGGCTCGGGTTGTGGATCGTGCGGCAGCTGGTGGCGGCGGATGGGGGAGCGGTACGGGTGCACCGACTGCGTCCCCGGGGTGTGGGGCTGGAGGTGCTGCTGCCCAGGGCCGATCACCCCGTGCGGCTGGCTCGTCATCCGGTCTGACCCGTCCGGGACACGCGTTGGCCCGCTCGGGTCGCCGCGGCGGGAACCCTCCTTGTCACCAGCTTCCCGGCACGAGGAGGACCCATGTTCAGCCACATCAAGGACCTGCAGTTCGAGGCCAAGCCGGACGGCCCGGACGCCGCGTTCGCCCGCCGGTTGCAGGAGATCCTGGGCGGCAAGTGGGGCGAGATGACCGTCGCCAACCAGTATCTCTACCAGGGGTGGAATTGCCGGCTGCCCGGCAAGTACAAGGACCTGCTGCTCGACGTGGGCACCGAGGAGATGGGCCACGTCGAGATGATCGCCACGATGATCACGCGGCTGTTGGAGAACGCCCCGCTGTCGTTGCAGGAGGCCGCCGGCGACAACCCGATGGTCGCGGCGATCTACAGCGGTTCGAACCCGGCGCACTTCATCCACGGCGGCGGCGGCGCACTTCCCACCGACAGCAACGGGGTGCCGTGGAACGCCGCGTTCATCACCGCCAGCGGCAACCTCATGGCCGACTTCCAGCTCAACGTCACCGCCGAGGCGCAGGGTCGGCTCCAGGTCGCCCGGCTGTTCAACATGACCGACGACCCGGGCGTGAAGCAGATGCTGCGCTTCCTGCTGGCCCGCGACACCATGCACCAGAACATGTGGATGGCCGCCATCGAGCAGCTCAAGGAGGACGGGCTGGAGGAGATGCCGGTGCCGGACGCCTTCCCCGACTCCAAGGAGCTCACCGAGGAGTTCGGCTACACCTACCTGGACTTCTCGCCCGGTCAGGACGCCGCGGAGGGTCGCTGGGCCTCGGGCCCGTCCCCGGACGGCAAGGGTGAGTTCCGCTACGACCACAGTCCCCGCGCCCACGCCCCCGAGCCGGTCCTGGCCGCGGGCGACCCGCGCCTGTACGGCACCAACCCGGGAATGGCCGGGAAGGTCGTGAACAAGGTCAAGAGCAAGGTCACCTGACGCCGCTGCGCCGGGCCGTCCACGCCTCGTGGACGGCCCGGCGGACCCTGCGCTCGAAGGAGGTGTGCCGTGACCGATCTCGTGCTCCGCCCGCTCGCGGACGCGTTCATGCAGGTGGGCGTGTACGTCGCCGTGCTGGTCGCGCTGTTCGGGTGGCTGCGTTGGCGCTACGGCGACCGGGTGACCGACGGGCTGACCCACCGTCCCCGGCTCGGCCCGCTGGTCGGGGCGCTGCTCGGGGTGAGCCCGGGCTGTGGTGGCGCGATCGTGCTGATGCCGCTGTACGCCCGCGGGAAGGTCTCCTTCGGCACCGTGGTCGCCGCGCTGGCCGCCACCATGGGGGACTCGTCGTGGGTGGTGCTGGCCTGGAACCCGCTCTTCGCCCTCAAGATCCATCTTCTGCTCTTCGCGGTCGGCCTGGTCACCGGCTACGTCGTGGACGCGCTCGGCATCGACCCCGCCCGGCTGCCCCGCCCGGAGCGCGCCGCCGTCCCGGCCGGGAAGTCCACTGCCCCGGCCGACGTACCCGTCCCGGCCGGGGCGTCGGGCGCCGCGCTGCCGGTGGGAGCGTCCGGCCCGGCCGCCCTGGCGGCCGTGGGTGGTCCGGACCTGACGGGCTCGCGCCGACTGTTCGGCGGGCTGCTGCCCCGGGTGCCCGCGGCGACCGCGTTCTGGGGGTTGACGACGCCGGCGTTCCTGGTCTCCGTGCCGGTGGTGTTCCAGATGGTCGACCCGGCCGCGCTCACCGACACCCTGGGCGGCGTCGATCCGTACCTGGCGCTCGGGGTGCTCGGCACCCTGACCGCCGTCGGACTCTTCGCGGCCGGTCGGGGTCGGCTGGCCGACGACAACCTCGAGACCGCGCATCCCCGCTCGATGCGGGAGACCATGCGTCACAGCGCCCACGAGGCGTCCTTCGTGACCGTCTGGGTGGCCGTGGCGTACCTCGGTTGGCAGATCGTCACCACCGTCACCGGCTTCGACGGCTCACAACTGGCGCTTACCGGACTGGTCGGCGTGCTGGTCGGCGCGGCGATCGGCCTGATCCCCGGCTGCGCGGTGCAGATCGTCTTCACCGGCCTCTACGTCAGTGGCGGCCTGCCGCTGCCGACCCTGGTCGCCAACGCGATCAGCCAGGACGGTGACGCCCTGATCCCGCTGGCCGCGATGCGCCGGCACTCGGCCGCGCTGGCGACCGTGATCACCACCATCCCGGCCGCGGCGGTCGGCGCCGCGCTGCTCGTCCTGCTCTGAGAAGCACCGAAGGAGGAACCGTGTCGTCCGTCGTCGCGCCCCCCGGCCGGGATGCCATCGTCGTCCCACTGCCCCGGGTCCGGGTCAAGCTGCTCGTCTTCGCCGCGCTGACCGTGGTCGCGGCCGCCGCCGGCCTGCCCGGCCGGCTGGTGGTCGCCCTGGCCCTGACCAGCCTGGCCATCCCGCTGGCCGTGCTGGTGGCCGGCGGCGGCCGGGCGGCCCGTGAGCTGCTGTTTCCGGTACGCGGGAACAGCCCGGACAGTGGCCTGGGTCACAGGCCGGAACAAGGGGAACGTTTTGTTACTTGAGTGAGACACGCTCAACCTAACGCGATAGCAGGTGTTCGATGGCAACTCTTCCGGTACTTCCGCTGACCGACGCCGTGCTGCTGCCCGGCATGGTCATCCCGGTGACCCTCGACCCCACCACCCAGGCCGCCGTGGACGCGGCCCGCGCCACCGGCGACCGCAAACTGCTCGCCGTGCCCCGCATCGACGGCGAGTACGGCCCGGTCGGCGTGATCGCCACCATCGAGAAGGTCGGCCGGCTCCCCGACGGCGAACCCGCCGCCGTGGTCCGCGGCCTGTCGCGGGCCCGGATCGGCTCCGGCGTCCCCGGCCCCGGCGCCGCCCTCTGGGTCGAGGCCACCCCGCTCGACGAACCCGCCCCGGCCGGGAAGGCCCGGGAACTGGCCCGCGAGTACCGCGCGCTGACGACCTCGGTCCTCCAGCAGCGTGGCGCGTGGCAGGTCATCGACGCCATGGAGCGGATGACCGACCTGTCCGAGCTGGCCGACTCGGCCGGCTACGCGCCCTGGCTGACCCTGGGCCAGAAGACCGAGCTGCTCGCCGCGCCGGACGTCACCGCCCGCCTCGAACTGCTGGTCGGCTGGGTGAAGGACCACCTGGCCGAGCAGGAGGTCACCGAGCAGATCAACACCGACGTCCGCGAGGGGCTGGAGAAGTCCCAGCGCGAGTTCCTGCTCCGCCAGCAGCTCGCCGCGATCCGCAAGGAACTCGGCGAGGACGAGCCGGACGGCTCGGCCGACTACCGGGCCCGCGTCGAGGGCGCCGACCTGCCGGAGAAGGTCCGCGAGGCCGCCCTGCGCGAGGTCGGCAAGCTGGAGCGGGCCAGCGACGCCTCCCCGGAGGCGGGCTGGATCCGGACCTGGCTGGACACGGTGCTGGAGATGCCGTGGAGCACGCGTACCCAGGACAACACCGACCTGGCCGCGGCGCGCGCGGTGCTCGACGCCGACCACGCCGGCCTGGCCGACGTGAAGGACCGCATCCTGGAGTACCTCGCGGTGCGCAACCGCCGGGCCGAGCGCAACCTCGGCGTGGTCGGCGGGCGCGGCTCCGGCGCGGTGCTCGCCCTCGCCGGCCCGCCCGGGGTGGGCAAGACCAGCCTCGGCGAGTCGGTCGCCCGGGCGCTCGGGCGCAACTTCGTCCGGGTCTCCCTGGGCGGTGTCCGCGACGAGGCGGAGATCCGCGGTCACCGGCGCACCTACGTGGGGGCGCTGCCCGGCCGGATCGTGCGCGCGCTGCGCGAGGCCGGCTCGATGAACCCGGTCGTGCTCCTCGACGAGGTGGACAAGCTGGCCGCCGGCTACGCCGGCGACCCGGCCGCCGCCCTGCTGGAGGTGCTCGACCCGGCCCAGAACCACACCTTCCGCGACCACTACCTGGAGGTCGACCTCGACCTGTCCGACGTGCTCTTCCTGGCCACCGCCAACGTGGTGGAGTCCATCCCCGGCCCGCTGCTGGACCGGATGGAGCTGGTGACCCTGGACGGGTACACCGAGGACGAGAAGGTGGCCATCGCCCGGGACCACCTGCTGCCGCGCCAGCGGGAGCGGGCCGGGCTGACCGCCGACGAGGTGACCGTCGCGGACGAGGCGCTCGCGCGGATCGCAGGGGAGTACACCCGGGAGGCCGGGGTCCGGCAACTCGAACGCGCCCTGGCGAAGATCCTGCGCAAGGTGGCGGTGACGCTGGCGACCGACCCGACGTCGGTGCGGGTGGACACCGACAACCTCGCCCGCTACCTGGGGCGGCCGAAGTTCACGCCGGAGTCGGCGGAGCGCACCGCGGTGCCCGGCGTGGCCACCGGTCTCGCGGTCACCGGCGCCGGCGGCGACGTGCTCTTCATCGAGGCGACCAGCATGGAGGGCGAGCCGGGGCTGACCCTGACCGGCCAGCTCGGTGACGTGATGAAGGAGTCGGCCCACATCGCCCTCTCCTACCTGCGCTCCAACGGGCGCCGGCTCGGCATCGACCCGAACGCCCTCGCCGGACGGCGGATCCACCTGCACGTCCCGGCGGGCGCCGTGCCCAAGGACGGGCCCAGCGCCGGCATCACCATGGTGACCGCGCTGGCGTCGCTGGTCACCGGACGTCCGGTCCGCCCGGAGTTCGGGATGACCGGCGAGGTGACGCTGTCCGGTCGGGTGCTGCCGATCGGTGGGGTGAAGCAGAAGCTGCTCGCCGCCCACCGGGCCGGCCTCACCGAGGTCATCATCCCGGCCCGCAACGAGCCGGACCTGGACGACCTGCCGGCCGAGGTGCGTGCGGCGCTGACCGTGCACACCCTGGCCGACGTGGCCGACGTGCTGGCCCTGGCGCTGCGTCCGGCCGACGTCGAGTCGCTGGACGGCCCGGCTCTCGCCGCGGCCTGACAGCCCGCACCACATCCCGGGCCCCCGCCGTCCCCGGACGGCGGGGGCCCGGCCGTGTGCCGGAGGGTTTCGGCGGTCCGGTGTGACGGCGCGGCGAGCCTCAGCAGCCCGGCTCCGGCGGGGCGCAGGGGGCGGTCGGCGTCCCCTCCCGGCAGGCCTCGTCCGGGGAGAGTCGGGTCAGCAGGGCGGTCAGGACCGCACCGAGCTGCCCCACCTGCGCGTCGTCGAGCGCGTCGAAGATCAGTGACCGTACGTGCTCCACGTGCCCGGGTGCGGCGCGCACGACCATGTCCCAGCCGGCCTCGGTCAGCACCGCCACCGAACCCCGGCCGTCCTCGGCGGTGCGTTCGCGGCGGACCAGCCCCCGCCGCTCGAGCCGACCGACCAGGTGTGACAGTCGCGACTGGGAGCCGTTGACCAGGCCGGCCAGCTCGCTCATCCGCCGGGACCGGCCCGGCGTCTCGCTGAGCATCGCGAGCACCAGGTACTCGAAGTGGGTCAGCCCGGCGTCGCGCTGCAACTGCCCGTCGAGGGTCGCGGGCAGCACGGTCACCAGCCGCATCAGGTCGCGCCAGACCCCCTGCTCGGCGTCGCTCAGCCAGTGGGTCTCCTGCTGCATGCCGCCCAGCTTACCTGTTGTTGACGGTTCAAGTATCCGCGCCGTACTGTGCTGCTTGAAGCGTCAAATATTTCCCGCCGTGAGGCGGCACCCCTGGAGGAACCCCGTGAACGTGGTGCTCTGGATCATCCAGATCCTGCTCGCCGCCGTCTTCGCCGGCGCCGGCCTGACCAAGCTGACCCAGCCGAAGGAGAAGCTGCGCGACAAGATGGGCTGGGTCGACCCGGTCCCGCCTACGCAGGTGAAGGCGCTCGGCGCCGTCGAGTTGCTGGCCGCCCTCGGGCTGGTGCTGCCCGCCCTCACCGGCATCGCCACCGTGCTGACCCCGCTGGCCGCGCTCGGCCTGGTGATCGTGATGATCGGCGGGATCGTGGTGCATCTGCGCCGCAAGGAGACGCCGGGCGCGCTGGTCTGCCTGGTGCTGCTCGTCCTCGCCGCGCTGGTGGCCTGGGGCCGCTTCGGCCCGTACTCCTTCTGATCGGTGCGCCGGCGACCGCCGTGTGGGGCGGTCGCCGGCAGCGTTCGCTACTGGTCGCGGTCGCGGCGGACGGTGGTCTTGCGGCCCTTGATGGTGCTGCCGCGCAGCCCCGCGATCACCTCGTCGGCCACCCCCTGCGGCACCTCGACCAGCGAGAACCGGTCGGCGATCTCGATCGAACCGATGTCCCGTCCGCTGATCCGGGTCTCCCCGGTGATCGCGCCGACCAGGTCCTGCGGGCGCACTCCGGCGCGCCGACCGAGGCCGATGAAGACCTGGGCCATGCCGCTGGAGCCGGAGCGCGGCCGGCCGCCGCCACCGCGCCGGTCACCGCCGCGTCCACCGGTGTCCGGTCGGCCCTCCCGCGCGCTGCGCACCGGCACCTGCGGGATCTCCTCCTCGTCGTCCGAGCCCGGCGAGGTCACCTCGTGGGCCAACTTCACCGCCGCGAGAGCGACCTCCATGAGGTCGAACTCGTCGGTCAGCGACTCGACGATCACCCGGAACGGGTCGAGGTTGTCCTCCAGCAGGCTCTCCCGCAGCGCGGCCTGGGTCAGCTCCAGCCGGCGGGTGCGCATGTCCGCCAAGGTGGGGATCTTGTCTATGGTGATCCGCTGGCCGGTCACCCGCTCGATGGTCTTGAGCATCCGGTGCTCACGGGGCTCGGCGAGGGTGATCGCCACCCCCTCGCGGCCGGCCCGACCCACCCGGCCGATGCGGTGCACGTACGACTCGGGCGCGGACGGCACGTCGTAGTTGACCACGTGGGTGAGCTGCTCCACGTCCAGACCGCGGGCCGCCACGTCGGTGGCGACCAGCAGGTCGGCCGTGCCGCCGCGCAGCCGGCCCATCACCCGGTCACGCTGCTCCTGGCTCATCCCGCCGTGCAGCGCCTCGGCCCGGTAGCCCCGACCGTTCATCGTCTCGGTCAGCCGGTCGACCTCCTCGCGGCTGCGGCAGAAGACGATCGCCGCGGTGGGCGACTCGACGTCCAGCACGCGGCCCAGCGCCGCCGGCTTGTGCCCCCGGGCCACGATGTACGCGCTCTGCCGCACCCGAGGGGCCTCGCCGGCCACCGGCTGCTCCCGGCCGATCTCGATCCGGACCGGCTCGCGCAGGTGCTGCCGGGCCATCCCGTCGATCCGCGACGGCATGGTGGCCGAGAAGAGCACCGTTTGGCGCTGCGCCGGCGCGTGCTCCAGGATCGCCTCGATGTCCTCGGCGAAGCCCATGTCGAGCATCTCGTCGGCCTCGTCGAGCACCACCGTGGCCAACCCGCCCAGCCGCAGCGTGCCCCGGGCGATGTGGTCCAGGGCCCGGCCCGGGGTCGCCACCACGACGTCGACCCCGCTGTCCAGCGCCCGCAACTGCCGGCCGATCGGCTGCCCGCCGTAGATCGGCAGGACCCTCGTGCCGAGGTCCTTGCCGTAGCGGTGGAACGCCTCGGACACCTGCACCGCCAGCTCCCGGGTCGGCACCAGCACCAGCGCCACCGGGTCCCCGCCGGCGCGGTGCGCCGGCATCCGGTGCAGCAGCGGCAGCGCGAACGCGGCCGTCTTGCCGGTGCCGGTGGCCGCCTGACCGAGCAGGTCCTGCCCGTCGAGCAGCGGCGGGATCGCCTCCCGCTGGATCGGGGTGGGCTCCTCGTAGCCGAGGGCGGCCAGCGCGCCCAGCAGCTCGGTGCGCAGCCCGAGGTCCGTGAAGGCGCTCGCCTCCTCGGTGTCTGCGGGGGTGGTGTCGGTCGGTGCGTCGTGCCGTGCGGGTGCGGAACTCATGCGTCAAGCTTTTCATCACGCCGCCGCACCTGCTGCGGCGACCGGCACAACAGCCCTGTCGGACCGCCGGCCGGTCAGCCTCCGGTCGTCAGGATCGCCAACACCATCATCCCGGCGAGGGCGGCGTCGAGTACCCCACACCACTCGGCGTAGGCGCGCGGCACCACCCTCGCGCGGCGGTGGTGGACCAGGTCCCAGCCGGCGTGCGCGAGCCAACCGAACGCCACCAGCCAAGCGGCGGTGCGACCACCGGCCGCGACCGCCGCCAGCGTCAGGGCGACCCAGGCGGCCGAGCCGAGCAGTTGCGTGGCCAGCACGCCTGGCCCGCGCAGCGTGCGGCGGGCGGCACCGATCAACAGGTACCCGCCGGGCAGCACCAGCATCGTCCACGGGCTGAGCACGCTCGGGTCGACCCACATGTCCACGGTCATCAGCAGGGCCAGCCCGGTCGGCCAGCGGCGCGCCAGCGCCACCACGGCCGGGTGCCGGCGCACCGCCACCGGCGCCTCGTGCCGGTGGCGTACGGCCACCAGCACCATCGCCGGCACCATCAGCAGGTGACCGCCGAGCAGCAGGGCGTCGCCGTTCAGCAGGCCGGCCCGAAACGGTACGAGCAGCAGCAGGAACGGGACGTACATCGCGGCGGCCATCTCGCCGACCGCCACCCAGTGGTGCGCCCGGTAGCGCATCCAGATCGTCATTCCGATGGTCATGTCGGTGGCCATCACGAGTGCGGCAACCTCCGGGCGGCCCAGCGGCCCTTCGATGCCGAGGAGGGTGCCGGCCGCTTCCCACAGCGGGTTGAGCAGCAGCATCCCGGCGACCATCGCGACCGCCATCTCGCCGAGGTGCCTCAGCAACCGTCGGGTTCCGCCTGGCGGCGCCGTCGGGGTCGGCGCCGTGGTCGACGGCGCCGGGCGGTCGGCCGCAAGCGGCCCGGTCTGCCGTACGACGACGGCGTCAGCGTGCGTACCTGTCTGTCCCATGGCGTTCACCCTGCCGGCGTCCCGGCTTGGTGGGCAGGCTCGTCCGTCACCGGAAAACCGTGCGGATCGCACGGTCGAACCGTGACATCGCGCAGGGGTGGAACCGGGCACGGCGGACCTAGGATCGGTCCCGTGGTCAACGACGGGGTGTCGCCCGAGGCGGACCGGCGGTTGCGCCGAGCGCGGCAGGGCACCCTGCTGTCGCTGGCCACCGGGATCTGGGCGAGCATCCTGCTGCCCGCGGTCGGTCTGGCCCGGGAACCCGACCCGGCGCGGGTGACGCTCGGCGCGCTCGGCATTCTGGCCTTCGCCGTCAGCCAGGCCGCCGTCCTGTACGCGGCGGTGACCCCCTGGCTCGACCAGCGCTGGCGGCGCCGCGCCCAGATCGGTCTGACCGCGGTGGCGGTGCTGACCGTTCCGCTGGTCGCCCCGGTGGCCGCCGGCGCCTGGCCGACCTGGGCCTGGCTGGGCGCCTCGCTGATCGGCATGGCGCCGTTGCTGGTCCGCCTCCCGACCGCGCTGGCGGTGACCGCCGGCATCCTGCTGGTGTCGGCGGGCGTGGCCTGGTGGACCGGCGGCTCGGTCTGGCGCCACCTGGCGGTCAGCGGCGGGATCGGGGCGGGCGTCGCCGCGGTGAACTGGTTCCAGGTGTGGTTCTGGGACCTGCTCGTGGAGGCCCGGCAGGGTCAGGCCGCACGGGCCCGGCTGGCCGCCGCCGAGGAGCGGCTGCGCTTCGCCCGCGACGTGCACGACGTGCTGGGCCACAGCCTCACGGTGATCGCGTTGAAGGCCGAACTCGCCGCCCGGCTGGCCCCGGTCGACCCGGAGCGGGCCGGGCGGGAGGCCACCGAGGTGCAGCAGCTCGCCGCGTCGGCGCTGACTGAGGTCCGCGAGGCCGTGCACGGCTACCGGTCGATTGACCTCGGAGAACAGCTGGCCGCGGTGGCGGGCGTACTGCGCTCCTGCGGCGTGCGGTGCACGGTGCTGCCGCCGCCGGCCGACCTGCCGCAGGCCGCGGCTGCGGAACTGGCGGCGGTGCTGCGTGAGGCGGGTACGAACGTGCTGCGACACAGCCGGGCCGACTGGTGCCGGATCCGCATCGACCGGGAGGAGAACGTGGCCAGGATGACGGTGGCCAACGACGGAGCCGACGATCGGGGCCCGGACGAGCACAGCCACGGCCTGCGCGGGCTGGCCGACCGCCTCGCCGCTGTGGGCGGGGAGCTGCGGGTACGCCGCGAGGACGCGGTGTTCACCCTGGAAGCAACCGTGCCGGTGCCCGCGTGATCCGCGTGCTGCTCGCCGACGACGAGGACCTGGTCCGGGTCGCCGTCGCCGCGCTGCTCGGCCTCGAAGCGGACATCGAGGTGGTGGCGCAGGCCGCCGAGGGGCCGGCGGCCGTCGACGCCGCGCTGGCGCACCGCCCCGACGTGGCCGTGGTCGATCTGGAGATGCCCGGCCTGGACGGCATCGGCGTCGCCGCCGAGCTGGCCCGGGTGCTGCCCGCGTGCGCGGTGGTGGTGCTGACCGGTCACGGCCGGCCCGGGCACCTCCGACGGGCGTTGACCGCCGGCGCTCGCGGCTTCCTGCCCAAGGGCTCGCCCGGTGGCGCGCTCGCCGACGTGATCCGCCGCGTGCACGCCGGCGGCCGGTACGTCGACCCGTCGCTGGCCGCCGACGCGCTCACCCTGCCCGACTGCCCGCTGACCCCCCGCGAGCTGGAGACGCTGCGGCTGGCCGAGTTCGGCGTTCCGGTCGCGGTGATCGCCCGCCGGGTGCACCTGTCCGCCGGCACCGTGCGCAACCATCTCTCCGCCGCCGTGCAGAAGCTCGGCGCGGCCGACCGGGCCGAAGCGGTACGCACCGCCCGCAACAACGGCTGGCTCTGAGAAGGACCCGCGCCTGCGCCACGCCCTGCCCTGTCGATCATGAAGTTGGCGTCACGACACGCCGGCACCGACAACGCCACCCTCGTGATCGACGCGGTCCTCAGCCGACGCGGTTGAAGCCGGCATGCCCAGCGCGTGGGCGACCGCCCGTACGCGCCGTTTGGTCAGGCCGGCCAGCGGCACGAGGTCCGCGGGTGGCCGCGATGGCGATCGGGTCGGCCGTCCCGGTGAGCGAGGAGTCGCTCATCGCCCCTCGCCAGCGGTGGCCGGTGGGTAGCGGGCGCCGTTGAACGTGACCCGCAGCGTGTACACGGAGCCGCCGGCGGTGATGAACAGGTGGTTGCGTTTCGGCCCGCCGAAGGTGAGGTTGGCGACCGATTCGGGCAGCAGGAGCTTGCCGATGAGGGTGCCGTCGGGGTCGAAGCAGTGCACGCCGTCCCAGGCCGCGGCCCACACGCGCCCGGCGTCGTCGATGCGGATGCCGTCGAAACGGCCGAAGTCGCATTCGGCGAAGACCCTTCCGCCGGTCAGGGTGCCGGCGGCGGTGACGTCGAAGACGCGGATGTGGCTCGGGTCCTGCCGGGTGTCGACGATGTAGAGCTGTTGCTCGTCGCCGGAGAAGGCCAGGCCGTTGGGGCGGCGGAAATCGTCGGCGACGATGCGCAGGTCACCGGTGGACGGGTCGAGGCGGAACACGTGGCAGGCGCCGCCGAACTCGTTGTCGCCCCTGTTGCCCTCGTAGTCGGAGTCGATGCCGTAGCTCGGGTCGGTGAACCAGATCGTGCCGTCGGCGCGTACCACCACGTCGTTCGGGCTGTTGAGCCGCCGCCCCTCGTAGCGGTCGGCGAGCACGGTGATCGTGCCGTCGTGCTCGGTGCGGGTGACGCGCCGGTTGCCCTGCTCGCACGTGACGAGCCGGCCCTGGCGGTCCACCGTGTTGCCGTTGGCGTAGCCCGAGGCGTGGCGGAAGACGCCGACCGCGCCGGTGGCCTCGTCCCAGCGCAGCAGCCGGTCGTTGGGGATGTCGCTCCACACCAGGTACCGACCGGCTGGGAAGTACGCCGGGCCCTCGGTCTTGCGTGCGCCCGTGTGCAGCCGTTCGAGGACGAAGTCGCCGTCGAGGCGACGGAACCGCTCGTCGAGCAGCTGGAACTGTGCGGGAACCGTCTCTGCCATCGCCGCGCCTCCGGTTTCTCGTAAACCAGGTTCGGCCGAATCGTATGCATGCACGCCGAACCTGCTGGCGTGCCTGCAGCACGACGCCACCCAGTCCTACGCGGCGCTGGGCAAGGCGGTGGGTCTGTCCGCCGGCTCGGCACACGATCGGGTGCGCAAGCTGCGCGACCGCGGGGTGATCCGCCGCACCACCATCGAGGTCGATCCGGCCGCCGTCGACCGCGGCGTGTCGGCCTTCGTGATGGTCGACGGCAACACGTGGATGGGCGACACCCGCGACGCGCTCTCAGCGATCCCGGCATCCAGGAAGCGCACATCGTCGCTGGCGCTGCCTCGCTGTTGGTGAAGATCCGCACCGCGACCACCGAGGACCTGCAGGCGGTGCTCCGCAGCATCTTCGACATCGACGGAGTCACCGGCACCCAGACCATCGTCGTGCTCGAGACGTTCTTCGAACGGCCGGTGAGCGTGCTGGACCGGCACACCGAGCCGCAGCCGCCGGGCTAGCGTGCGGGGGTGCGTACGGTGGAACTGGTCTGCTCGGCCGGATTGGACGCCGCGGTCCGGTCCGCCTGGGACCGGTTGGCGGCAGCCGGGCTGCCCAGCCTGGCCCGCAACATCCACCCGACCAACCGGCCGCACCTGACCCTCGCCGCCGTGGACGAGTTCCCGCCCGGCGCCGAGCACCGCCTCGGAGCGCTGTTCGACGCGGCGCTGCCGGTGCCGGTCACCCTCGACCGTGTCGTCGTCCTGGATGGCAGCGCCCCGCTGGTCTGGCTCGTTCGTCCCGCGCCGGCGTTGACCGCGCTGCACGCCGCCGTCTGGGACGTGCTCGCCACCGCGACCGGCCACCGGCCCTGGCACGCGCCGGGGGAGTGGGTGCCGCACCTGAGTTTGGCGCTGCGGTTCCGCGACGCGGACCTGCGGCTGGCCCGCGCCGTCGCCGGCGGTCAGCGGCCGACGGGCGCGTTCGTCGCGGCCCGCAGCTACGACGGCGCGGACCGGTCGGTGACGCCGCTGACCCGCCAGCACGTCTGATCTCCGGCGACGGTTCGCACCGGCCAGGTGATGGTGCTCCGCCGGCGGTCGCTCGGACTGGTGGGTCAGGGGACCTCAGTTGCTGCCCCCACCACCACCATCGCCGCCCCCGCCATCGCCGCCGCCATACACGTCGCCGCCACCACCAATGCCGCCCGCACCGCCGGCATAGCCGTGGCGGCCGTCGTTGAAGGGCAGGTCGCCGCGGATACCGGGCGGCCTGGGCCGCTTACCCGGCCCGCCGAGGTGTTGCAGGCAGACCAGGCCGGAACCCTGGAAGCACTCGCCGCGCCCTCCGCAGTCGGCCAGGTAGCGGTTGCCGTCCCGGACGCGGAGTTCCTGGTCCACCCGGAACAGCAGGGGAAGCTCCGTTGGGCCGCAACCCTCGTCCCGGCGGCCGTAGGTGAGAGTGGCCAGCAGCAGCGGAGTGCGACCGGCGTCGACCGAGGCAGCACCCGTCGCCGACCTCGGCTGGTGGTGCAGAGGGCCCCCGAACGCGGCGTCGCAGAACGCGGCGTAGTCCCGCGTCTGCAATGTCATTTCGTGCCACAGATCGCCAACGATCACCGACGGCATCGTGAGCTTCGCACTGGAATGGCGGACGACGAGCCGGAACCACTGCCGGGTCGCAGTTTCGACCAGGCGAATGTCGTCGTCGCTGAGGTGGGGATACTGATTGCGGAGACGCTGACGCCCGCTGGCGGGAAACTGCAGGTCGTCGACGGCGCGAAGTCGCGCAGGGGTGCGGTCGCTTCTGAGCCTCGTCCAGATCATACGGCTGCTTCCATCCGCCCGCGGTGCGAGCGCTAGGGCCCCGACTCGCCACAGTGGCGTCGCGGCCCCTTCAGAGTACGACCGCAGGCAAGTGCGGCAATTTCCACGACTTGCGGATCGGCCCTGTTGCAAGAAGCATCGCCGAAACGGAGTGCCCCTGGGCGATCCAGGGGCACTCCGTCCCGTCAGCGGTAGAAGCGCAGGTAGTCGAACTCGGCGGTGACCGGCGGCTCGGCGCCGCCGTGCGCCATCAGCCCGATCCGCGGGGTGGTGTCGGCCGGGAAGGTCCACACCGCACCCCACGTCCACGTACGCCCGTCGCGACTGGAGCCGGCCCGGAACTCGTGCTCGCCGGTGGTCGGGTCGACGCGGTGCGCCAGTCGCAGCCAGGTGGTGGTGGCCGGGGTGCCGACGATGCTGCCGCCGTACACCGGCTGGCCGGCGAAGGGCAGCTCGTAGCCGTACTCGACCTGCCGGGTGTTCCAGATCGCCACCTGGGCCAGCCGGGCGAACCGGTTGTCGTCCACGTAGGCGACCAGGCCGGCCTGCTGGTAGTTGCGGACGGTCTCCTCACCCAGGTCCAGCGTCACCTTCGTCTCGACGACGTAGTCGCCGGCCGGCGCGTCGCGCAGCAGCACGCCGGCCGTGTTGCCGGTGCCGGTCAGGTCCGCGCCCTGCACCGGCCAGCGCAGCGCGCCGCCGGAGACGCTGGTCGCCGGGTCCTCGCGTACCCACTGCCAGTCGCCGTCGAGCCCGTCGCTGAACTCGTCGGAGTACGCCGGCAGCGGCGCGCCGATCCGGGGCGTCGGCGCGGCCCGGCGGGCGGGCTGGTACAGCCGGGCGACGCTGACGTTGTCGAACTCGGCCGTGCCGTCAGTGGCGGTCAGCGCGAGCCGGCCCACCACCGGGCGGTCCAGCCGCAGGGACACCACGGCGAGCTGGTCGCCGAGTCGGGCCGGGCTCAGCTCGGCGACGAGTTGCCGGCCGCGGACCTCGACGGCCAGGTTGTGCCGGTCGGCCGGGTCGAACCCGACGGGCAGCGGCGCGGTGGCCGTGCGCCGCTTGCCGTCGCGGGCCACCAGCTGGCCGCCGGCCGCGTCCACCCGCACCTCGACCCGGTCGCCGAGGGCGATCCCGGCGGCGTCCGCGCCGGTCAGGCGCAGGTCGGCCTCGGCCCGCACGTCGCCGCCCACGGTGGTACGGCTGGTCAGCGCGCCGCTGCCGACGAGCCGGCCGTCGGTGACCTGCCAGCTTCCGCTGGTACGCCGCCAACCGGCGAGGCCGGCGGAGTCGAAGCGCTCGTCGACCCGTCCGGTGGTGACCGGCGCGGGCCTGCCGTCCTCGGACGGGCCGGCTCCGGCGTTCACCGTCGGCCAGCCGTCGATCCAGTCCAGCCGGTCCAGCAGCATCGGCCGCTCGTTGATGCCGAACGGCTCGTCCAGGTACGGGTCGGCCCGGTCGATGGCGTGGTAGACGATCCAGTCCTGGCCCGACAGGTCGGTCAGGAAGCCGTTGTGCCCGGTCCCGATCCACCGGTTGCCGTTCTGGGTGAGCACCGGCGTACCGCCGGCCCGCGACGCGGTCAGCGCGGTCCCGTCCCGGTCGACGAACGGGCCGCGCGGGCTGCGCGACCGTCCGACCTGGACGGAGTAGCCGGTGGCCGGGCCGGCGCAGCAGTTCGCGGTGGAGGCGAACAGGTAGTACCAGCCGTCGTGGCGCAGCACGTAGCTGCCCTCGAACTTGTTGTCGATCGCCACCAGGGTCGGTGTGCCGACCGCGCTCAGCCCGTCCGCGGAAAGTTCGGTGACCGAGATGCCGCCGTAGTAGCTGCCGTAGTAGAGGTAGCTGCGGCCGTCGACGTCGGTGAACTGGCTGGGGTCGATGGTCCACAGGTAACCGCCGCCACCACCGGGACGCGGCGCGACGACCGGCTGCGCGGCGAAGGTCCACGGCCCGGTCGGGCTGGGCGCGGTGGCCGCGCCGATGGCGAAGTCGCTGCCCTCGGCGGAGACGGTGGTGTCGGTGACCGTCACGTACATGACCCACCGGTCGCCGATGCGGCGCACGTCCGGAGCCCAGAAGGCAGCGCCGGGCGCCGCGTACGGCGGGCGCTGGTCGGGGCCGAACGCGTCGCCGACGTAGGTCCAGTCGACCAGGTCGGCCGAGCGGGCGGTCGGAACCCGGTGGAACTGCTTCTCACCCTCGCGCAGCGGGTCGGTGGTGCCGTAGGCGTACCAGTAGCCGTCGTCGCCACGGACGATGACCGGGTCGGCGAAGGTGTCGCCGATGTCGGCGGAGATCGGGTTGCGGTAGCGGGAGGAGTCGGCGGCGGCGGGTGTGGGCCCGGTCGCGGCCAGGATCAGACCGAGCACGGCGGCGAGTGCGCCGCCGCGGCGGAGGTGTCGCATGCAGACCTGCCTAGGGAGTTGGCGGTGTGTCGACAAGGGTCGGTGCGTGTCCCCGTTTCTACAACGATGGATACAACGTTGTAAAGGTGGGGCCTGCGGCGTTCGCTGCCCGGCCGGTCGGTCGGCTGCCAGCGGGGTCGATGATGAGGGGCATGACCGCTACCACCGAGGGCCGGGGCATGGCCGAGCTGGCCGCCCTCCTGGCCGACGGCACCCGCGCGGGCATGTGCCTCGCGCTGCTGGACGGCCGCGCCTGGACGGCGGGCGAGCTGGCCCGTCGCGCCGGGATCGCGCCGTCGACGGCGAGCGAGCACCTGAACCGGCTGGTCCGCGGCGGGTTGCTGGTCGAGGAGCGCCAGGGGCGGCACCGCTACCTGCGACTGGCCGGGCCGTCGGTGGCCCAGCTGATCGAGGGCCTCGCCGGGCACGCCCCCGCCCCGCCCACGCCCACCGGGTCACTGCGCGCCGCCACCGCCGGCGCCGCCATGGCGTACGCCCGCACCTGCTACGACCACCTGGCCGGGCGGCTGGGCGTGCTGATGTACGACGCCCTGCTCGCTGACGGGCGGTTGGACCGCTCCAACGGGCTGACGCTCACCCCGGACGGGTGGGACTGGGCGGCCGGGCTGGGCGTACCGGTGACGGAGCTGCGCGCGGCGCGCCGCCCGGTCGTCCGCGACTGCCTGGACTGGATCGAGCGCCGCCCCCACCTGGCCGGCGCGCTCGGGGCCGCGCTCTGCCGCCGCTTCACCGAGATGGGCTGGACGACCCGGGGCGCCAGCCGCGCGATCCGCCTCACCCCGACCGGTCGGCCCGCCCTCGCCGCGGCCCTGCACGTTCCCGAACACACCCTGATCCCGACCCCACCGGACCCTCCCACGGGCGGTCGCGCCTGACCTCCGGCCGCCCCGGGTTGATTGACTCGGGCTCGGTGACGTCGGGGTGTGCCCGTCGCCGGACACCCCGGTCTCCAGGACGTCGAGTCGATCAAGGGGGCGGGATCGTTCGGCCGGGGGCGAAGGATGCGGCCGCTACCGTCGGCCGGTGACTCTCGCCTGGCCTGTCGTACCGCCCGTCGCCGGAATTCCGGCGTGCGGGCCCCCTTCGTTCGAGCCCGCAAGCGGCTGGTCGGTGACACGGCACGCCGACATCCGAGCCGTGTTGACCCACCCGGCCTGCCGGGTGCCGGCCGTCGAGACCGGTCCGCCCGACACACTCGCCTGGCTGCGCGCCACGGTGAGCCGGTTCAGCCCGCCGCAGTGGCACGCCGAACGCCGGGCGATCGGCGTGGGCGCGCTGGCCGCGCTGGACCCGGACGAGCTGCGCCGGGAGGCGGCGGAGCTGACCGTCGCCGTGCTGGACCGGGCCGGTGACCGCCTCGACGTGATGCGTCATCTGGCCCGGCCGGTGCCGCTGCGGGTGCTGGCCGGTCGGCTCGGCTTCGCCGATCCGGTCGCCGCCGGCACGGCGGTCACGGTCGTCGCGGCCGCGTACCACCCGGGGGTCGACCCCGCGCTGGTCCGGCGGGCCGACGGCGAGGTGGCCGCTCTGCTGGCCCTCGCGCCGCCGGGCCCACCGGAGGTACGGGCGAATCGGATCGGCCTGCTGGTCCAGGCGTGCGACGCCACCGCCGGCCTGATCGGCGCCGCCGCCCACCACCTGCTGCCCCCACCCACCGAGCGGCCGGCCAGCGACCCGCGCGGCCGAGTGGGGACCGTGCACCTGCTGGCCGAGGTGCTCCGGCTCGATCCGCCGGTACGGGCCACCCGACGGGTCACCGTCGCGCCGCTGCGGCTCGGCGGGCGGGACCTGCCGGCGGGCACGTCGCTGCTGCTCCGGTTCGACGCGGCCAACCGGGATCCGGCGGTGTTCGCCGAGCCGGACGAGTTCCGCCCCGGCCGGCCCGGCGGCGGGCTGCTCACCTTCGGCGCGGGGCAGCGCGGCTGTCCGGGAGAGCGGCACGCCCTCGCCCTCGCCGCCGGGGTGCTCGACGTACTGCGCGAGCGGTGCCGGCGCACCGGCGCCGAGCTGCGCCACGAACCGCACCCGACGCTGCGCGTTCCGACCACGATGGAGGTGACGGTCCGATGAGCGACCGCCAGGAGGCGTTCCACGCCCTGCACCACGCCGGCCGTCCCCTGCTGCTGCCGAACGCGTGGGACCATGCCTCGGCCGCGGCGCTCGCCGCGCGCGGGCACCCGGCGATCGGCACCACCAGTCTCGGAGTCGCCGCGGCCGCCGGCCGTCCCGACGGCGCGGCGGCCACCGGGGCGCAGACCCTGGCGTTGGCCCGCCGGCTCGCCCGCCTGCCGGTGCTGCTCACCGTCGACGTGGAGGCAGGCTTCAGTGCCGACCCGGCGGTTGTCGCCGATTACGTGGCCGAGCTGGCGGGGGTCGGCGTGGTCGGGATCAACCTGGAGGACGGACGCGCCGACGGCACCCTGGCCGACCCGGAGGACACCGCCGAGAAGATCGCGGCGGTGAAGGCGGCGGTGCCCGAGCTGTTCGTCAACGCCCGCACCGACACCTGGTGGCTCAAGGTGACCGACCCGCTGCCGCGGACCCTGGCCCGGTCCCGTGCCTACCGGGCGGCCGGCGCCGACGGGATCTTCGTGCCCGGCATCGCCGACCCGGCCACGCTGCGCCTGCTCGCCGAGCGGATCGACGCGCCGCTGAACGCGCTGTACCAGCCGGGCGGACCCGGGCTGGAGGAGCTGGGCAGGGCGGGCGTGGCCCGGGTCAGCACCGGCTCCCTGCTGTTCCGCGCCGCGCTGGCCGCCGCGGTCGACACCGCCGAGGCGGTCCGCGCCGGCGGAGTCGCCGCGTCCCCGGCGCTGCCCTCGTACGCCGAGGTGCAGGGCCTGGTCGCGGCGGACGGCGACTGACGGTTCGTGCCGGCTGGCGTTCCCGCGCGACCGTTCGTCCCCCGTCCACCGGCCTGCCGGGCATCGGTCCGGTCGGCTTCATTCGAGGAAAATAGGAGGATTGTTCGGTCTTATCCCCGTGCCGCTGATTACGGTGTCTTCAGGGCGATTCACCCAATGTCGTGACCGGAGAGAGGACCCCGTCATGCGAGTGCCCAGCCGTAGTCCGGGACAGCAGCCCGGTCCGTCCGTGTCGCCCACCGCCCCGGCCCGTCGTCGGCCGCCCGGCGCCGCGCCCCGCCGTCTGCCCGCCGTCCAACCCGACCTCGCCGCGTACCGGACGGCAGTGGCCGACCTGCTGGTCGAGGTGGGTGCCCTCGCCGACGCGTCCAGCACCCGGGCCCGGCAGGTGCTGATCGACGAGCGGCTACGCGAACCGGCCCTCGCCCAGGTGCTCGACGCCACCCCGCAGGGCCTGCTCGGCGCCCGCGAGACACTGCTGCTCGAGATGGCCCGGTACCAGCCGAACGAGCGCACCTCCGCGCGGGACCTGACCGCCCTGGTCCGCATCTACCTGCTCTCGCGCATCGACGTGCTGTGGTGGCAGGACGCCCCCACCTTCGTCACCGACGACCAGGTCAACGCCAGCGCCGACCTGGTCGACCTGGAGTGGCTGCGTCGCCGCGACCTGCTGCGCTTCCGCTACCAGGAACAGCCGGCCAACCTGCTGGGCCGGGCGGCGCGCGGCCTGCGTCGCCGGCTGCGGCCGGACGCCACCCCGCGCACCGCCGGGCTGCTGTTCCGCCGGGCCCGACGGGAGATCGTCGCGCTCCTGAACGACCTCGGACGGGAGTTCGCCGCGGCGACGCCGCCCGCCACCCCGCCGCTCTGGGTGACGAGCCTGGTCCGCAGCGCCGAGCACCAGTACCGGCTGCGCCGCCTCGGCTACGCCGCGATGCTGCCCAGTGGGCACTGCCTCGGCTACGCCGTCGACGTGGAACTGGCCTGGTACGAGCGCTTCGGCACCCGGCAGACGCTCGCGGAGCTGCTGCTGGCCCGGCAGGAGGCCGGCGAGCTCAACGTGATCGACGAGGGGCAGGCCTGGCACCTCTGTCTCGCACCCACCGCCCGGCGCCGGCTGCGCCAGGCGTACGAGGCCGAGCTGGGAGTCTGAGCGCATGTGCGGCATCGCGCTGAGCCTCGGCCCCGAGGCCGACCCGGCCACCTTCCGGCGAATGCTCGCCGTCCTCGCACCACGCGGCGAGGTCACCGAGACCCGGTCCGAGCGCGGGCTGCTCGCCGGCACGCGCCGGCTGCGGGTGGTGGACCGGGAGCGTGCCGTGCAGCCCTGGGTGTCGCCCGATGAGCGCTGGCTGCTCTGCTTCAACGGCGAGATTTTCAACCACCGGGAGTTGCGCGCGCAGCTGACCCGGCTCGGGTACGTGTTCCGCACCGAGGGCGACACCGAGGTGCTGCTGGCCGCGTTCGAGCGCTGGGGCGAGGATGCGGTGCACCGGCTGCGCGGCGAGTACGCGTTCGCGATCGTGCAGCGCTCCACCGGGCGGGCGTACCTGGCCCGCGACCCGCTCGGGGTGAAGCCGCTCTACTGGTCCCGCCGGCCCGGCTGCCTGTACCTCGCCTCCGAGGTCAAGGCGCTGGTCGGGCACGGCGCCCCGGTCGCCGAGGTGCCGCCCGGGCACCACGGCTGGGCCGAGCCCGACGGGCACCTGCGGCTGCGCCCGTACGTCGACCTGCTCACCCTCGGCGACGGACTACCCGTCATCGACGACCCGGACGAGGCCGCCCTGCTCGTCCGGGCCGCGCTGGCCGACGCCATCCGGATGCGGGTGGACACCGACCTGACCGTCGGGGTGGTGCTTTCCGGCGGGCTGGACAGCGCGCTGGCCCTGCTCTACGTGCGCGAGCTGCACCCGGACTGCGTGGCGGTGACGGTCGGGGTGCCGGACAGCCCCGACGTGGCGTACGCGCGGCGGCTCGCCGCCGACCTCGGCGTACCGCACGAGGTGGTCGAGCTGCGCCCGCGCGACATCCGGCTGGCCGACGTCCGTGAAGCCATCCGCATCTCGGAGCTGACCGAGTACGGCGACATCATCAACGCCGTCGTCACCATGCCGATCTTCCGGCGCCTGCGTGAGCTGGGCGTCAAGGTGGTCCTCACCGGCGACGGCTCCGACGAGCTGTTCGGCGGGTACCCGATGTACTCCCAGGTCGGGACGGCGGCCCGCCGGCTCTTCCTGCACCGGATCCGCAACCTGTGCCGGACCGAGCTGCAGCGGGTCGACCGGACCGCGATGGGGCACGGTGTGGAGGCCCGGGTGCCGTTTCTCGACCTGAGCGTGGTGGAGCTGGCGATGCGGCTGCCGCTGGAGCTGAAGCGCCGCGACGGGCAGGAGAAGTGGATCGTCCGGCAGGCCTTCGCCGACGTGCTGCCCGACTACATCCGACGGCGACCAAAGAGCCCGATGTCGTACTCCTCGGGGCTGCACGAGCGGGTCCGGCTGTACAAGCCGCTCTTCGCCCGGCTGCACCGCTCCTTCGGCTACGACCTGCTGGAGCCGGTCCGCCGCGACTTCGACACCGTGCTGACCCGCTGCGGCAACGACCTGGACCGGGCCATCGCGCACGGCCTGGCCCGACCCGACTACACCGTCCTGGAACACGCCCGGGACCTGGTCGGCGCGGCGACGTGGAACGCCGCGCCGATGGTCCGCCGGCTGGTCGGCCCGCGCCCGGCGCGCCGCTCGACGGTCGGCTGACCGCCTGCCGGTACCGGGTTGCCCGCATCGGGGTGCCCAGCCGACCGGTAGCGCCAGGTCCGAACACCGCCAGCACCATGGCCGACGCCCGGCCAGGCTGGGCACATGATGACCGGTACCACGTTCCGCGTCCGCGCCCTGCCGGCCGCGACGCTCGACACCGTCCGCCGCACCGGCCGCGACGCCGCGGACCGACCCGCCGAGGCGCTCCCGGCCGGGGGCGGTGAGCCGCTGCGCTGCTGTCTGCGCGACGCCGAGGCGGGGGAGGCGCTGCTGCTCTTCGGGTACGCGCCGCCCGGCGCCGCCGGCCCGTACCGGGAAATCGGCCCGGTCTTCGCCCACGCCGGTGACTGCCCGGGCCCGGACCGGTCGGGCGGCCATCCCGCGGCCTGGCGGGGGCGGCCCCAGGTCCTGAGGGCGTACGACCGGCGGGGCCGGATCCACGGCGGCCGGCTGCACGACGGCACGGACCCGGAGGCGGTGATCGCCGAGCTGCTCGCCGACCCGGCGGTGCACCAGCTGCACAGTCGCAACGTGGTGTACGGCTGCTTCATGTTCGCCGTCGAGCGGGCCGACGACGCCCCTGCCTGATCCGCCGCCTGCTCCTCGGCGCGCGGTCGTCGGCACGGTCCTCGGCGCCAATGCAACGGCGCGTGGCCAACGGCGCGCGGTCGGGGTGGGACAGCTCGCGACGAGGGCGATGACTCTGAGGCATATTTATGGGTCTTGTGACGGATGTGTGGGCCCGTGTGTGGTCATCGGCGGGTAGTTGGGGTCGGTGGCCGCCGAGGCTGAGCATGGCCAGGGCGATGAGGGCGTCGGGTGAGTGGAATCCGAAGGCCATCCGGGTGATCAGGCGGATCTTGGCGTTGACGGACTCGATCCGGCCGTTGGACAGGCCGTGTTCGATGGACGCGAGGATCGCGTC
>NZ_JBHSBO010000051.1:0-532 GCF_042650685.1 Micromonospora sp. GCM10011542
GGTTGACCGACTCGATGAGCTGCCGGATCGGTTTGAGCAGGTGTTCGTCGGGGCGCGGGGTGCGGTTGCGGTATGACGGGCGCAGTAGCCGTACCCCGCGTTCGGATAGCCAGCGGTCGAGTTCGGCGGAGACGTATCCCTTGTCGGCGATGATCAGCAGGCCGGGACGGCCGCCCAGCAGGTCCGGGTCGTGTTCCAGGATGGCGGTCAGGACCTGCCGTTCGTCGAGCTTCGGGTTGGCCAGGGCCCAGGTGATCGGCAGCCCGGCCGGGGTGCAGATCAGGTGCAGACGTAACCCCCAGAACCAGCGTGAGTGTGAGGCGCAGTAGCTGTAGCCGGCCCAGCCGGCCAGCTGCGAGCGTTTGACCGTGGGTCGGGAACGGGCGCACTCGACTGGGGTGGAGTCGATCAGCCACACCCCGTCGGTCCACAGGTCGGTGTCCGCGGCCACCGCCCGGATCGCCTTCTTGAGCAGCGGCAGCGCCGCGCGTAGCCGCTTGTTGTAGCCGGACTGGCCCGGCAGGTAGGGAAA
>NZ_JBHSBO010000052.1:0-187149 GCF_042650685.1 Micromonospora sp. GCM10011542
CCGCAGTAGTAGAAGTTCGGCTGCGCCTCGTAGCGCACACCGAGCTGACGCTCACTGCTGTGCCGCTCACTGGCGGGCTTACGGTCGGCCTGCGACTGGGTGGCCGGCTTGGCGTCCGACGCCGCGTAGGCGAGGGTGATCGGGGCGGCGATGGCGCCACCGGCGAACGCGAGACCAGCGGCGGTCACAGCGGTCCTACGGATCAGATCGGTACGCATGTCAGCGTGCTCCTCTGCATTCGGGGGTACATGCGGCACGCACACGGGGGCGGCGCACCACATGCGAAAGGGGAGTTCGGGGGAACTGCCCGGCGGCGCTGGCCTGCTCGGGTGTCCGTGGGTGTAACCGTGCTGGGCGGCCGGGTGTTCCCGGCGGCTGCCGGTGCACCGGGCCGGAGAGCCACGGTGGTCTGCCAGGTACAACGACCCCGGCCCACCCCCGATTCCACCCGCCGGGTGGCCCCGGCCACGGGGCCCACCTCCGGACAGACCTCCGCGCGGGGCGGTGCGGCGATCCGGACATCGTGACCAAGTCGGCACAGACGAGTCGATCGAACGATCTCTGCGCTTTCCCTACCTTCGACCCCCGGCGCCGGGGGCGTGGCGGCGTCCGACGCCGCCGGCGGGATCACGAACCCGGTGTCGCCTCGGCGTCCTCGGTGGTCTTCGCGCCCTTGTCGAGGGCGGCCAGGATCGCCTCGGCGGTGCGCCGACCAACCCCGGGCACCTCGGTGATCTCCTCGATGGTCGCCGCGGAGAGCCGCTTCAGCGAGCCGAAGTGCCGCAGCAGCGCCTTGCGCCGCACCTCCCCGAGCCCGGGCACGGTGTCCAGCGCCGACTCCGTCATCCGCTTGGACCGGCGTTGGCGGTGGAAGGTGATGGCGAAGCGGTGCGCCTCGTCGCGGACGCGTTGCAGCAGGTAGAGCCCCTCCGAGGTGCGCGGCAGGATGACCGGGAACTCGTCGTCGGGCAGCCACACCTCCTCCAGCCGCTTGGCCAGCCCGCAGAGCGCCACGTCGTCGATGCCCAGGTCGGCGAGGGCCTGGGCGGCCGCCGCCACCTGCGGCGCGCCGCCGTCGACCACCACCAGCTGCGGTGGGTACGCGAACTTGCGCGGTCGCCCGGTCGTCGGGTCGACCAGGGTGCCGATCCGCGGCTCGTCGGCGTCCACCGGAGCCTCCGGGTCGTCGGCCGACTCCACGCCCACCTCGCCCGTCTCGGCCCGGGCGTCGAGGTAGCGGGCAAAGCGCCGGCGCAGCACCTCGGACATGGCGGAGAGGTCGTCGGTAGCGCCGCGCACGATGAACCGGCGGTACTCGCTCTTGCGGGGCAGCCCGTCCTCGAAGACCACCATGCTGGCCACCACGTCGGTGCCCTGGATCTGCGAGATGTCGAAGCACTCGATGCGCAGCGGCGAGGTGCGCATGCCCAGCGCCTCGCTGATCTCGTCGAGCGCCTTGCCCCGGGTGGTCAGGTCACCGGACCGCTTGAGCTTGTGCCGGGCCAGCGCGTCCTTGGCGTTGCGCTCCACCGTCTCCATCAGCGAACGCTTGTCGCCCCGCTGCGGCACCCGCAGCGACACCCGACTGCCACGGTGGGCGGAGAGCCAGTCGGCCAGCGCGTCCGCGTCGGCGGGCAGCTCGGGCACCAGCAGCTCGCGGGGCACGTCGGCCTCGCCGTGCTCGCCGCCGTAGACCTGTGTGCAGAAGTGGTGCACCAGGTCGCCGGTGGTCAGCTCCTCGGTCTTCTCCACCACCCAGCCACGCTGGCCGCGGACCCGGCCGTCGCGGACGTGGAAGACCTGCACGGCCGCCTCGAGCGGGTCGTCGGCGAACGCCACCACGTCGGCGTCGGTGCCGTCGCCCAGCACCACGGTCTGCTTCTCCATGGCCCGGCGCAGGGCGGCCACGTCGTCGCGCAACCGGGCGGCCCGCTCGAACTCCAACTGCTCGCTGGCCTCGGTCATCTCGCGTTCGATCTTGCGAACCATGGTGTCGGTGCGGCCGGCCATGAAGTCGCAGAAGCCGTCGACGATGGCCCGGTGCTCGTCGGCGGAGACGCTGCCGACGCAGGGCGCCGAGCACTTGCCGATGTAGCCGAGCAGGCAGGGGCGGCCGACCTGGCCGGCCCGCTTGAACACGCCGGCGGAGCAGGTCCGCGCCGGGAACACCCGCAGCAGCAGATCGAGGGTCTCCCGAATCGCCCAGGCGTGCGAGTACGGCCCGAAGTAGCGCACCCCCTTGCGCTTGGCGCCGCGCATCACCTGCAGCCGCGGGTACTCCTCGTCGAGCGTGACGGCCAGGTAGGGGTAGGACTTGTCGTCGCGATAGCGGACGTTGAACCGCGGGTCGTACTGCTTGATCCAGGTGAACTCCTGCTGGAGCGCCTCGACCTCGGTGCCGACCGTGATCCAGTCCACCGACTCGGCGGTGGTGACCATCTGCCGCGTGCGTTCGTGCAGGTTCCAGATGTCGCCGAAGTACGAGTTGAGCCGGCTGCGCAGGTTCTTCGCCTTGCCGACGTAGATCACCCGGCCGGTGCCGTCACGGAAGCGGTAGACCCCCGGTGATTCCGGGATGGTGCCGGGCGCGGGACGGTAGGTCGAGGGGTCAGCCACGGCAGCAAGCCTAGTCCGGGCCACCGACAGGGCACCGCAGACGCTAGATCGACTCGACCTCCCGGATGTCGGGGTGTCACGTGGCGCCAGACACCCCGAATTTCAGGAAACCGAGTCGATCACCGGGCCCGGCGCGACGGCAGGACCCGCGAGCGCGGACGGCGGGGCGGGCGGCCGCCGGGTGATCCGGCGAGCCGGCCCCCGCGCCGTCAGGCGAGCGAGATCTGGTCGCCGGTCACCTTGATGTTCTTGGCCGGAAGGGGCCGGGTGGCGGGGCCGGCCTTCACCGAGCCGTCCTCGATCGAGAACTTGCTGCCGTGGCAGGTGCAGTTGATGGTGCCGCCGTCGACGTTCGACACCGGGCAGTTCTGGTGGGTGCAGATCGGGTCGAAGCCCTTGAACTGCCCCGCGCTCGGCTGGGTGATGACCACACCCTGAGCGGCGAAGACCGCGCCGCCGCCGACCGGGATGTCGGTGGTGGTGGCGAGCGACTGAGCGCCCTGCCGGTCGCCGCCGCCGGCGTCACCGGAGCTGGGCACCGCCGGGCCGCCGCTGGTGGGGGCGCCGCCGTCACCAGCGCCGGTGTCGTCGCTGCCGCAGGCGGCCAGTACGACGGCCGCGCCGACCGCGCCGACCCCGGTGAGCAGGGCGCGACGGGTCTGCGTCCCGGGCTCGGTCAGCACCTGATCGTCACTCATGCCTCGCCTCTCTCTCGGCCGCTGCACCGGTCGCGATCCCCCCGGCCACATTCCTCAACACGCGCAACTGTGCCGGATGGTTCACCCGGGCACCGCCCCGACCCCGGAAATGGACCCGCCCTCGCGACCGGGCCCGCACCGCCCGAACGGGGACGGTGCTCCCGACCTGACCCGCGCCCCGAACCACCCGAACCGCGACGGCCCGCCGCGAAAAGTCCACGCCGAGAACGGTCAGGGGCGGCGTCCGGTCGGACACCGCCCCTGTTCGGCTTCGACGTCAGCGTGCGCCGGCCGGCACCTTGCGCGAAGCCCGCGCCTTGGTGGTGCCGTTGGCCCGGGCGGCCCGCCCGGTGGCCGCCGCCGCGCCCTTGGCCTCGCCGTCGAGCTTGAGCACCTGGCGCAGGAACTGGCCGGTGTGGCTCTCGGCGACCTCGGCGACCTCCTCTGGGGTGCCGGTGGCGAGCACGGTGCCGCCCCGGTGGCCGCCCTCCGGGCCCATGTCGATCAGCCAGTCGGCCGTCTTGATCACGTCGAGGTTGTGCTCGATGGTGATCACCGTGTTGCCCTTGTCGACCAGGCCCTCGAGCACCATCAGCAGTTTGCGGATGTCCTCGAAGTGCAGGCCGGTGGTCGGCTCGTCGAGCACGTAGACCGTCCGCCCGGTGGAGCGCTTCTGCAGCTCGGAGGCGAGCTTGACCCGCTGCGCCTCACCGCCGGAGAGGGTCGGCGCCGGCTGGCCGAGCCGGACGTAGCCCAGGCCGACGTCGACCAGGGTCTTGAGGTGCCGGTGGATGGCCGGGATGGCCGAGAAGAACTCGGCCGCCTCCTCGATCGGCATCTCCAGCACGTCCGAGACGGTCTTGCCCTTGTAGTGCACCTCGAGGGTCTCCCGGTTGTACCGGGCGCCCTTGCAGACCTCGCAGGGGACGTACACGTCGGGCAGGAAGTTCATCTCGATCTTGATGGTGCCGTCGCCGGAGCACGCCTCGCAGCGCCCGCCCTTGACGTTGAACGAGAACCGGCCCGGGCCGTACCCGCGCACCTTGGCCTCGGTGGTCTCGGCGAAGAGCTTGCGGACGTGGTCCCAGACACCGGTGTAGGTGGCCGGGTTGGAGCGCGGCGTGCGGCCGATCGGCGACTGGTCCACGCCGACGACCTTGTCCACGTGCTCCAGGCCGCCGACGCGGGTGTGCCGGCCCGGCACCAGCCGGGCGCCGTTGATCTGGTTGGCCAGGACGGCGTACAGGATGTCGTTGACCAGCGTCGACTTGCCCGAGCCGCTGACCCCGGTGACCGCGATCAGCTGGCCGAGCGGGAACGAGACGGTCAGGTTGCGCAGGTTGTGCTCCCGCGCCCCGTGCACCACCAGCTCCCGGTCGGGGTCCTGCGGACGACGCTTGACCGGCGTGGGGATGGACCGGCGCCCGGATAGGTACGCCCCGGTCACCGACTCCGGGTTCTCCAGCAGCGCCGGCACCGAACCGCTGTGCACGATCTTGCCGCCGTGCTCGCCGGCGCCCGGCCCGATGTCGACGATCCAGTCGGCGGTGCGGATGGTGTCCTCGTCGTGCTCCACCACGATCAGCGTGTTGCCCAGCCCGCGCAGCCGGATCAGCGTCTCGATCAGCCGGTGGTTGTCGCGCTGGTGCAGGCCGATCGACGGCTCGTCGAGCACGTAGAGCACGCCCACCAGACCGGACCCGATCTGGGTGGCCAGCCGGATGCGCTGCGCCTCGCCGCCGGAGAGGGTGCCGGCCGGCCGGTCCAGGGAGAGGTAGTCCAGGCCGACGTCGAGCAGGAACCGCAGCCGGGCGTTGATCTCCTTGAGCACCCGCTCGGCGATCAGCTTCTGCCGGTCGGTCAGCTCGATGCCGGCCAGCAGCTCAGCGCACTCACCCACCGACAGGTTGCAGACCTCGGCGATACTCTTGCCGGCCAGGGTGACCGCGAGCACCTCCGGCTTGAGCCGGGCCCCGCCACAGG
The DNA here is from genome assembly GCF_042650685.1 of Micromonospora sp. GCM10011542. Lineage (NCBI taxonomy): Bacteria > Bacillati > Actinomycetota > Actinomycetes > Micromonosporales > Micromonosporaceae > Micromonospora > Micromonospora sp. GCM10011542. The sequence goes on from NZ_JBHSBO010000052.1 coordinate 5,298, forward strand.
CCGCGCAGGGCACGTCGCGCATGTAGCCCTCGTACTTGTCGCGCGACCACTCGGACTCGGTGTCGGAGTGCCGGCGCTCGATCCACTGCACCACACCCTCGAAGCCGGTGTAGTAGGAGCGCTCGCGGCCGTACTTGTTGCGGTAGCGCACGTGCACCTGGTCGTCGGAGCCGTGCAGGATCGTCTTCTGCGCCCGCGAGGGCAGGGCCCGCCACGGCGTGTCGACGTCGAAGTGCTGCGCCTCACCCAGCGCCTCCAGCAGGCGCAGGAAGTATTCCAGGTTGTGCCCGGTGGCCCAGGGCTGGATGGCGCCCTCGCGCAGGGTGCGCTCGGGGTCGGGCACCAGCAGTTCGGGGTCGACCTCCTTCTTCGTGCCCAGGCCGGTGCACTCCGGGCAGGCGCCGTACGGCGCGTTGAAGGAGAAGACCCGCGGCTCGAGATCCTCGATCGCGAGGGGGTGGTCGTTCGGGCAGGCCAGGTGCTCGGAGTAGCGCCGCTCGCGGTCCGGATCGTCCTCCGGCAGGTCGACGAAGTCGAGCAGGACCAGGCCGCTGGAGAGACCGAGCGCCGCCTCGACCGAGTCGGTCAGCCGCTGCTTGGCGCTCGGCTTGACGGTGAGCCGGTCGATCACCACCTCGATGGTGTGCTTCTCCTGCTTCTTGAGCTTGGGCGGCTCGGTCAGCGGGTGCACCACGCCGTCGACCCGGGCGCGGGCGTAGCCCTTGGCCTGCAGCTCGGCGAAGAGGTCGACGTACTCGCCCTTGCGGCCGCGGATGACCGGGGCGAGCACCATGAACTTCGTGCCCTCGGCCATGGCGAGGACCCGGTCGACGATCTGCTGGGGGCTCTGCTTGGAGATCCGCTCGCCACAGACCGGGCAGTGCGGCTCGCCGATGCGGGCGAAGAGCAGCCGCAGGTAGTCGTAGACCTCGGTGATGGTGCCGACCGTCGAGCGCGGGTTGCGCGAGGTCGACTTCTGGTCGATGGAGACGGCCGGGCTGAGCCCTTCGATGAAGTCGACGTCGGGCTTGTCCATCTGGCCGAGGAACTGCCGGGCGTACGAGGAGAGCGACTCGACGTAGCGGCGCTGCCCCTCGGCGAAGATCGTGTCGAAGGCCAGGCTCGACTTGCCCGACCCGGACAGCCCGGTGAACACGATGAGAGCGTCCCGGGGCAGGTCGAGACTGACGTCACGCAGGTTGTGCTCGCGCGCGCCACGGATGATCAGTCGGTCGGCCACGGTGCGTGTACTCCCGGGTGCAGAAGATGAGGAGGATCTGTCCGCTCTGCGGTGGGTCTGAGCGGTTGTGCGGGCGCGAGAAAGGCGCCTCGGCAACTCTAGCCCCGAGGTACGACAGTTTCCCTCGCCCGCACATTCCCCCAGCTCAGACCGGTTGGCCGGCCGGGTCAGTAGCCCCCGGGCGCCGGCGGACGGGCCGCGCGACGTCGGGCCGAACGCCACCCTCCGCGCCGTTCGGCGGCCAGCCGCGCCTCCCGCCGCCGGCTCTCGTGCGCCACCTCTCCCTGCAACCGGCGCCAGCTCTCCCAGCGCCGCGTGGGCAGTTCCCCGCTGTCCAGCGCCTCGCGGACCGCGCAGGCGGGCTCACCGTCGTGCCCGCAGTCGGCGTACCGGCAGCCCTCGGCCAGCCCCGCGATGTCCGCGAAGGCCCGATCCAGCCCGGTCGCGCCGTCCAGCAGGCCGACCGCCCGTACCCCGGGCGTGTCGATCACCGCGCCGCCACCGGGGATCGGCACCAGCGCCCGCCAGGTGGTGGTGTGCCGGCCCTTGCCGTCGACCCGCCGGATCGCCTGGGTCGGCATCACCACCGCCCCGGCGAGTGCGTTGACCAGGCTCGACTTGCCCGCGCCGGAGGGCCCGAGGAGGCCCAGCGTGCGGCCCGGCGCCACCTCGGCGCGCAGCGGGTCGAGCCCGACACCGCGCTCGGCGCTGACCGGCAGCACCGGCACCCCGGGCGCGACGGAGGCGAGCTGCCGGGCGATCGCGCGGGGGTCGGCGGCGAGGTCGGCCTTGGTCAGCACCACCAGCGGCCGGGCCCCGGACTCGTGGGCCAGGGAGAGCAGCCGCTCGATCCGCCCGACGTCCGGCGACGGGTGCACGGGCTCGACCACGGCGGCGGCGTCCAGGTTGGCGGCCAGGACCTGCCCGCTGGCGTCCTTACCCGCGGTACGGCGGATCAGCGCGGCCCGCCGGGGCAGCACGGACTCCACGGTGACGTGGCGGTCGGGCCAGGTCGCCAGCAGCACCCAGTCCCCCGCGCAGGGCAGCGCGGAGAGGTCGCGGGCGGCGGCGGCCAGCACCGCCCCGCCCAGGCTGGCCCGGACCGGGCCGTCCGCGGCGAGCACGGTGCAGACCCCCCGGTCGACCCGGGCCACCCGGCCCGGTCGGTGGTCGCGGCGGCGCCGGGCGTACGCCGCCCGCTCGGCGTCCCAGCCGAGCGCGGTCAGATCGATCGTCATGGCATCCTCATCGGTGTCGAAGCTGGTGATGGCGGAACACGCGTGCCACGTCCGGCATGATCACCACCTCCGTCCGACGTCCCGGTGCCGCATCTGCCGCCGACGGTAGGGCGCACGGCGGCGCGCCGAAAGCGATTTCCCCGACGACGAGGTGCCGATGGACCGCTAGGGTCGGTGCGTGACCACGGATCCGTTGCTGCTGATGGGCGAGGTCGACGACGCGACGAGTCGGCTGCTGCGTACCGCTGCCGCCCTCGACGGCGCGGACCTCGCCGCCGCGTCGCTGCTGCCGGGCTGGACGCGCGGCCACGTGCTGGCGCACCTGGCGCGCAACGCCGACGGCTTCGTCAACCTCCTCACCGCCGCCCGCACCGGCGAGCCGCTGCCGATGTACGCCTCGTCGGCGGCCCGGGCCGCGGACATCGAGGCCGGCGCCGCCCGGCCACCCGCCACCCACCTGGACGACCTGCGCCGCTCGGCGGACCGGCTCACCGAGGCGGCGGCCGCGATGAGCCCGCAGTCCTGGACGGCGACGGTGCAGACGCCGCGCGGCCCGAAGGTCGCCGCGCTGCTGGTCTGGAGCCGGTTACGCGAGATCGAGGTGCACCATCTCGACCTGGCCGCCGCCTACCGGACGGCCGACTGGTCGGAGGCGTTCGCCCACCGGCTGCTGCACGAGGTCGCCGCCGACCTCGCCGACCGGCCGGCGCCGCCGTCGATGGTGCTGCGCTTCGACGGCAGCCGGCACGAGCTGGTGATCGGCGGGCGGGCCGACGCGCCGACCATCGCCGGTCCCGCCCCCGACCTCGCCGCCTGGCTGATCGGCCGGGACGGCGGCGACGGGCTCGCCGTCACCCCCGACGGTCCCCTGCCGAACCCACCGGAATGGATGTAGAAGACCTGATGACCTACAGCGGAGACGTCACCCCCGGCGGCGCACCGGCGGTGCGGGAGCTCGACCGGCTCACCATCAGCAAGCTGTCGGTGGGTCCGATGGACAACAACGCGTACCTGCTGCGCTGCACGGCCACCGGCGAGCAGGTGCTGATCGACGCGGCGAACGAGGCGCCGCGGCTGCTCGACCTGATCGGCGACGGCGGGCTCACCGCCGTGGTGACCACCCATCAGCACATGGACCACTGGGTGGCGCTGGAGGAGGTGGTGGCCAAGACCGGCGCCCGGGCGCTGGTGCACGCCGACGACGCGGCCGGGCTGCCGATCGAGGCGGAGCGGCTGGCCGACGGCGACACCGTGCCGGTCGGCGACTGCGCGCTGGAGGTCATCCACATCAAGGGACACACCCCGGGCTCGATCGCGCTGCTCTACCGCGACCCGACCGGCACTCCGCACCTGTTCACCGGAGACAGCCTCTTCCCCGGCGGCGTCGGCAACACCGACAAGGACCCGGAGCGCTTCGCGGCGCTCATCGACGACGTGGAGCACAAGCTCTTCGACCGGCTACCGGACGAGACCTGGTTCTACCCGGGGCACGGCGCGGACAGCACCATCGGCGCCGAACGTCCAGCCCTGCCTCAGTGGCGAGCCCGCGGCTGGTAACGCGAGAACCGACATCCACCCAAAAGATCAATTAAGCGCAGGCGGGTCCGGCACCAACGAACGAGCCGCCAGCACGACGGGGCGGGGGCCTGCCGTGCCCGGCGGATGGGATCAAGCCTGACCGCCCGGAGCCGGGCACAGCAGGCCCCCGCCCCCAACCGCAACCACGCCGGGCCCGACACGCCCAGAGCCCCCGCTCAGCCGGTCACCGCACGCAGCCGCCGCCGCGTCCCCACCAGCACGGCGGCGGCCAGCACCAGCCCCACCGCCATGGTGAACAGCATCGGGCTGGACTCCCCCGGCAGCAGCCCGGCCAGTGACCGGGAGGCGGTGCCCAGCGCGAGGTAGAGACCGGCCCAGGCGGTCGCGCCGAGCGCGGCGCAGCCCAGGAACCGCCGGTACGACATCCGCAGCCCGCCGGCGGCCAGCGGCAGCAGGGCGTTGAACACCGGCAGGAACGGCGCGACCACCACCATGCGGCCGCCACCGCGGCGCAGGATCCCCTCCGCCGCCGTCCACCGCGCCTCACCGATCCAGCCGCCGACCCGACTACGCCGCAGCCGATCGGAGTACCGGCGACCGATCAGAAAGCTCAGCGACCAGCCGGCCAGGCAGCCGACCAGCACCGCGGTGAAGGTCGCCAGCCCGGTGGCCGGGCGGCCCACCCCGACCGCGGCCAGGATCGCCACGTCGCCGGGGATCAGGACGCCCAGCAGCGGGACGGCGTCGAAGAGCATGACCACCCCGAGCGCCCCCATCAGCAGCAGGGTGGGCAGTTCTCCGACCTGGGTCAGCCAATCCGTCATGCTCCGTACGCTATGGCCGCCGGTGCACCACGGACATCGGGTCGCATCCCCCACCGACCCCTGGTATCCGGCTCGGGGTCGTCCCTGAGAGGGGCCGGTGTCAGGCCGGCCTCAGCACCTGCACCCGGCGCACCGGCGAGTCCACCGACGGTTCGGTGGTCGGCACCGGATAGCTGGCCAGTACGGTGAGCCCCTCTGCGGGCAGGTGCTCGCGGCCCGGGTCGCCGACCAGCACCTGGGCGCCCGCGGCCACCACCCGTCGCAGGAAGGGCAGCACCCGGTCGGCCATCGCGCGGCTGTAGAAGACGTCACCGGCGAGCAGCAGGTCCACCTCGGTCGGGCCGGTGTCCAGCAGGTCGCTGCCGGTGGCCGTGACGGCGACCCGGTTGGCCCGGGCGTTCACCGTGACGGCCGCGACGGCCCAGGGGTCGATGTCGTTGGCGACCACCCGCTCGGCGCCGGCCAGTGCGGCGGCGATGGCCACCAGCCCCGAGCCGGTGGCCAGGTCGAGCACCCGCCGGCCGGCCACCAGTTCGGGATGGTCGAGCAGGTGCCGGGCGAGTGCCTGCCCTCCGGCCCAGGCGGAGGCCCAGTAGGGCGGTGGCAGGGCGTGCCCGGCGTACGCCTCCATCCGGGCCCACCAGACGATCGCGTCCTCGGCGAGGTGCAGACGCACCTCCGGCACGAACGGGGTGGGCACCAACTGGAGCCGGTCCAGCCCGCCGCCCGGCGCGTCGATTTCGCGCTCCAGCTCGGACAGCGCGGCGGCTGCGGCACCCCTCATCGCCGCAAGCATGCCGCAGTGGAGATGGCCCAGGGCGGCTTTCGCGATGCCGGTACGGAGAGTTCACCAAAGAACGTGCGGCACTTCGGCCGGCGGATCCGGGTTTTGACCGTTACTGTCGGGGAGGTACGGGCGATCATCGGTCGGGAGACCGACGATCAGCCGCTTTGAACAAGGAGATATGCATGGCAACCGGCACGGTTAAGTGGTTCAACTCGGAAAAGGGCTTCGGCTTCATCGAGCAGGACGGTGGAGGGCCGGACGTGTTCGTCCACTACTCCGCCATCGCGTCGAGCGGCTACCGGGAGCTCAACGAGGGCCAGAAGGTCGAGTTCGAGGTGACCCAGGGGCAGAAGGGTCCGCAGGCGGACAACGTCCGCCCGATGTAGCTCCGTGCCGGTGGTGGCGGCCGGTCGCCGGCCGCCGCCGCAGCACAGTCAGGAGGCCGCCGGGGCGGCGGGCAGGTCCCGCCGCCGCCGGACGGGCCCGACCAGCAGGATCAGCGGGGTCAGCGCCAGCCAGGCGGTCATCACCCAGATCGCCGTCCTGGCGCCGTAGCGTGCGCCCAGGGCACCGGCCAGCACGGCCGCCAGTGGGATGGTGCCGAAGTTGAGCATGTGCATGCTCACGGTCACCCGGCCCAGCAGGTGGTGCGGCGTGTACGTCTGCCGGAAGCTGCCCTTGACCACGTTGCCGATCGCCACGCCCAGCCCGATCAGCACCCCGCCGAGCGCCGGCCAGAGCAACCCGGCGCCGGGCGCGGCCAGCGGGATCAACAGCGCGGGCGGGCCGGTGAAGGCCGCCCCGAGCAGCATGGCCCGTGCGGTTCCGAAGCGTCGGGCGAGGGTGGTGGCCGACAGCGCGCCGACGATCCCGCCGGCGCTCATCACCGCGACCAGGACGCCGACCAGGCCCGGGGCGAGCCGCAGGTCGCGGACCAGGAAGACCACCAGGACGGCCTGGTAACCGGTCAGTCCGATGTTGCTGGCCGCTCCGAAGACCGTGAGCACCCGCAGGTACGGGTCGCGGGCGACGAAGCGCAGCCCCTCGGCGATGTCGCGGCGCAGGGACCTCGACCGGTCCGCCCGCCGCCGGCGCGGCTCGACGGTGCGGATCCGCAGCAGGCACGCCGCGGAGACCAGGAAGGTGAGCGCGTCCAGCAGCAGCGCGGCGACCGCCCCGGCCAGTTGGGCGATCAGGCCGGCGATGCCCGGCCCGACGACGTAGCTCATGGTCTGGGTTGCGTGCAGTTTCGCGTTGCCCTCCGGCAGTTGCTCCGGGCGCAGCAGCACCGGCAGGTAGACCTGGTCGGCGGTCTCGAAGAAGACCCGCGCGGCGCCCGCGCCGAGCGCTACCAGGAGCAGATGCCCGACGGTGAGCCGGTTCAGCACCGCGGCCAGCGGCACGCTGAGGAAGAGCAGCGCGCTGACCAGGTCGCAGGCGAGCATCACGGGCCGGCGCGGCAGCCGGTCCACCCACGCGCCGACCGGCAGGCCGATGAGCAGCCAGGGCAGCCAGGCGGCGGCGGTGAGCACCGCCACCTGGAACGCGCCGGCGTCGAGTACGGCGACCGCCACCAGGGGCAGCGCGACGGTGGAGACGTTGCTGCCGACGCTGCTGACCGCCTGACCGGTCCAGAGCAGCCGGAAGTCCCGGTGCCGCAGCAACCCGCCGGCCGACGGGGCCGGGGTGACGCGGGTGGCCGTGCTCACGGCCGAGCCGGAACGCCGTGGACGAACACGAAGACCGGCTGGCGGTCGCCGTCGTCGTCGGGGATCTGCCGGTCGGCCCAGCGGGCCAGCAGGTCGATAATCTCGCGGCTGAGCTCGGCCAGCTCGTCCGGCGTGAGGTGCAGCCAGCGGTCGGTGGAGAAGGGACTGTCGACCCAGGCGGCCTGTGCCGACTCGTCGGCGGCGTGCCAGGCCCGGGCCAGCGCGACGTGGCGGTCCAGGTTGAGCGAGGTGGCGGCGTCGGCCACCGCACGGGCGGCGGGGTCGGCGTCGAAGTCGGCGTTGGACCAGCTCAGCCCCCGGCTGACCAGCCGCCACCAGCGTTCGCGCCGGTCGCGGGCCAGCTCGGGCGCCTCGGTGACCAGCTCCGCGGCGGCGAGGACCTTGAGGTGGTGACTGACGTTGGCGGGCGCCTGGTCGGTCCGCTCGGCGAGCAGGCCGACGCTCGACGGCCCGTGCACCTTGAGCACGTCCATCAACCGGCGACGCAGCGGGTGGGCCATCGCGGCCAGCACTCGCGAGTCGGTGACCTGGCGTACGTCCGGGCTTCCCATTCGCTCAGGCTGCCATCCGCAACGATAGTTACGCAACACCTATTGCGGAACTACCGTTGCGGACCTCGATCGGATCACCCCGGGCGGTGGGTTCGCCGCCGGCGCCTGCGTCACTGCGCCATACGTCGGGCTATCTCATCGGCAACCTGCTTGGCCAACGACGGCGGCAGCGCGGCCGCGATCTTCTCGGGGGTCAGCGACGCGAGGACCCCGGCAACGATCGCGGCCTCGTCGGTGAAGTCACGATTGGCCAGTGCCGTCAACTGGGCGCCGAGCGCGTCGAGCCGCAGCATCGTGTAGTCCAGCTTGGCCACGAGACTGTTGCTGGCCACCGCGCTTCCGGAACCGTCGGGGTCGACGCTGCGCCCCATGCTCGTGCCGCCGCGGAAGAATCCGGCGAAGATGCTGTTGATCTGGGTTTCGGCCTGTTCGCTCATGTCGTCCTCCAGTAGTCCGATGGAGCTGAGGTAGCGACGGAACAGGGGCCGCTGGTCGCGGCCGGCCTTGATCGCGTCGCGGAAGAAGCTGAAGTGGGTGTGCCAGCGGTGCGAGTCGTCGCCGCTGCTGCGCCTGCCGAGCCGGTCCCACCGCTTCACGGTGCTGCCGTCGGGGCTGTAGATGATCTCCCGGAGGTCGCGGGTGTCGGTCGCGTTCGCCGCGCACTGCCCGACGCACCAGAGTGAGAAGCTGGGCAGGGTGTGGGTGCGACCCCCGGAGCGCACCTCGAACCCGCCCACGTCGAGGGCTGCGGCGTCGAGAGTCAACCCGGCCCGGTCGCGGGGCGACTCCACCACCGAGTAGTCGTTGGTGACCACCCGATCGGATCCGCAGTGGTAGCCGCCGCGGTGTGCGGCGTCGCCGACGATGCCCACCTCCGCGGGCTCCAGGTCGTCGGAGCGGGTGGTGTCCGGGTCGACGTTGAGATGGGTGAGGAGCAGGCTTCGGACGGCCAACAGGTTCGCCGGGGCCCGGGTCATGGGTCCCCCTTTCCGATGGCATGGGGACCGGGCACGACGTCACACCGCGTACGCGAGGTGGGGGTTTGGGCGAGCCCGGCCTACTGGTGCACGGCGCTGGGCGTTGGCTCAACGATAGCCCGGCTCAGGGATGAATGCCCAGCTCAGGACGGGTCTGTTCACCTTGGAGGTTGCTGTGAACCAGAGTGGATGATGGGCAGCAGCAGCGCGGAGGGGTGCGCGGGATCGTGCATGATCTGCCGCCGACCGGCACGCAGCGTGACAGCCGCGCCGAGCGGCGCTCCGGTGCCGGGGTTGCGCGCCCAGCGCGGATGGGCGCCGCCGGCGACCTGCACACGCAGGCGGTGTCCGGCCGCGAACCGGTACGCGGTCGGCCAGAGCGGCACCGGCACCCGCAGCACCCCGGACGCGTCGACCGGGAACCGGCCGGGCGCGACCCGGACCAGTCCGTCGCACACGTTCCAGGAGCGGCCCCGGGTGTCCACGTCGCACAGTCGAACGAAGACGTCCAGGTGCGCCAGCTCGCTGCGTACGTGGATCTCGGCGCGCACCGGGCCGATGACCTCTACCGGCCGGCGCAGCGGCGCACTGGTGTAGGTGAGCACGTCCGGCCGCGCCTCGACCGGCCAGTTGTCCACCCGACCGGCTCGCTGGGCGACCAGCAGCGGCCCACCCAGCGACGGGGTCGGGTCGGCGGGGTCGTACCGGATCTCGTCCGGTGGCGCGGACGTCGGCGGCCGCGCCGCCAGCTCCCCACCGGCGTGCAGGTGCCAGGCGGTCTCGACCGCCGGCGGCGGCCAGTCCGGCAGGTCCCGCCAGCCGCCGCCCGGACCGCCCACGTGCAGTCGGACCGGGGCGCGCGGCGGCGCCGGCCGCCCGCCCAGGTGCTCGTCCAGCCAGCCCAGCCCCTCGCGCAGGGCCGCCACGAACAGCCCCGGGCTGCCGTGCGTCCACGGGCCGATGACCAGGCGCGGCCGGGCGCCGGCGGCGCGCAGGTTCGCGTGGTCGTCGAGCTGGGCGGGCAGGAAGATGTCGTGCCAGCCGGTCACCATCGCCACCGGTGCCCGCACCCGCGCCACCCGGTCGGCGAAGATCCGGGTACGCCAGTACTCGGCGTCCGGGGTGTGGTGGCGCAGCCATTCCTGGAAGAACGGCACGGGCACGCCGGTGGCGACCCGGTCCGCCTCGGCCAGCGGCAGGTGGGCCAGCGCGGCGGCCAGCCGGGGCTGGCCACGCTTGAGTTCGCGCTGCCGGGCCAGCCACGGCTCGGTCTGCCCGTGCAGCAGCTCCGCCCAGGTCAGCACGGTGTCCAGGGCGAAGGACTCACCGGCGTACGTCGAGTCCCGGGTGGCCGAGGCGGTGACCACGGCGACCATCGCCCGCAGCTCGTCGGCGGCGTCGGCAGCGAGGGCCCACTGGGCGAAGCCCTGGTAGCTGACACCGAACGTGCCGAACGCGCCGGACCACCACGGCTGGCGGCGCAGCCAGTCCAGGGTGTCCGCGCCGTCGTCGCGCTCGTGCACCAGCGGGGCGAACGTCCCGCCGGAGCCACCGGTGCCGCGGCACGACTGGATCACCGCGTGCTGGCCTCGCGCGGCCAGCAGCCGGCCGAGCAGCCGTAGCGGCCCGCCCCGCCCGTACGGGGTGCGGATCAGCACGGTGGGCGCGTCGGATCGGGCCGGGGCGTAGTGGTCGGTGCGCAGCACCACCCCGTCGCGCACCCGCAGCGGGATGTCCCGGGTCACCCGGACGCGGCCCGGCCTGACCGGGGGCAGCCGCAGCGCGGCGCCGGCGAGGCGGGTGGCGAGCCGAGGCAGCACGGTCAGCCCGGCGTGGCGCGGGGCGACTCCGGCCGGGCGGCGCGCACCGCGTCGCGGTGCTGGCGCACCGAGGTGCTCATCGCCGCCATGAACCGGTGCACCACCTCCAGCTCGTCGTCGCTGAACTCGGCCATCACCGAGTCGGTACGGGCACCGAGCGGTCGGAAGAACTCCATTGCCAGGGCGGCGCCCTGGTCGGCGTAGTGCAGCAGGACCTTGCGGCGGTCGGCGGTGTCCCGGTCGCGGCGGATGTGCCCGGCGCGTTCCAGCCGGTCGATGAGCGCGGTGACCGAGCCGGAGGAGAGGTTGAGCTGCTCGCCGAGGCGGCCGGGGGTGATCGGGTCGCCGAGCAGCTCGGCGTCCATGACCGCGATCAGCGCGCGCAGGTCGGTGGGGTTGAGCCCGTGCAGGTTGGCGAAGGCGTGGCCCACCTGCTGGGCGTCCACCGAGTAGCGCCGCAGGTGGTTGGTGATCTCCGCGACCAGGTGGTCGCGCCGCGTGTCGCGGCGCCGGTACATGCCGTGACTCGCCACGATTCCGCCGCTTCTTCCCGTCGTCGGTGCTCGCTTGCAGCATAGAGCAGCCACGGATAATCTCGATTGTCAAGATACTTGGCAAAGGAGCAGGCACGGCCGCTGCTTCTCGACGTTCGGCCCGGTGTTGACCCGCCGGACCTGTGCAGCGTCGCGTTTCTCCTGCGGGCCATCGCCGAGTGTTACCTCGGCAACCACGCCGATGCGGACGCCCTCATCAGGGCGGACGGCGGCGACTACCCGCAACTGACCCAGGTCGTGGCCGTGATCCGGGCAGCCGATCCGGTGCCGCCCCTGTTCGCCCTGGCACCGATGGCTGACGCCTGACCGGCTCGCAGTGCTCGCCCTACTGCGAACACGTCGCGGCGCAGCGTCAGCGACGTGCCGGCGATGCGCCCGGCCGCACTGGGGCTTGTGTCGAAGTCGGTTACAGCCACTCCTTGACAGTGGGGCGGATGGTGGCCTCATAGCGGACGGCGAGTTTGTCGAAGCGGGTGGCTACAGCGCGATGGCGTTTGAGGCGATTAATGCCGCGCTCCACTCGGTGGCCCTGGTGTTGGATCGTGGGTTTAAGGTTGGTGGGCGGCCGCCCTTGGATCGTTTGCACCTGAACACCGGCGGCATTAGGGGCTCGGCGGCCGCCGGCTGACCTGAGGACGTCGCCGCGTACGGGACGCCATCCTTCCGGACGGGGCGACTGTCAGCGACGTTCGTCGGGCCCGCCGGCCGCCTCGTCGAGATGGGCGAGGAACTGGGTGACCGCCGGAGGTCGAGTCCGGCCGGCGATGGTGGCGGCGAAGATCTGACGGACGGATTCGTCGTTGCGGTGCAGGCGTAGCAGCACGATGTCGGCCGGCGTGCCCCGTACGGCCAGGGCGGGGACGAGCGCGACGCCGAGTCCGGCCGCGACGCAGCCGAGCTTGCCGATCCACTCCGCCGCCACGATGTCGATTTTCGGGCGGAAGCCGGTGGGCAGGCTGGCCCGCAGCAGCGTCTCCTCGGCCGTCGCTGAGCCGACGACGAACGGCTCGTCGGCGAGGTCGGCCAGCCGCACCGTGCCCCGAGCAGCCAGCCGGTGTTCGCGGGCGACCGCGACCAGCAGTCGCTCGTCGAGCAGGTGGTGCAGGTCGAAGCGGTCGGAGTCGATCGGGCCGGTCGGCGATGAACTCACCACCGCGACGTCGGCGTCCCCGCTGACCAGGCGGTCGAGCAGGGTGGGGGTCATTCCCTCGACCAGGGACAGCGCCACCCCCGGATACGTGGCGCGGAACGATGCCAGGGCTCGGGGCACCAGCGCGGCGACGGCGGTCGGGAACGCGCCGACCCGCAGCCGGCCACTGCCAAGACCGCGTAGTTCGTCGAGGTCACGCTGGGCTGCGGTGAGCCGGTCGAGCACCGCCTCCGCGTGCGGCAGCAGGGCGCGTCCCTCTTCGGTGAGGGCCACGCCGCGCGGTAGCCGGTCGAAGACCCGTGTGCCGACCTCCGCTTCGAGCGCCGCGATCTGCCGCGAGACCGCCGACTGGGTGAAGCGCAGTTGGCGGGCGGCGGCCGTGATCGAGCGGTAACGCGCTACCGTCCGGAACACCTCAAGAAGCTGAGTCTCCACCCAGCCATGCTAGCCACGCATCGCATCCATGCCGAACATTCGTTGGTCGCATCTATTCCGACGCCCTAGCGTAGCGGCCATGACAGAGATCGCGGTGCTCGGCACCGGACACATGGGTGCAGCCATCGCCCGTCGGCTGCTGGCCACCGGTTACCGGGTCACGGTCTGGAACCGCACCCCCGCCCGCGCCGCCGCGCTGGCCGGGGCGGGCGCCGAGATCGCCGCCACGCCGGCCCAGGCCGTGGCCGCGGCCGACCTGGTGATCATCATGCTTGCCGACTCCGCGGCGGTCGAGGCCGCCCTTTTCGGAAAAGATGACCCCGACGCCCCGGTGGCCGCGCTGCGGCCAGGCGCGATCATGGTGCAGATGTCGACGATCGGGCCGGACCAGGTACGCGGCGTTGCCGCCCGGCTACCCGAATCGGTCGCCCTCCTCGACGCCCCGGTCGGTGGCAGTGTGGACGCGGTCGACGCCGGCGCGCTGACGATCTTCGCCGGTGGACCACCCGCCGTCGTGGACCGGGCCGAGCCGGTGCTGAAATCGCTCGGCGCGATCCGCCGGTGCGGCCCGGTTGGCGCCGGATCGTCGCTCAAGCTAGTGGCCAACACCGCGCTGGTCACCGCGTTCGGCGCGCTGCACGACACCCTGGCCGTCGCCGAGGCGGTCGGCGTCGATCGGGCGGTGGCGCTCGATCTCCTCAGTGCTGGTGCACTTGGCGGTGTCCTCGCCCGGGCGACCAGGAGCGGCGCCTCGTTCGCCATCTCCCTTGCCGGCAAGGACGCCGACCTCGCCGGCAGGGCGGCACCGACCACCCGGGTGCTGACTGCTGCGACCCACCTTCTGCGCGACGCCACCGACCAGCGGGCGGACCTGGCAACCCTGATCAACATGGAGAATCGATGAAGCAGACCCTGGATAACCCGCAGACCGTGGCCGCGCCGTTCGGCGACCGGTTCGCCCACGTCGCCCGACTGGACCTCGACGGTGGCGCTCTGCTCATGCTCGCCGGACAGGTCGCCGTTGACGACCACGGCGAGGTGGTCGCACCCGGTGACGCCGCCGCCCAGGCCGAGCGGGTCTTCGAGCTCATCGCCGGGATCCTCGCTGCCCACGGCGCGACCCTCGCCGACGTCCTGCACATCCGCACCTTCATGACCGACATGGGCGACCTGCCCGCCTACGGGGCAGTACGCCGTCGGCTGTTCCCGGCCCACCCGACCAGCACCCCGCCGGCCAGCACGACTGTCGAGGTCAACCGACTCTTCCTGCCCGGGGCGGTGATCGAGGTAGAGGTCATGGCGGCGGTGCCTACCATCGCCTGACCGGGTCGCGGCGGTATTCCACCGCTACGACCAGCTGGGGCTTGTGTCGACGTCGGTTACAGCCACTCGTCGACTGCGGCGAGGGGGCCAGCCCAACGTGCGGCGCCGGTACCGCACGTCACTGAAGCCAGGGATGGCAGCACCGTTCGAGTCGGGTCAGGCTCCGGGGGGCCCGCTCCTGCTGAGCGGGCCCCCGAAACGGCTTGGCTGCGTCCCACCGCCTAGCGTCAGCCAGTGCGCAAGGTCGCAACTGTCTTCGACGATTCCGGCGCCCAGGGGACCCCGAGCCCGATCATGACAAGCGCGCTACGCATTCATGCCTTGCCGGGGCTGACCAGTCCTGTCTGGTAAGCGATGACAACGAGTTGTGCGCGGTCGCGCGCACCCAGTTTCGCCATCGCGTGGCTGACGTGAGTGCGGGCGGTGGCCGGGCTGAGAAACAACTCGGTGCCGATCTCGCTGTTGCTCAGGCCCTGTCCCACGAGGGCCAGTACCTCGCGCTCGCGCTGGGTCAGCACCGCGAGCCGGTCCTCCGCGGCCTGGGTGGCTGTTCGTCGTGCGGTGAACTGGCCGATGAGACGCCGGGTGATCCGCGGCGCGAGCAGGGCTTCCCCGGCGGCGACCACCCGGATGGCGTGCAGGAGTTCGGCAGGTCCGGCGTCCTTGAGCAGGAAGCCGCTGGCGCCGGCCTGCAATGCCTCGAACACGTGGGCGTCGGTGTCGTAGGTGGTGAGGATGAGTACCCGGACCTGTTCCAACCCGCGCGTCTCGGTGATCTGGGTGGTGGCTTGAATCCCGTCCAGCTTTGGCATGCGGATGTCCATGAGGACGACGTCGGGGCGGTTGGCGCGGGCCCGCTCGACGGCTTCGGCGCCGTTGGTGGCTTCTCCCACCACCGTGATGTCGTCCTCGACGTCGAGCAGCATCTTGAACCCGGATCGCACGAGGCCCTCGTCGTCGGCGAGCAGCACCCTGATCGGAGGGTTGCTCGACGGTGACGCGGCCGGTGCGTTCACAGGCGCGACCCGGTCGGCGCGAGAGGCAGCCGGGCCGTGATTTCGAACCCGCCGCCGGGAGTCGGCTTGGCGTCGAGCTCTCCGCCCAGCAGTTGACAGCGCTCGCGCATTCCGAGGATCCCGCGGCCGGGCCTGGCCGAGCTGCCGGTGCCGGTCGGATGCTGAACAGGTAGGCGCCGGCCCGCGGGGTGATCTCCTGCGACGGCACGGCGGCCCTCGTCGGTCACGCGGATCTCCAAGGCGTCGATCCCCGGCTTCACGGCCACCGTCACCCGGGTCGGGCCGACGTGGCGGATCACGTTGGTGATCGACTCCTGCAGGATCCGGTAGGCAGCACTCCCCACCGCGCTGGGCAACGGCGTCGCGGGCGAGGTCTGCTCGAGGTTGATGTCGAGTCCGGCATCGCGTGCCTTGGCGGTGAGTTCGTCGATCTGCTCGAGCCCGGGGTACGGCACGCGCCCGTCGTTGTCGTCACGAAGCACTCCGAGGATGGCTCGCATCTCTCGCAGCGCCCGAGAGCTGGTCTGCTCGATGGCTTGCAGCGCCTCGCGTGCCACTTCCGGCCTCTTGTCGAGCACGTGCGCGGTGACCCCGGACTGGACGTTGATGATCGCGATGGCGTGCGCAACGGTGTCGTGGACCTCGCGGGCGATCCGGAGCCGTTCGGCGTCGACCCGCGCGCGCGCCTCCTCCTCGCGAGTTCGTTCGGCCAGCTCAGCGCGCTCCTGGGCTTCTGCGGCGATGACCCGTCGAGACCGGACGGACTCGCCGAGGGCTGCGCTCATGACCGACGCACCGATCCGGAAGAAGACCCAGCCGATGGCGGCGCGTGGCTCGATGTCGGCCGCCGCGATCAGCCACCCGACGGCGAGCACCGTGATCCCCACACCGGCGATCACCACTGACCGGCGCCCGTCACCGTACGCGGTGAGGGTGTACAGGGCGACGAAGAGCCCGAGCCAGCCCGGCCCGTCCGGGAAGTCGAGGCTGAAGTACACCAAGCTGGCGAGCGCGGTGGTGACGAACACCGGAACCGGCCACCGGCGGCGGACGGCCACGACCAGTCCGCTCAGCGCGAGCAGCGCGAAGCCGAGGTTTCCGAAGTCGCTGAGCGGGCGTGGTGCCCCGTCGACGGCAACCTTGGCGACCGTGCCCTGCACCTGCATGACGGTGACGAAGAGCGCGAGCGCCAGGTCCTGCGCCACCACCCGCAGGGGGAAAGACACGGCACGCTGATCCATGCGGTGATCCTACGGTTCTCAGCAACGGACCAGGCTGCGCGCAGACGCGCGACCTGCTACGCCGACGGGCGTAGTGAGAAACGAGGTCGTCTACGCCCAATTGCGTAGGCGCTGCCATCCGCCGTCAGAGGTCACGGCAGCCTCGCCGACGCGATGATCGCCGCCATGAGCGATCACCCCCACCCGCTTCGAGGAGCGCGCCATGCGTAAATTCTTCGCCGGCCTGGCGGCCCTGCAGATGCTGGCCATCGTCACGCAGTTCTTCCTGGCTGCCAGCGGTGCGTTCGACACGGCACCCAACGAGGAGTCCTTCCAGCCGCACCGCGCACTTGGCGGTGGAATTGTGCTGATCGCGGTCCTGGTGACCGTCGTCGCCGCGATTGCCCGGATGCCCGGGCGGCTCATCGGGATGAGCGGTCTGGTCGCCGGGCTCGCGATCGTCCAGTTCGTGATCAATGGGATCGCCACGGCGCTCGACGGCACCGCCGGCGGGCTCGTCTTCGGCCTGCACGCGGTCAACGGTCTCGCCATCGTGGCAGTGGCCGGGGCAGTCATCCGCCAGACCAGGCAGCTGTCCGTGCCGGCGGCACCCGTGCGACAGGCGCCATGAGCACGAGGCTGTTGATCGTCCTGGATCACGTCGTCGCGCTGCTGGGCGTCGCGACGTGGTTCGCGGCCGGCGTCACGGTGGCGCTGCGGCGCATCCGGCTGGCGCTCGCCGTCCTCGTCGCGGCGGTGCTCGTGACGCTTGTCCGGGTGGTCACCGTGGCGATGCTGGCGGGCCGGGGCTGGTGGTTCGTACAGGAGAAGGTGCTCCTGGGGCTGCCGATGCTGGCGGCTGCCGGGGCCACCGCCGTGCTGCTCGGCGGACCGCAGCTGCTCGCGGCGAGGCGGGGGCGAGGCGACGGTGGGTCGGTAGGCGTCGTGGTCTCGATGTTCACTGCGGCTTACGCGGCGTTGGCTGGTCTTGTGGTGACCTTCCTGGTCGGGTACCCGCTGACCGTGAGCACGGCCTTGCTCACGATCTCGCTGGTCTGCGCCGGTGCGTTGCTGACCATGCGAGTGGTCGCGCCGGCCGCCGAGGAGAGCGCTGGTGCCGGCGTCGCGCTGGCGCTGGGGGGACGCTTGATCTCGCGCCGCCGGTTCCTCGGCTGGACCGGCGGCGCGGCCGCGGTGACCGCGGCCGGCGCCGGCACCGGACTGTCATTCCTCCCCACCGAGTCGGTGACCGTGGGAGGCGGTGCCGGACGCTCGTCCCGATCGGCGGTGTCGGTGGCCGACCTACGTGGCTCCGGCTCACCCGCACCGGGCGGCACTGTGCGGCGGCAGATGCTCACTGCGAAGAAGGCCACCGTACGGCTGGCGTCGGGACGCGAGATCGACGCGTGGACCTACAACGGCGAGGTCCCGGGTCCGGCGATCACCGCGAGTCAGGGTGACCTGATCGAGGTGCGGCTGCGCAACGTCGACATCGAGGACGGCGTGACCCTGCACTGGCACGGCTACGACGTACCGTGCGGCGAGGACGGCGTGCCGGGTCTGACCCAGCCGGCCGTGGGACCCGGTGAGGAATTCGTCTACCGGTTTCGCGCCGACCAGGTGGGCACCTACTGGTACCACACCCATCACGCGTCCCACATCGGCGTGCACAAGGGGCTGTACGGGACCCTCGTCGTGACCCCGCACGACGAACCACGAGCCGACGGGCACGCCGCTGCGGACCAGCTGGACCTGGCCCTGCCCGTGCACACCTTCAACGGCACCGTCGTGATCGCGGGCGGAGACGGCCGAACCGAACACCCGGCGCCGCCCGGCACACCCGTGCGGCTGCGATTGATCAACACCGACTCGGATCCGCACCGGATCGTCCTCGCCGGAACCCCGTTCCGGGTGGCGGCCGTCGACGGCCGGGACCTCAACCAGCCCGGCGAGGTCCGCGACGTCGGGCTGCGCCTGCCCGCGGGCGGGCGATACGACCTGGTGTTCCGGATGCCGGACACGCCTGTGGCGCTCGTTGTCGACGACGATCGTGACGGCGGCCTGCGCCTGCGCCCGCATGGCGAAGTCCCCGGTCAAGCGCGCGTCGAGGACACGTCGGCCCTGCCGGAGCTCGACCTGCTGGGGTACGGAGTTCCGGCCGGCGCGCCCTTCGACATCCGCAACGCCGACCGGCATTTCACCATGGTCCTCGACCGCGGACTGGCCCTGGTGGACGGCCGACCGGCGTACGCGCAGACCGTCAACGGCCGGGCTCACCCCTCGATCCCCGATCAGCTTGTCGTCCAAGGGGACATCGTCCGGTTCACCGTCGTCAACCGGAGCCTGGAAACGCATCCCTGGCATTTGCACGGCCATCCCGTGCTGATCCTGTCCAGGGACGGGACACCGTCGACGGGCAGCCCGCTGTGGGTGGACACCTTCGATGTCCGGCCGGGTGAAACCTGGGAGGTCGCATTCCGGGCCACGAATCCCGGGATCTGGATGAACCATTGCCACAACCTCCCCCACGCGGATCAGGGCATGATGCTGCGGCTCCGCTACGACGGTGTCACGACGCCGTTCGGCGGCTCGCACGGCGAAGGCGCGGGCCATGGCCACTGATCTGGCCCGCGCCGCTCGTCAGTCGGCCGGGTGCACGGACGATCTCCAGTCGGACCTCCTCGTCCTGGTTCGCCGGCACGCCCGGGCCGTCATCGACGCCGAACTGCACCGGCTGGCCCGTCGAGCCCCGTCCCTCTCCCCTGCCGATCTGGACGTCATCGACACCGTGCTGGAAGAGCTCGCCGAGTCGGCGGTTCTCGTCCCGCTGCGAAACGCGCCACGGGACAAGGCACCTCTGCTGACGCGCGTTTTCGCCCCGAAATGAACTCAACCACCTGAGGAGAAGATGATGACAACCGAGGCTCCCCGTACGGATGGAGCTCTGGCGGGATTGGCCCGGTTCTGTTACCGGCGCCGTCGCCTGGTCGTCTTGACCTGGATCGTCGGCGTGATCGCCGTGGCGTTGGTCGGCTTCGGGTACGGCGCCGCCCCCGACAACGACTTCTCCGGAGGAGACTCGGGGTCGGCCCAGGCGCAGAAGCTGATGGAGAAGCACTTCCCCGAGGAGCAGGGGGACAGGCTCACCCTGGCGATCAAGGCGGACAAGGGGATCGATGATCCGGCTGCCCGGCAGAAAATCGAGAAGATCATCGCGGAACTCGCCGGCTCACCTGTCACCGGACCGGTGATGTCGCCGTATCAGGACAGGAACCTGGTGACGGAGGACCGTCGTATCGCCCGTATGACCATCCCGCTGAGCGACAAGGAGGTGGAGAAGAGCGAGGTGAAGCCCTTGGTGGACATGGTCAAGGACGCCTCCGGCGGCAGCGTCACGCTTGGGCTGGGCGGGTACATGGCGGAAAAGGCGGAGACACCTCCGCAGGGTCCGGCCGAGAGCGTGGGCGTCCTGGCCGCGGCAGTGATCCTGTTCATCGCCTTCGGGTCGCTGGTGGCAATGGGCTTGCCGATCGTGACCGCTCTGCTGGCAATCGTGGGCGGCCTCGCGCTGATGAAGGTGATCGGCCACCTGGTCCCTGCGCCGGATTTCACGCTGGTCTTCGGCGCGATGATCGGACTCGGCGTCGGCATCGACTACGCACTGTTCATCGTGACCCGCTACAAGGACGGCCTTCAGGACGGCGATGAACCCGAGAGCGCCACGGTCAACGCCATCAGTACCGCCGGCCGTGCGGTGCTGTTCGCCGGCACGACCGTCGTGATCGCGTTGATGGGCCTGCTCGTCATGGGACAGCGGCTGATGACCGGGGTGGCCGTGGCCACGTCGGTGATCGTGCTGGTGACGATGATCGCCGCGGTGACGCTGCTGCCCGCGTTCCTGGGCTTCATCGGATACCGGATCAACTCGCTGCGCCTACCTCGTCGCGCGTCCGGCCAGAACCAGGAGGTCGGCGCGCGGTTTCAGGTGCGCCGTACGTTCGCCGAGCGTTGGGCCGGCGTGGTGCAGCGCAGGCCGCTGGTCGCCGCACTCCTCGCCGGCGCGAGCCTGCTGGTGCTGGCCGTCCCCACGCTGTCGATGCGGCTGAGCCAGCCCGACGCCAGCGTTCAGCCCCGCGACAGGAGCAGCTACGTCTCGTACGAGATCCTCTCCGAGGGCTTCGGTCCGGGTTATGGAGCACCCCTGATCCTCGCCGCCAAGGTCGACTCCAAGGACGCCGATCTGCGTCCCGTCGTCGAAGCGGTCAGCAAGACCGAGGGCATCGCCTACGCCACGCCACCCCGGGTCAGTGCGGACGGGCAGGCCGTCACCTTCACCGCCTTCCCCACGACCGGATACCAGGACGAGGCGACCGCGAACCTGGTGCACGAACTCCGCGACGAGGTGCTGCCCCGGACACCCGGCGGCGAACGGGTCCTCGTCGGCGGACCGAACGCCGGCACGATCGATGTCGCCGAGGAGTCCGGCGCGCGCCTGCCCCTGATGATCGTGGTCGTCGTCGCGATGTCCATGGTGCTGCTGATCGCGTTGGTCCGGTCGGTCACGATCGCCCTGCAGGCCGCCGTGATGAATCTGCTGTCGATCGGCGCCGCCTACGGTGTGGTGGTGGCGGTCGTACAGTGGGGATGGCTCGGCCAAGCCCTCGGTTTCCCCACCACCATGCCGGTCACGACCTGGGTCCCGATGATGATGTTCCCGGTCCTGTTCGGCCTGTCCATGGACTACCAGGTATTCCTGACCTCACGGGTCCGGGAGGAGTACGAGCGGACCGGCGACTCCCGGACGGCGGTCACCCACGGGCTCGCGCGGACCGCCAAGGTCATCACGGCCGCGGCCGCCATCATGGTTGCCGTCTTCACGACCTCCCTGCTCGGCCCCGACATCGCGGTCAAGCAGGGCGGTCTGGGCATGGCCGTCGCCGTGCTCATCGACGCCACCGTCATCCGGATGGTCCTCGTCCCCGCGGTGATGGAACTGTGCGGCAAGGCCAACTGGTGGATGCCCGGACGCCGGGCATCGAAGGCGACCTCGGCCGCACAGGCCACCGTCGGCGCAGGGGCGAGAGCCTGACCTTTCCTCGAGCAGCAGTGCGGGAAGGCTGCGCGACCGGGCGGGCTCGGCAGTGCGCCGAGCCCGCCCGGTCCAGCTCGGACCGGCAGCCTGAACTGACTCCGGCGCGTTGATCGCGGTGTGGCGGCGACACCCGCCGCCACACCGCTGATCGAGCTGGTCGGACTATTGGCGAGGATCATTCACGAGCGTAGGAAGAACATCGCGCCCTAGCGCAGGCCTCGTCTCACGACCTCGGCTCCGCGCCTCCGTCCACCATCGAGGAGATGCCTGTGACCACCTCCAGGCGGCTGCCTTTCGCCGTGTCCGTGCTGGTGACCGCAGGTGCCGTGCTGCTCGGCACGGCCGCCGCCGCGGCGCCGCCCGCGGTGCCGCCGCAGCTGGCCGCGCACGGTGCCTGCGATCCGATCGACCCGACGGCGTGCCTGCTGCCGTTCCCGAACGACTACTTCACCGTGCCCGACCCGGTCAGCCCCACCGGACGGCGGGTGCAGTTCGCGGCCGCCTCGATGCCGGCCACCATCCGCGGCGTCCCGATCGACCCGACCGAATGGAACCGGCAGGACGGGTACAGCCCCGGCACGCCGATCCTGGTGCACGTGCCCGGCCTCGACGCCGCAGCCACCGGCATCGCGCCGGTCACCGACATCGGCCGCTCGCTGGCACCGGACGCACCGATCGTGCTGCTCAACACGGCCACCGGCCAGCGCACCCCGTACTGGGCGGAGCTGGACGCGCACGCCGCCGGCCAGCCCGACCGCCAGCTTCTGATCATCCGGCCGGCCGTCGCGCTGGCCGAGGGCACCCGGTATGTCGTGGGGCTGCGCGGCCTGCGGGACCGGAACCGGGCGCTGATCCCGGCACCGGCCACGTTCCAGGCGTACGTCAACGGTGCCGGCGCCAACCCCAGGGACCCCCGCACCCCCCAGATCAAGCGGATCCTCGCCAACCTGACCACCGCCGGAGTCAAGCGGCACGACCTCTACCTCGCCTGGGACTTCACGGTGGCGAGCCGGCAGGGATTGACCGGACGGATGCTGGCGATCCGCGACGGCGCGTTCGCCACCCTCGGCGCGACCGCGCCATCGTTCGCCGTCACCCAGGTCGTGAATTACCCGTCGCAGCAGGATCCGCGGATCGCCCGGCAGGTGAGCGGCACCATCGCCGTACCTTCCTATCTGACCGGCAACGGCGGACCCGGGTCGCGCCTGCACTACGGGCCGGCCGACGGCGACGGGAAGGCGCACACGCCGGACGCCCTGCCCACGCCGTCCGGGGCGACGCTGCAGGCCGACTTCGTCTGCAACATCCCGCGCAGCGCCTCCGTCGCCGATCCGGCGCACCTCTCGCTCTACGGTCACGGCCTGCTCGGCCGACCGACCGAGATCAACGCCGGAAACGTCAAGACCATGTCGGCCACCCACAACTTCACCTTCTGCGCCACCAGCTGGATCGGCATGGCGAACGCCGACGTCCCGTACGTGGCCGGCGCCTTCACCGACCTCAGCGCCTTCCCCGCAGTGGCGGACCGGCTGCAGCAGAGCTTCCTGAACTTCCTCTTCCTGGGCCGGGCGATGATCCACCCGGACGGTTTCGCCGCCGACCCGGCGTTCCAGGGCGCCGACGGGCAGCCACTGATCGACGGGCCGGGCGGACTGCACTACGACGGCAACAGCCAGGGCGGCATCAACGGTGGCGCCCTTACCGCCATCGCTCAGGACTGGACCCGGTCGGTGCTCGGCGTGCCGGCGATGAACTACTCGACACTGCTGCAGCGCAGCCTCGACTTCGCCCCGTTCCAGACGATCATGGACCAGTCCTACCCGGACAAGGTCGACCAGCAGCTGATCTTCGCGCTGCTCCAGATGCTGTGGGACCGGTCCGAGGCCAACGGGTACGCCCAGCACATGACCGACAAGCCGCTGCCGGGCACCCCGGCGCACCAGGTGCTGATGCACGTGGCCTTCGGCGACCACCAGGTCTCCCCGGCCGCGGCCGAGGTCGAGGCGCGCACCATCGGTGCCCGCCTGCACACCCCGGCGCTCGCCGACGGCTGGTCGCTCGATGTCGAGCCGTACTGGGGCATCGCGCCGATCCCCGCGTACCCGTACACCGGCTCGGCGATCGTGATCTGGAACAGCGGTGCCGCCTCCGCGCCGCCGCCGACGAACCTCCCACCTGCCGGAGCGGAGTACGGCGACGACCCGCACGAGTTCCCGCGTGCTCAGCCCACGGCGCAGGAGCAGAAGGCGACGTTCCTGCTCACCGGCAACATCGTCGACGTCTGCGCGGGGGCGCCCTGCCCGTGACGAGCTGGCGTAGCCCGGGTCTGGACCACTGAGCAGCAGCAGCGTCAAGTGCCGCCGCTGCCGCGCAGGTTGAGGATCAGCGGCTCGCCCTGGCCGCCCGCCACATGGTGCACGGCGGACGCCGTCGGCCTCGGCTCGGCTGCTGACCAACCCGCCCGCAGTTGTGGAGCGCCGCGGCGTGTGCAACCCACCTCAGGAGTGACTGGCCGCGCTGTTCAGGAGGGCGAGGGCCGCCTCGCGGGCGTCGTCGGCGGCGCCGGGGCCTTCGAGATGGTCGGCGACCACGGTCGCGCCTTCCAGGAGTGCTCACCGTGGTCGCCGCGATCGTCGTCGGCGTGGCCGTCTTCGGGTTGCCCAAGCCCGACAACCCGGCCCCGGTCTCCGCCACCGGCTTGTCGGTGCAGTGGCAGTCGACCCAGGTCGAACGCCTCCAGGACCAGCTCCCCGACAGCGAGGTCCAGCCGGCGATCGTGGTCGTCAGCCGCGCCGACGGCGCCCCGCTGGGCGAGGCCGACCGGGCCGCCGTCGCCGCCCGCTCCGGTGAGCTGGGCCGCTTCGCGGTCGGTGGACAGGTCAGCCCGGCACAGGTCTCCCCGGACGGCACGGTGGCGCTGGTGGCCGTACCGCTGAGCACCCCCGGTGGCCAGGAGGAGATCACCGGGACGGTCCGGCAGCTGCGGACCACGCTGGAGAACCTCCCGGAGCAGCTCACCGTCGAGGTGACCGGTGCGCCCGCCTTCACCGCCGACCTCTCCTCGGTCTTCGAGGGCGCGGACGTCACGCTGCTGGCCGTCACGGCCGCGGTCGTGGCGCTGCTGCTGCTGATCACCTACCGCAGCCCGTTCCTGTGGATCGTGCCGCTGGTCGTGGTCGCGGCGACCGAGCAGCTCACCCTGCGCGCCGTCGACACGATCGTGCCCGCGGTCGGGATCAACCTCCAGGAGGGCGCGGTCACCGGCATCGCCAGCGTCCTGGTCTTCGGCGCCGCGACCGACTACGCTCTGCTGCTCATCGCGCGCTACCGCGAGGAGCTACGCCGCGACCAGGACCGCTTCGCCGCCATGCGCTCGGCGCTGCGCCGCACCGCCGAGCCGATCCTGGCCAGCGGCGGCACCGTGGTGCTGGGCGTGCTCACCCTGCTGCTCAGCGAGCAGGAGACCAACCGCGCGCTCGCCGTGGCCTGCGCCACCGGTGTGGTCCTCGCCATGTTCTCGGCGCTGTTCGTCCTCCCGGCCGCTCTGGTGATCTTCGGGCGGGGCCTGTTCTGGCCGTTCGTCCCAAGGGTCGGCGGCCCGGTACGCGAGGGGCGGCTCTGGGGCCGGCTCGGCGCCGCCGTCGAGCGCCGTCCGGTGCCCGTCGCGGTGCTCGCCACCCTGCTGCTCGCCGGTCTCGCCCTGGGCGGGCTCGGCATCCGCACCGGCCTGTCCGAGACCGAGCAGTTCCGCGCCAGGCCGGAGGCGGTCACCGGGGCACAGACCCTCGCCCGCGCGTTCCCGGCCGGCACCACCCAGCCGGTCGCCGTCCTCACCACCCCGACGGCGCTGAAGGCCGTCACCGACACCGCCGCCGCCGTCCCCGGGGTCGCCTCCGCCCGGCCCGGCGACGCCGGCCCGGCCCTCGCCCAGGTCGACGTGGTCCTCGACGCCGAGCCCGGCACCGCCGCGTCGGACCGGACGATCGAGGCGCTGCGGGACGCGGTCGCCGCGGTCCCCGACTCCGCGCCGCCCGCGCTGGCCGGCGCCGAGGCGTTCCGGGGCGCGCTGATCGGCGGCACCGTGGTGGCCACCTACGACAGCGAGGACGCCAACGACCGGGACCTGCGGCTCATCCTGCCGATCATCCTGCTCCTGGTCGGCGCGGTCCTGGTGCTGCTGCTGCGCGGCCTGGTCGCGCCGGTGCTGCTGGTGCTCACCGTCATCGCGTCGTTCTTCGGCAGCCTCGGCGCCGCGTGGCTGCTCTTCGACCACGTGCTGGGCTTTCCGGCGCTGGACAGCGGCGTGCTGCTGCTCGCCTTCGTGTTCCTCGTCGCTCTCGGCGTCGACTACAACATCTTCCTGGTCACCCGGGCCCGCGAGGACGCCCGCAGCGCCGGGACCCGCGACGGGATGCTCTCCGCGCTGCGGGTGACCGGTGGGGTGATCACCAGCGCCGGGGTGCTGCTCGCCGCGGTCTTCGCCGTCCTCGGTGTGCTCCCCCTGATCACGCTGACCCAGATCGGGATCATCGTGTGCATCGGCGTCCTGCTGGACACCCTGCTGGTGCGTACGGTCCTCGTACCCGCGCTGGCGTTCGTGCTGGGTGAGCGTTTCTGGTGGCCCGGCCGCATCGGCGACCGCCCGGTCGCGGACGTCCCCGAGGCGGGCGAGCCGGTGGCGGGCGAGCCGGTCGGCAGCCGGGACTGAACGGCGGCGGGGGTCGGGGCCGGTCGGCCCCGACCCCGGCCGGGACCGGTCAGTCGGCGCTCAGTACGCCAGGCAGACGCACTCGGTCATCAGCGCCCGCACGTTGCGCACGTAGGACGGGTTGGGGATGGCCAGTGGCTTCCCCTCCTGCGCCACCGCGCCGTGGCCGTAGTTGTACGCCGAGATCACCGCGTTGAGCAGGCAGGAGTTCAGCTCGGCGGTGCACAGGTCGGCGTCGAGCCGGAAGTCGGACTCGAAGTACATGTCGCCGATGTACTTGGTCAGCCAGGCCAGGTAGTTGGCGCCCAGGTACGCGTTGTCCTGGTAGTCGTCGATGTCGTAGTTCTGGTCGAACCGCTGGTTCATCCAGGTCGCCGTGCCGGGCATCACCTGCATCAGGCCGACACCGCCGTCGCAGGCGTAGATGTTGGACTGCCAGCCGCTCTCCTGCCACGCGGTGGCCTTGAGCAGGTCGAGCGGGATCTTGATGTCCGGCGCCGAGGTCGGCCAGTACGTGCGGGCCGCCGCGTCGCCCAGCGCCGACTTCACCTGCGCGCGGCTGGCCTGGGTGCCCTTGTAGCTGGGCTTGCAGGAGGTCGGTGCCGGCTTGGGCGGGGCAGGCGGAACCTGGGTCTCGGCGGGCGGCTTGGGCACCGCGCGGGGCCGGGGCGCCGTGGTGGGCTTGCGGGTCGGCGTCTTCGAGGGCTTCGCCGTCGGGGACGCGCTGCGGCTCGGCGCGGCGCCCAGCGCCGCCACCGCGCTCGCCGAGGCGGTCGGCTCCGCCGTCGTCCCGTCGACCGGCGCGTCCGTCGGCGCGTCGGTGACCGCGACCGGCGCGGCTTCGCCCTGGGGGCGTGCACCCTCCTCGGCACAGCCGACCAGCGTGCCCGCCAGCAGCAGCCCGGCGAGCACCGTGGCGCCCAGCCGACCGGTCCGTCGATGCATTCCGTTCCTCCCCCGTGTGATCGTCGCCGCACCCTAACAAGGTTCGACCGGTCGGCGAGGCCCCCGCCGAGGCGTCGTGGAGGGGCCCACCGGCTGGTCCCGCTCCCCCACCGCGCGGTCCCTGGTGGCCCAGGCGACCATGAAGACCGCCGTCCAGAGCACCCCGAGCAGCACCGCCGCGGCCGTCCCGCTGGCCGTGTCGAGCCCCAGGTAGAGCCGGGCGCCGCCGACCCCGAGCACGCCCGCGGCGGCGGCCGTCCAGGCGGCCACCGCCACCGGCCAGCGCGCACCCCGGGACAGCAGCCAGGCCAGGGTGCAGAAGCTCGCCGCGACCACCGCGTTCTGGGTCGGAAAGAGCACACCCTCCCCGCCATCCGGACCCGTCCCCGGTGACCCGGTCAGCTCCGCCACCACGGCCAGCACCACCAGTGGGACGAACGCGCCCGCCGTGCCGACCACACTGAGCAGGTCGGCCCGCCACGGCCGGTTCCGCCACGCCAGCACCGCGGCCACCAGCGCCACCAACACGATCAGCACCCACCCGCGCAGCAGGGACACCACGGCCAGCGTGGCGTCCACCGCGTCCGGGGTACGCCGCTCGGCGAACCAGTCCGCGATCGCCCCGTCCAGCGCGGCCAGCCCGCTGTTGCGGACCACCACGGTGAGCAGCCCGGCGATGGCGAACCCGGCAGCGAAGAGCAGCAGCAGCCCGGCGGCCAGGTTGAGCAGCAGCGTCCAGGCCGGCCCGATGTGCATGGCGATCAGAAAGAACAGCACCCCGTAGCGGGCACTGAGCCAGCGCACCGGGGGCAGCGCGCCGGCGCGGGACAGCAGGGCCCGGGCCGGGTCCGGGTTGCGGCCCAGCCAACGGCCCACCAGCACCACCGCCACCAGACCGGCCAGCAGCACCAGAACCGCGCCGGTGGCCCGGCCGAGCAGCCGGGAAACTGTGTCGTACGACTCGCCGGCCAGGTGACCGAGCAGGATCGAGCCGCTCACCCAGGTCACCACCCCGGCCAGGTTCCACGGCGCGAACCGGCGGTACGGCATCCCCGCCGCCCCGGCCAACCGGGGCACCAGGGTGCGGGCGAAGGCCACCCAGCGGGCCGCGAACACCCCGCGACCACCCAGCCGGGCCAGCATGGCGTCGGCCCGCGCCCACCGCTGCGCCCCCACCCGGTTGCCCAGCCCGGCGCGCAGCCGCGGGCCGTAGCGCCGGCCGGCACGGAACGCCAGGCCGTCGCCGAGGACCGCCGCGACGATCATCGCGAGCAACGCCGGCGCGAGCCGCAAGGTACCGTTGTAGGTGAGGAAACCGACGAGCAGCAGGGTAGCCTCGCCCGGCACGAGCAAACCGAAGATCACCGCGGTCTCGCCCGCCACGATCAGCGCGGCGACCAGGTAGATCCACAGGGTGGGCAGACCCTGCACCACGGTCAGCAGGTCGTGCACTCAGGCCCCCGGGACACGGGAGCCAGCATGCCAGCCGGGCGAACGACCCGGACAGCAGTTTCACCATAGATCAGGGGCACCTGGGGGTGACCCCGACGCGGCCTGCGCGAGCGCAGGCGGAAGGATAGAGGGTATGCAGCTTCGCACCGACCTCCGCAACGTCGCCATCATCGCTCACGTCGACCACGGCAAGACCACGCTGGTCGACGCCATGTTGCGGCAGGCCGGCGCGTACGGCGCCCGGGGTGAGACGACCGAGCGGGTCATGGACTCGGGGGACCTGGAGCGGGAGAAGGGCATCACGATCCTGGCCAAGAACACCGGCGTGCGCTACCTGCCGGCGGACGGCTCCGACCCGGTCACCATCAACATCATCGACACCCCCGGCCACGCCGACTTCGGCGGCGAGGTCGAGCGCGGCCTGACCATGGTCGACGGCGTGGTGCTGCTGGTCGACGCCAGCGAGGGTCCGCTGCCGCAGACCCGCTTCGTGCTGCGCAAGGCGCTGCGGGCCCGGATGCCGATCATCCTGGTGATCAACAAGGTGGACCGTCCCGACGCCCGGATCAAGGAGGTCGTGGACGACACCTACGAGCTCTTCCTCGACCTGGACGCCGACGAGGAGCAGATCGACTTCCCGATCGTCTACGCCTGCGCCCGCGACGGCATCGCCTCGCTGACCCAGCCCGCCGACGGCTCGGTGCCGGACGACAGCACCTCCCTGGAGCCGCTGTTCCGCACCCTGCTGGACACCATCCCGGCGCCCGCGTACGAGGACGGCGCGCCGCTGCAGGCGCACGTCACCAACCTCGACGCCTCGCCGTTCCTCGGCCGGCTGGCGCTGTGCCGGGTGCGTCAGGGCACGATCACCAAGGGCCAGACGGTGGCCTGGTGCCGCACCGACGGCAGCACCCAGCGGGTCCGCATCTCCGAGATGCTGATGACCGAGGGCCTGGAGCGCAAGCCGGCCGAGTCGGCCGGTCCGGGCGACATCATCGCCGTCGCCGGCATCTCCGAGATCATGATCGGCGAGACCCTCGCGGACGCGGAGAACCCGGTGGCGCTGCCGCTGATCACCGTGGACGAGCCCGCCATCTCGATGACCATCGGCACCAACACCTCGCCACTGGTCGGCCGGGTCAAGGGCTCCAAGGTGACCGCCCGGATGGTCAAGGACCGTCTCGACAAGGAACTGGTCGGCAACGTGTCGCTGCGGGTGCTGCCCACCGAGCGTCCGGACGCCTGGGAGGTGCAGGGCCGCGGTGAGCTGGCACTGGCCATCCTGGTCGAGCAGATGCGCCGGGAGAGCTACGAGCTGACCGTCGGCAAGCCGCAGGTCGTCACCAAGGAAATCGACGGCAAGACCTGCGAGCCGGTCGAGCGGCTGACCATCGACGCCCCGGAGGAGTATCTGGGCGCGATCACCCAGCTCCTCGCGACCCGCAAGGGCCGGATGGAGCAGCTGGTCAACCACGGCACCGGCTGGATCCGGATGGAGTGGCTGGTCCCGGCCCGCGGCCTGATCGGCTTCCGCACCGAGTTCCTCACCGACACCCGGGGCACCGGCATCCTGCACCACGTCTTCGAGTCCTACGAGCCGTGGTTCGGCGAGCTGCGTACCCGCAACAACGGTTCGCTGGTCGCCGACCGCGCCGGCGCGGTCACCGCCTTCGCGATGATCAACCTGCAGGAGCGCGGCCAGCTCTTCGTCGAGCCGACCACCGAGGTGTACGAGGGCATGATCGTCGGGGAGAACTCCCGCTCCGACGACATGGACGTCAACATCACCAAGGAGAAGAAGCTCACCAACATGCGGGCGTCGACCTCCGACGAGACCGAGAAGCTGATCCCGCCGCGCAAGCTGTCTCTCGAGCAGGCGCTGGAGTTCTGCCGCGAGGACGAGTGCGTCGAGGTCACCCCGACCGCGGTGCGCATCCGCAAGGTGGTGCTCGACCAGCAGCAGCGCGGCCGGGCCGCCGCCCGTCGCAAGCACGCCGGCTGACCCCGGCCGCCCCGACACCGGGCGCGTCGGCCGCTCGCGGCCGGCGCGCCCGCCGTCTTTCCGACGGGGGTACGCCCACCAGCGCCGTCGGCCGAACCATGATCGGCTACGGTCACCGGCATGACCTGGGATGATCTCGACACCCACCTGGACCGGGTGCCCGGCACCCTCTCGGCGTACGTGGGCCGCCTCGACGCGCCGCCGACCTGGACCCGCCACCCGGATGCCACCCACTACGCGGCCAGCACGATGAAGGTGGCCGTACTCGCCGCGCTGCACCGCGCGGCCGAGGCCGGCACGCTGGACCTGGACACCCCGGTGCCGGTGGTCAACGACTTCGACTCCGCGAAGCCCGGCGCGCCCCGCTTCGCCTGCGCGCAGCACTACGACAACGACGACGCGGTCTGGGACCGGGTCGGCGGCACCGCGCCGCTGCGTTGGCTCGCCGACCGGATGATCACCCGCTCCAGCAACCTGGCCACCAACCTGGTCATCGGCCACGTGGGGCTGCCGGCGGTGGCCGAGGCGTGGACGCTGGCCGGGGCCCGGCACAGCGTCACCGGCCGCGGCATCGAGGACTTCGCCGCCCGCGAGGCCGGCATCACCAACCTCGTCACCGCCGCGGACCTGGCCGCGATGCTCGGCGCGCTGGCCACCGGCGCGTCCACGCCCGGCCGGCTCGCCTCCCCGGCCGGCTGTGCGGCCATGCTGGACGTGCTGCTCGCCCAGGAGCACCGCGAGGACCTCGCCGCCGGCCTGCCCGAGGGCACCCGGATCGCGCACAAGAACGGTTGGGTACGCGGCGTCCGACACGGCGCCGGGGTGGTCTTCCCCGACGACGCGCCCCCGTACCTGATCGTGGTCTGCACCACCACCGACCTGGCCGACGGCGGCCCCAGCGGCGAGGAGATCGAGGACGACGCCTGTCGCCTCATCGCCAACGTCTCGGCGCAGGTCTGGGCTGCCCGCCACGACCTCTGACCCCCGCGCGGCTAGGCTGCTCGCACCCCACCTCCGGAGCCGCAGATGCCCCGCAGTCGTACCCTGCTCGTCGCCTTCGTCGCCGTGACGGCGGCGAACCTGCTGGCCAACGCCACCGGCGTGGGCCTGGCCGTGCTGCTCACCAAGCCGCTGCTGATGCCGCTGCTGGCCGCGTACCTGTGGCGGGCCACCGCCGAACGCGCCGCCCGGCCGGACCGGCTGGTGCTCGCCGCACTGGCCTGCGCCACCGGCGGCGACGTGGCGCTGCTGGCCTTCGGCACCGGCTGGTTTCTCGCCGGCATGGTCTGCTTCCTCGCCGGCCACCTCTGCTACCTCGCGGCCTTCACCCGGCACGGCGCCGCGACCGCGCTGCGCCGCCCGCCGCTGCTCGCGCTCCCGCTGGGGTACGCGCTGCTGACCGTCGTCGCGCTGCGCTGGATGTGGGCGGGACTCACCGACGCCGGGCTGGCCGTGCCGGTGGCCGGCTACGCGGTCGCGCTGGCCGCGATGGCGGCCACCGCCGCCACCCAGGGTTGGCGGGTCGGGCTGGGCGCCGCCCTCTTCCTCGGCTCCGACCTGCTGATCGCCGCTCAGGTGGCCGGCGTGGCGCAGCCGCCCGGAGCGTCGGTGCTGGTGATGGTCACCTACGCGGCCGGTCAGGCGCTGATCGTCACCGGCCGGGCCGCCCGCGCCGACGCGCCGGCCGGGGCGCCGGTCACTCCAGCAGGTGCGCCCGCAGCGCCGCGATGACCTCGTCGTCCAGCCCGAGCCCGTTGCGCAGGTACACCCCGAACGAGCCGTGCACCCGGCGCACCTCGTCGTACGCCGCGTCGAGGTACTCCGGACGCACCTCGAGCACGGGCAGCACCGCCTCGACGTCCAACTCGGGTTGCCGCCGCCGCATCGCCTCCACGATCACCGCGCGCAGGCTCTCCGTCAGCGGGTTGTTGCGCAGGTACTCGGCGCGGATCGCCGCCTCGTCCACGCCGAGCGCGGTCAGCAGGATGACGGTCAGCCAGCCGGTGCGGTCCTTGCCGGCGGAGCAGTGGTAGACCAGCGGCAGGTTCTCCGCCCGGGCGGCCAACCGGACCGCCTCGGCGAAGCCGGCGCGCGCCGACTCACCGGTGACGAACCACCGGTAGATCGCGGCCATCGCCGCCGCCGTGCCCTCCCGGGCCAGCCGCGCGTACGCGTTCAGGTCGTGACCGAGCAGCACCGCCGAGACGTAGGTGAAGACCGGGTGCTCCGGGTCGTGCACCGGCAGGTGCACCAGCCGGGGCTCGCCGACCAGCCGGTCCGGCGGGGCGACCGCGATCTCGGTGTGGTCCCGCAGGTCCACCACGCAGGCCGGCCCGAGCTTGGCCAGCACCGGCAGGTCCTCGTCGGCGAGCCGGCCCAACGCAGGCGTCCGGATCAGCCGTCCGGTCCGGACGCGCCGGCCGTCGGCCCCGATCAGGCCACCCAGGTCACGCGCGTTCGGTGCGCCCACCATGTCCCAGTCCCGCCCGGCCATCCGGTCTCCCCTCCACCCGCGCGCCTGCGTATAGGGTGCCCCACATGACGATCTCGGCGGTACGCACCCACCGGGTTTCCGCCCCCCTGCACACCCCGTTCGTGACCGCGCTGCGCCGTACCACCACGGTGGACACCCTGGTCGTGGAGCTGATCGACAGCGACGGCCGCTCCGGCTTCGGCGAGGCGCCGCAGGTGTGGCAGGTGACCGGCGCGTCGGTCGGCGGGTCCGAGGCGTGCGTACGGGAACTGCTCGGTCCGCTGCTCACGGGCCGGGACCCGGACGACCTGGTGGCCCGCTGCGCCGAGGTGCAGCGCGCGGTGGTGGGCAACGAGGCGGCCAAGGCCGCGGTCGACACCGCGCTGCACGACCTGGCCGCGCGGCGGCTCGGCGTACCGCTGGTGCGGCTGCTGGGTGGCACGACGCTGCGGGTGCCCACGGACGTGACGCTGGCCGCCGGTGAGGCGGTGGACCTCGCCGCCGCCGCCCGGCAGCGGCAGGCCGACGGCTTCGGCGTACTCAAGTTGAAGGTCGGCACCGACGCGGCCGGCGACCTGGACCGGGTCCGCGCGGTCCGTGCCGCCGTCGGCGCCGGGGTGCGGATCCGGCTGGACGCCAACCAGGGCTGGACGCCCCGAGAGGCGGTCCAGGTGATCCGCGGCATCGAGGACGCCGGCCTGGACGTGGAGCTGGTCGAGCAGCCGGTGGCCCGCTGGGACCTGGACGGGTTGGCCTGGGTCAGCGACCGGGTCTCGGTGCCGATCCTGGCCGACGAGGCGGTCTTCGGCGTGCGGGACCTGGTGGAGGTGATCCGCCGACGGGCCGCCGACCTGGTCAACGTGAAGCTCGCCAAGTGCGGCGGCCTGCACCCGGCGCGTACCCTGCTGGACCTCGCCACCGCGCACGGCCTCGGCACGGTGGTGGGGTCGATGATGGAGAGCCAGGTCGGCATCGGGGCGGCGGCGAGCCTGGTCGCGGCGTACGGCACCACCGCGGTCGCCGACCTGGACGCGGCCTGGTGGCTGGCCTGGTCGCCGGTGCGCGGCGGGATCCGCTACGACGGCCCCACCGTGGTCCTCCCGGACGCGCCCGGCCTGGGCATCACCGGCCTCGCTGAAGCTAAGGTGCAGCCGCGCGGTTGATGACCGTTGGAATTTTTCATAGGGTCGCGGGGACGCACGGTACGAGCTGGGGGTGGACGTGGAGCTGCAACCGGGCCGCGAGGCCGTCGTCCGCGTCGCGGTGGCGACGCTCTGGACCTCACCCGAGGCGGTGCGGCCGGTCGACCGGCCCGCCCTCGCCCCGCGGACGGACATCCCGGCCTGGATCTCCGGGATGGACACCGACCAGCAGGTCGGCGACTGCGTGCTGAGCCAGCTGCTGCTGGGCGAGCGGGTGGTCGTGACCGAGCTGCGCCCGGACGGCTGGGCCCGGGTGGTGGCCGTCGAACAGCCGGCCGCGAAGCTGGACCCGCGCGGTTACCCCGGCTGGCTGCCGACCAACCAGCTCGCCCCCGCGGGGCCGAGCGTCGCCGACCCCCCGCTGGTGGTGGACGCCACGGTCACCGGGCTGCGGGCCGCGTCGGACGGCCCGGTGCTGGTGCCCGGGGTGATCCTCGGCACCCGGTTCGTCCCGGCCGGTCCGGCCCGCGACGGCTGGCGGCCCGTACACGCCCCCGGCCACGCCGCGCCGCTCTGGCTGCCCGAGCGCGACCTGGTCCCGGTGCCGTCCGCGCCACCCTCCGCGGAGGAGATCCTCGCGGTGGCGCACCGGCTGCTGCACGTCGTCTACGTGTGGGGTGGCGTCTCCGCGTACGGCATCGACTGCTCCGGTCTGGTACACCTGGCCTGGCGGCGGTTCGGGGTGCTGCTGCCCCGCGACGCCGACGACCAGGCCCGGGCGACCACCCCGCTGGCGCTGGGCGAGGAGCGCCCCGGCGACCTGTACTTCTTCGCCCGACCGGGCCGCGGGATCCACCACATCGGCATCGTCACCGCCGTGCCGCGCGGCGGCGACGACCGCCGGATGCTGCACGCCTGCTACCGCCGTCGACGGGTGATCGAGGAGCAGATGCCGGCCGACCGCACCGCGACCCTGGTCGGCGCGCACCGGGTCTGACCGGCCGGGCGCGCTCGCGCACCCGGCCGGCGACGGATCAGCGCCGGGCCTCGGCCAGCAGTTGCCGGCGGTCCCGCGCGGACTTGATCAGGCTGGCCGCGGTGGCGATGGCCAGGGTGCCGAGGATGACCAGCAGGGAGAGCCAGATCGGGATGTGCGGGGCCCAGCCGACGTGCTCCCCGCCGTTGATGAACGGCAGGTTGTTGTCGGCCAGCGCCTCCAGCACCAGCTTGACCCCGATGAAGCCGAGCACCACGGCCAGGCCGTAGCTGAGGTAGATGAGCCGGTCCAGCAGCCCGCCGAGCAGGAAGTAGAGCTGGCGCAGGCCCATCAGCGCGAACACGTTCGCGGTGAAGACCAGGTACGGCTCCTGGGTGATGCCGAAGATCGCCGGGATCGAGTCCAGCGCGAAGATCAGGTCGGTGGTGCCGATCGCGATCATCACGATCAGCATCGGGGTGAACAGTCGCCGACCGTTCTCGTGGGTGGTCAGCTTCGCGTCGTCGTAGCCCTTCGAGATCGGCAGCGCCCGGCGACTCCACCGGATCAGCAGGTTCTCGGAGAACTCGTCCTCGTCCGGCTCACCCTGCCGGGCCAGGTTGACCGCCGTGTAGATCAGGAACGCGCCGAAGATGTAGAAGACCCAGGAGAACTGCGAGATCAACGCCGCGCCGGCGGCGATGAACCCGCCGCGCATCACCAGGGCCAGCACTATTCCGACGAGCAGCACCTTCTGCTGGTACTGCCGGGGCACGCCGAAGCGGGCCATGATGATCACGAAGACGAAGAGGTTGTCCACCGAGAGGCTGTACTCGGTGAGCCAGCCGGTGTAGAACTGCCCGGCCGCGCTCGCCCCGGACGCCAACCAGACGCCGGCGCCGAAGACCAGCGCCAGACCGACGTAGAAGGCGACCCACAGGCTCGACTCGCGCACACTCGGCTCGTGCGGGCGCCGACCGATGATCAGCAGGTCGACGAGCAGGACCGCAGTCAGTGCGACAAGGGTCCCCGCCCACACCAATCCGGACACGTCCAACGTTCATTCCTCCGGCAGACACGCGGCGTCCGGCACACCGTACGCCCCAACGGGGCTCGGCGTGCCGGTGACGCTCACTCTGGTGACTGTCGGAGGTCTCTTCCGCCGCCGCCCGCACGCACGCGGGACGGCGACCAACGGGGCCGGGTCGCGCCACCGGGGAACCGGCGGTCGACCGTGCTGACGACTCCGTCGCGGGGGAATACTCCCCTCCTCGGTCGCCATTCTCCCCCACCACGCCCCGTGATCGC
Organism: Micromonospora sp. GCM10011542; assembly: GCF_042650685.1. Taxonomy (NCBI): domain Bacteria; kingdom Bacillati; phylum Actinomycetota; class Actinomycetes; order Micromonosporales; family Micromonosporaceae; genus Micromonospora; species Micromonospora sp. GCM10011542. The sequence continues at coordinate 41,800 of NZ_JBHSBO010000052.1, forward strand.
ACGCCGGGCAGCCGGTGGCACCGCCCACCCCGCCGACCGGGAATACGGTCCGTGCCACAGCCCGTACGCCGTCCTAGGAGGCTAGCGTGTCGGGCGCCAGCAGCGGCTCGGCCAGCGCCCAGCCCGCGGCGAGCAGCGCGTCGCAGGCTCCCACCGCGCGGGCCAGCCGCTGCTCGTGCGGGCCGGTCAGCTCCACCACCGGCACCCCGCACCCGACCAGCTCGTCGCGGAACCGCCCGGTCATCCAGGCCCGCAGGTGCTCACCGTCGCGCAGCCCGTCGTCGGTGAACGGCACGTCGCGGTGATCGGTCAGCAGGTACAGCGCCGGCCGGCGGGCGGCAGCCCGTACCTCCGGCGAAGCGCTGCCGAGGTAGCGCTCCTCCCACACGGCAGTGGCACGCGCGTCGGTGTCGCAGAACAGCAGCGGACCGGACGACCGGGCCGCCGCGTCCTCGGCGGCCTGCTGCTCGCGGACCACCGCGCGGAAGTCGTCCCGGTCCCAGGTGACGTCGAACACGGTCGCTCCGGGTGAGCGTTCGCGTAGCCGGTCGAGCTTGCGGGCGGTCAACTCCCGGCCGTACTCCGGCACCCAGGAGGTGCGGTAGTGCGCCGCGAGCGCGGCGGCCATCGTGGTGGTGCCGGTCGACTCGGCGCCGACCACGACCACCTGACGGACGAACCACGCGCGGACCGGTGGGCTCAGGAAGGGCCAGTGCCCCGCCGGGTCCGCGCGCACGGCGGTGCCCGAGACGGGCACGGTGCGCCGGTCCGGATCCACCGACACCGGTACGGCGTCGAAGCGGCGGGCCAACTCCGCCCCGTACGCCTCCGAGGAGAAGACCGCGTCCACCGGCCCGGGTCCCACCGCCTCCCGGAACACCGCGCAGTGCGCGTCCCAGACCGCCGGGTCGGCGTAGTCCACGAGGTGGTCGTCGTACCGGCCGACGAACCGGACCCACGGGGTGTCCGCGTGCACCCCCGCAGCCAGTCCAACCGCGCCGCGAGCGGGATGGACTCCCGGCGCGAGGGCGCCACGACCACGGTGACCGTGGCGCAGCGGGCGGCGGCGGCCGCGATCAACGCGTGGTGGCCGGCGTGCGGCGGGTAGAACTTCCCCACCACCATCCCGTGCCGGAACTCCGGCTCCGACGCCCGCGGGACCGTCGGCGGAAGGCCGGGCGTCCGGGCGGTCACGTGGCGACCGGGGCCGGGCCGGGCGCGACCGGGGCCGGCCGGGCGGCCCGGCGCAGGTCGGCCCGCCAGGCGCGCAGCCCGAGCACGCAGAGGGCGAGGAACACCAGGTACAGGGCGGCGGTCAGGTGCAGTCCCTTGTACGCGTACAGCGGGATGTAGATCAGGTCGGCGGCGATCCAGAGCCACCAGCTCTCCACCCGCTTGCGGGTCTGCCCGTAGGTGGCCAGCAGGGACAGCGTCGTGGTCAGCGCGTCCGGCAGCGGCACGGTGGAGTCGGTGGCCCGGTCCAGCAGGGCCCAGAGCGCGCCGGTGAGCAGCACCCCGACGACGGCCAGCGCCAACCACTCCCGCCGCCCGGTCCGGCTGACCGTGAGCCGGGTCCGCCGCTCGCCGCCGAACAGCCAGTGCCACCAGCCGTAGCAGCCCAACGCGACGTAGACGACCTGGAGCCCGGCGTCGGCGTACAGGCCGGCGGTCCAGAACAGCAGCATCAGCAGCAGCACGTTGGCGATGCCCACCGGCCAGTTCGCGATCCGCTGCCGCGCCACCAGCCAGACGTTGACGACGCCGGTGAGGAACCCCAGCACCTCCGCCCACGTGGTGCCGCTGCCGGCCACGCGGAACGCGGTGCCGGTGAGCCAGTCGATGATCACAGTCCCTCCCGGGCACCCACCCTAGAGCCGCCGCGCGCACCCGAACAGACCCCCAGGACACCGAGGGACAGACCGGCCGTGGGAGGCTTCCGGCATGGTGCTTGAGGTCGCGCTGATCGACGTACTGCCCGGACACGAGGACGCGTTCGCCGCCGCGTACGCCGAGGGCCACCCGGTGCTCGCCGGCACGCCCGGCTGCCGGTCGGTACGGATGACCCGGGGCGTCGAGTCCCCGTCGCGGTTCGTGCTGCTGGTGGAATGGGACTCGGTCGAGGCGCACGAGGAGAACTTCCGGGCCACCGAGCGATTCCAGCAGTGGCGTGCGCTGATCGGGCCGCACTTCGCGGGACCGCCCCGGGTCGAGCACTTCCTCGACGTGGCGGCCTGAGCGCGGCTGTCGTACCCCGCCGCTATCGTGCCCACCGCACGCGCCGGCCGCCGGTCCCGACGGGCTCGGGGGCGCCGGGCCCGGTGGCCGCGCGGCACCGGCCCTGCCGCCCCTCGTACGTCGCCACCGGCCACCCAGCGGGGCCGGCGCCGGTCACTCGCCGGCGCGTCGGGCCAGGGCCGTGACCGTCTCCTCCGGTGACAGCGCCGCGGCCAGCAGCGCCTCGGTCAGCCGCTGGTACCGGTCGACGTCGACCGTCGTGGCCAGCCGGACGTCGGTGGTCAACGCCTCCAGCATCACCGTGCGCGGATCGGCGGGGTCCGGAAAGGCGTAGCAGGAGTACGGGGTGAGCGGGTGCGGTGCCCCGGCCGCGCCGCGCGGCAGTAGCCGCAGCGTCACGTTCGCCAGCCCGCTCAGGGTGACCAGGTGCCGCAGCTGCTCGCGCCACATCGCGGCCGACACGTCGCCGGGGTCGCAGGCCGCCTCCGCGAGCAGTGCCGTGTAGCGGGGCGGGTCGACCCGGCGCAGCACCTCCTGGCGCAGCGCCCGGGCACGCACCTCGGCGTCCACGTCGACCTCCGGGGCGAGCACGGCGGCGGCGGCCACCCGGGCCCGGGCGTACGCGGGCGTCTGGAGCAGCCCCGGCACGACGGCAGGTTGGTACTCGACGATGCTCGCCGCGCCCGCCTCCAATTCGGCGTAGGTGCGCTGCCGCTCACCCATCTCGCCCAGGGCCTTCCACCAGCCACGGCTGGTGGCCGCGTCCCGTGCGATGACGATCAGCGCGTCGCGGGTCGGCGGCGGCACCTGGTAGATGTCCAGCAGGTCCAGCACGTCGGCGAGGTCCGGTCGGCTCTGACCCAGCTCGATGCGGGACAGCTTCGACGTCGAGGCCCAGCCCAGCCGGTCACACACCTGCTCCAGGGTCAGCGCCTCGCGCCGGCGCAGCTGGCGCAGCTCGGCGCCGAGCCGCGCGCGGCGGATGACAGGACTCGTTGGCATGCCAGCCTCCCCACCGAGGGAGACTACGCAGCACGGTCACCCAGTGCAATAGCACGCTCGCACACTGCAACCAGCTGCGGGGGACGGGCGGCGGGCGAACCCGCCGGCACCTGGTGTTTTTCCCCGGTGGGGCCGTTACTTCACGCCGGCGGCATCCATTCCGCGCAGTTCCTTCTTCAGGTCGGCGACCTCGTCGCGGATCCGCGCCGCCAGCTCGAACTGCAGCTCGCGGGCGGCGGCCAGCATCTGGTCGTTGAGCTCCTGGATGAGCTGAGCCAGGTCGGCCCGGGCCATCCCCTCTCGTGAGGTGGTTGTCGCGGCGGCCCGGCTGCGGCTGCGGGTCTCCTTGACCGGTGCCTTGCCCCGGGACAGCTGGCGTACCGCACCGCCGACCCGGGAGTTCTCCGTGTCCTCGGCCTCGCGGTAGATGTCGTCCAGGATGTCGTGGATCTTCTTACGCAGCGGCTCCGGGCTGATCCCGTTGGCCTCGTTGTGCGCGATCTGCTTGGCCCGACGCCGGTCGGTCTCGTCGATCGCGGCCGCCATCGACGGGGTGATCTTGTCGGCGTACATGTGCACCTGGCCGGAGACGTTACGCGCGGCCCGACCGATGGTCTGGATCAGCGACCGGCCACTGCGCAGGAAGCCCTCCTTGTCGGCGTCCAGGATCGCGACGAGGGACACCTCGGGCAGGTCGAGGCCCTCGCGGAGCAGGTTGATGCCGACCAGCACGTCGTAGTCGCCCTTGCGCAGCTCGCGCAGCAGCTCCACCCGGCGCAGCGTGTCCACCTCCGAGTGCAGGTAGCGCACCCGGATGCCGTTCTCCAGCAGGTAGTCGGAGAGATCCTCGGCCATCTTCTTGGTCAGCGTGGTGACCAGCACCCGCTCGTCGCGCTCGGTACGCAGCTTGATCTCGTGCATCAGGTCGTCGATCTGCCCCTTGGTCGGCTTGATCACGACCTCCGGGTCGATCAAGCCGGTGGGGCGGATCACCTGCTCGACGAACTCACCCTGCGCCTGCTCCAGCTCCCAGGGGCCGGGGGTGGCCGAGAGGTAGACCATCTGGCCGACCCGCTCCAGGAACTCGTCGAAGCGCAGCGGCCGGTTGTCGGCGGCGCTGGGCAGCCGGAAGCCGTGGTCGATCAGCATCCGCTTGCGGGAGGCGTCGCCCTCGTACATGCCGCCGATCTGCGGGATGGTCACGTGCGACTCGTCGACCACGGTGAGGAAGTCGTCCGGGAAGTAGTCGAGCAGACAGTGCGGCGGGCTGCCCGGCAGCCGCCCGTCCATGTGCATTGAGTAGTTCTCGATGCCGGAGCAGAAGCCGACCTGCCGCATCATCTCGATGTCGTAGGTGGTGCGCATCCGCAGCCGCTGGGCCTCCAGCAGCTTGCCCTGCCGCTCCAGCTCGGCCAGCCGCTCCGCCAGCTCGACCTCGATGTCGCGGATCGCCCGCTCCATCCGCTCGGGGCCGGCCGCGTAGTGGGTGGCCGGGAAGATGACCAGCTGGTCGACCTCCTTGACCACATCGCCGGTGAGCGGGTTGAGGTAGTAGAGCTTCTCCACCTCGTCGCCGAACATCTCGATGCGGACGGCCAGCTCCTCGTACGCCGGGATGATCTCCAGCGTGTCGCCGCGGACGCGGAAGGTGCCCCGGTTGAAGGCCATGTCGTTGCGGGTGTACTGAATGTCGACCAGGCGGCGCAGCAGCTGGTCGCGGTCGAGCTCCTGACCCACCGCGACCCGGACCGCCCGGTCGAGGTACTCCTCCGGGGTGCCCAGGCCGTAGATCGCCGACACCGTCGCCACCACGATCACGTCGCGGCGGGTGAGCAGCGACATCGTCGCGGAGTGCCGCAGCCGCTCGACCTCCTCGTTGATCGAGGAGTCCTTCTCGATGTAGGTGTCGGTCTGCGGGATGTACGCCTCGGGCTGGTAGTAGTCGTAGTACGAGACGAAGTATTCGACGGCGTTGTGCGGCAGCAGCTCGCTGAACTCCTTGGCCAGCTGCGCGCAGAGCGTCTTGTTGGGGGCGAGCACCAGGGTCGGTCGCTGCAACCGCTCGATCAGCCACGCGGTGGTGGCGCTCTTGCCGGTGCCGGTCGCGCCGAGCAGCACCGTGTTGCGGTCGCCGCGCCGAACCCGACGCTCCAGATCGTCGATAGCGGCCGGCTGGTCACCGGCCGGCTGGAACTCACTGACGACCTGGAAGCGGCCGTCCAGCCGGGGAATGTCGAGCGCCATGACATCAACGGTACGCCGGAGGTCCGACAGGATCGGCCGTCACGACGGGTACGTGATCAGCTTCAATATTCCCATTGTGTGGCACATGTCACCGGGCTAGGCTCTGCGCGTAGGCCGCTCGCGGCGGCCGACCGGGCAGGTGGCCGGGCCGTCATCACGGCCGGCCCGCCCCCGGCACAGCGGTCGCAGCACCCGGCTCGTCCGGCGTGCGCACCCGTGTGGTCGCGCTTCAGGCGCAGACCGGCCGCCGCGAGCGCCCCTGCTCGTCACCCCGGTGCCACTCCACCCGTTCACCACCCGTGGACACCTCTCCGAATCCGGCACCCGACACCGAGCCCGGGGGCACGTCCCGGCCGCACGACAGCGTCGAGACCAGCAGCGCCGAGACCAATCGCACAGCGCCGACCGACCGCACCGCGCCCGCCGCCGGCACGGGGTCGACCGCCGGCACGGGATCGACCGACGGCACGGGATCGACCGACGGCGCGGGGTCGACCGACGGAGCCGCGCGCGTCGACGGCAGCGCGGCGCCGACCGGGCGGCACCGCAGCCCAGGGCCGCCGGCATCGTCCGGTGGACCGGCGCGACCCGGCTGGCCGGCCCGCGCCTCCGGCCGGGCCGACGCGCCCGGCGACGCCCGCGGCCGGCCGGCGCCCGTCGGCCGCCGGCACACGGTGCTGCTGCTGCTCGGCCTGGCCGCGGTCACCTCCGCGGCGGCCCTGGTGGTCGGGCTGCTGAGCTGGGCGCCCGACCCGCCCGAGCCGACGCGCGAGCTGACCGTCGCGGAGGGCGAACGGCTGGCCGCGATGCGGGTCACCAACCTGCGCGACCTGCGCACCGGGGTGCGCGTCACGGTCGGCGACGGCGCCGCCCGTACCGAACTCGTCGGCTGGGTGGACTGGTCCCGACCGCTGCTCTACCTCGACGTGGGTGGGCCGGGAGCGGGCAGCGAGCGGGGCCTGCTGCAGAGCAACGGCCGGGTGCTGGTGGTGCGACCCGACCCGGCGGCGGTCCCCACGGCCGCCGTACCGCCGCTGGTGCCGCCGCCGGACCGCTGGCGGCTGCACGACCTGCCACCCGACCGGGGGCTCGCCCCGGTCCTGCGCCTGCTGCTCGGGCTCGCGGCCGACCGTCCGGAGCCGGTCGCCGCGCTGCGGGACGCCGGCGCGCGGTGGGTCACCCGGGAAACCCTCGCCGGCGGCCCGGTGGACGTCCTCCGGGCGCCGCTACCCGGCCCCGCGCCCGACGGCGCGGCGACCGCGCCGACCGGCGGTGCCGACACGCCCGCCGGCGGTTCGGGCACGGCCGGCGGGCCGAGCAGCGGAAACGCCACCGGCCCGGCGGCGGCCGGCGACCCGGACGAGCAGACCCGGTACTGGATCGACCGGGACGCCCGGCTGCACAAGCTGGTGACCCGGCTGCCCGGCGTCGGCCCGGTGACCGTGACCCTGAACCGGGCGGACCGGCCGACGCTACGCCCGGTGGACGCGCTGGGTGGCCGGCCGGGGCTGCCCCGCCAGCTGTCCGGCACCGAGCAGGACCGGCTCGACCGGCTCCCCGACCGGCTGCGGGCCGAGGGCGGCGCCATGCTGACCCTGTCCGCGCCGGTCGGCGTCGACACCAACCTGCGCGGCGCCGGCTGGCTGAGTTGGACGGCCCGCACCGCGTACCTGGCGGTCGCCGACCTGGGCGTACCGGATCGCCGGACCCTGCTGCGCCGGGACCGGACCGGCTGGCTCCGGGCCGACGTGCCGGCGGACGCCGGAGGCGGCGGCACGGCGGAGACGCCGGACCGGCCGCCGCTACCACCCCCGGCGTCGGGCTGGCGGTCCTCCCGACCCGGCGCCGACGACCTGAGCCTGCTGATCGAGGCTGCGGTGGCCGCCGCCGGCCCGTCCGGGCAGCGGGGCTCGGCCATGCGGATACGCGAGGACGTCACCGCCGGCCGGACCGTGGACGTGGTCGAACTGAGCGCGGGCCGGACGCCGGTGCGCTACTGGATCGACCGGAGCGGGGTACTGCGACGGCTGGAGCTGCGCACCGGAGCCGGCGCGTGGGCACAGCTGGAGCTCATCCCCGCCACGGTGCCCCGGCTGGCCGCGGCACCCCGCCCGGCCACCGCCGCACGACCCGGCGCGGCCCCGCGACCCGCGGGAACCGGTCGCGCTCCGTCGTCCTGATCCCCCGCCCCGATTGGCACCCGCGCGGTTCCGGTCCACGAGCGGGTGAGCCGTCGGCCGTGAGCCCCGAGGGGCGCCGCCCGGAAGGGGTCAGGGCCGCCAGCCGGTCTGCGCGGCCCACTGCTCGGCCCGCAGGTATTCCTCGTCGAACCACGGGTCCCGCGCCGTCCCGGAGCCGGCGACGTCCGGCGCCGCGGCGACCAGCTCCCGCTTGAGCACCAGGTACGCGGCCCGCTGGCCCGGGTCCGCGCGCAGGTGGTCGCGCATCAGCAGCGCGGAACGCCAGCCCGGCGAGTCGGCCTCGCGTACGTGCAGGCGCACCGGGCGGCCGGGGTCGGCGCTGCCGTGCAGACGCTTCTCCCACCGGTCGCCGCCCGCCGGGCGCGGGTCGTCCCACCACTGCCCGGGCACCCGCGGGAAGCCGGCGTTCGCCAGCCGCTCGGCCAGCGGACCGTCGGCTTCGGCGAGGGTGGGCACCGACAGCTGCACGTCGATGACGTCCTCGGCGACGAGACCGGGCACCGCCGTCGAGCCGATGTGGTCGATCCGCAGGTCCGCCGGGGCGACCGCGTGCCGGATCCGGGCGGCCAGCCGGGCGTACTGCTGCGGCCAGTCCGGGTCGGCCTCGGCCCGGTCGGACCGGCCCGGCTCGACCACCCGCCGCTGCCGCAGGTTGCGCTCATAGGGCAGCAGCCGCCCACCCCACAGCGTGTCCACGGCGGCATGCAGCTCCGCGCGGCTCCCGTCGTTGGTGAGGACCACGTCGGCGGCCGTGCGGCGGAGGTCGTCGTCGGCCTGCGCGGCGATCCGCCGCTCGGCCTCCGCGCGGTCCATCCCCCGGTCGCGGGCCAGTCGCTCCAGTCGGGTGCTCACCGCCGTCTGCACCACGACCACCAGGTGGTACGTGGGCGCGAGACCCACCTCCACCAGCAGCGGTACGTCGTTGACCACGATCGCGTCCGGGGCCGCGGCGGCGACCAGCTCGGCGGTGCGGGCCCGGACCCGGGGGTGCGTGATCTTCTCCAGCCGGCGGCGGGCCGACTCGTCACTGAACACCACCGCGCCCAGCGCGGCCCGGTCCAGCGCGCCGTCGGCGGTCAGCACCCGGTCGGAGAACGCGGCGACGATCTCGGCCAGCCCCTCGGTGCCCGGCGCCACGACCTCCCGGGCGATCCGGTCGGCGTCGATCAGTACCGCACCGCGCTCGACCAGCCGCGCGGCGACCGCGCTCTTGCCCGACCCGATCCCGCCGGTCAACCCCACCCTCAGCACCGGCCCAGTCAACCGGATCCCGCACCCCACCAGCAAACCGCCGCGCGCCACCCGGTCCACCGAGACGGGCGGGCACGGCGAAGGCCCCGCCCCCGACGATCCGAAGATCGCGGGGACGGGGCCCTTCGTCGTTCAGCGGGTCACTTACCGCCGGCGAGCTTCTCCCGCAGAGCGGCGAGCGCCTCGTCGGTGGCCAGGGTGCCGGCCGGCTCCTCGGCCTGCCGGCTCGGGGCCGGGCTGGTCGAGGAGGTGGTGCCGCCACCGGCCGGGACGACCGGGGTCGGGTTGGCAGCGGCCTCGGCGTCGGCGGCGCGAGAGGTCTGCACCTGCTTGGTGTGGGCCTCCCAACGCTGACGGGCCTCGGCGTACTGGTTCTCCCAGGTCTCGCGCTGCTTGTCGTACCCCTCGAGCCACTCGCCCGTCTCCGGGTCGAAGCCCTCCGGGTAGATGTAGTTGCCCTCGGCGTCGTACGTCGCGGCCATGCCGTAGAGGGTCGGGTCGAAGTGCTCCTCGCCCTCGACGAAGCCCTCGTTGGCCTGCTTGAGCGACAGCGAGATCCGGCGACGCTCGAGGTCGATGTCGATGACCTTGACCATGACCTCGGAGCCGACCTGGACGACCTGCTCCGGGATCTCCACGTGGCGCTCGGCCAGCTCGGAGATGTGGACCAGGCCCTCGATGCCGTCGTCCACCCGGACGAAGGCGCCGAACGGCACCAGCTTGGTGACCTTACCCGGCACGATCTGCTGGATCGCGTGGGTGCGGGCGAACTGCCGCCACGGGTCCTCCTGGGTCGCCTTCAGCGACAGGGAGACGCGCTCGCGGTCCAGGTCGACGTCCAGGACCTCGACCTCGACCTCCTGGCCCACCTCGACGACCTCGGACGGGTGGTCGATGTGCTTCCAGGACAGCTCGGAGACGTGCACCAGACCGTCGACGCCGCCGAGGTCCACGAACGCGCCGAAGTTGACGATCGAAGAGACGACGCCCTTGCGGACCTGGCCCTTCTGGAGCTTGTTGAGGAACTCGGTGCGTACCTCGGACTGCGTCTGCTCGAGCCAGGCCCGGCGGGACAGGACCACGTTGTTGCGGTTCTTGTCCAGCTCGATGATCTTGGCCTCGAGCTCCCGCCCGACGTACGGCTGCAGGTCGCGCACGCGACGCATCTCGACCAGGGAGGCGGGCAGGAAGCCGCGGAGCCCGATGTCGAGGATGAGGCCGCCCTTGACCACCTCGATGACCGAACCGCGGACGACGCCGTCCTCGTCCTTGATCTTCTCGATCGTGCCCCAGGCCCGCTCGTACTGCGCCCGCTTCTTGGAGAGGATCAGACGACCCTCCTTGTCCTCCTTCTGGAGGACCAGGGCCTCGATGTGGTCGCCAACCGTCACAACTTCGGCGGGGTCCACGTCGTGCTTGATCGACAACTCCCGAGAGGGGATGACACCCTCGGTCTTGTAGCCGATGTCGAGCAGGACCTCGTCCCGATCGACCTTGACGACGGTGCCTTCGACAATGTCGCCGTCGTTGAAGTACTTGATGGTCTCGTCGATCGCGGCGAGGAAAGCCTCCTCGGAACCGAGATCGTCGTGGGTGACCCGGGTGGCGCTCGAGGGGGCCTCGATGCTGCTCGTCATGTGGGCGGTTGCTCCGGTCGGATGGGTTGTCACTGCAGGCTGGTGTCGCGGTGACCTGTTCGCGCCAGCGGATCCGTCGCCGGGCACACCAAACAATCGCCAGTGAGATCATGATGTGGCTCCGTCGACCGCGCACCTGCTCCCTGCCGAGGCACACGATCCGCGAGCGCATCGTCTAGCCTACCGTGCGCATTACCACAGCGTGCAAGCCCTCCCGTCTGCTCGACGTGCGATGACCTGCGAAAGCCGAACAATCGCCCGGAAAGCGCCCCTGCTGTCTCCTGCGTCACAGCGGCCCCAGAGTTACCACCGACCGGGTGATCGCCCGACCGGGTGACCCCCTCCCCCGCCGGATCCCGCCGCCGCACGGCGGGTCGGTCGGCCCACGGCGTCGGCGGCGACCGGCGGGGCCTAGCGTGAGCGCGTGGATGACGACAGCCGGGTGACCCGGCGCCGGGTGGGTGACGCCGAGGCCCGGCGGGCAAACCGTGGCTGGTGGGACACCGACGCCGACGACTACCAGGCCGAGCACGGCGCCTTCCTGGGCGACGTGGACTTCGTCTGGTGCCCGGAGGGCCTGCGCGAGGCCGACGCCCGGCTCCTCGGCGACCTGCCCGGACGGCGGGTGCTGGAGGTGGGCTGCGGCGCCGCGGCCGCCGCCCGCTGGCTGGCCACGCAGGGCGCCCGGCCGGTCGCCTTCGACCTGTCCGCCGGCATGCTGCGCCACGCCGCCCAGGCCGCCGACCGCACCGGGGTACGCGTACCGCTGGTGCAGGCCGACGCGCTGGCCCTGCCGTTCGCCGACGAGTCGTTCGACCTGGCCTGCACGGCGTTCGGCGCGATCCCGTTCGTGGACGACTCGGCGGCCCTGCTCGCCGAGGTGCACCGGGTGCTGCGTCCCGGCGGCCGGTGGGTCTTCTCGGTGACCCACCCGATGCGGTGGATCTTCCTGGACGACCCGGGCGAGGGCGGCCTGACCGCCGTGCACTCCTACTTCGACCGCTCGCCCTACGTCGAGCAGGACTCGTCCGGCGTGGCCACCTACGTCGAGCAGCACCGCACCCTCGGCGACCGGATCCGCGAGCTCGTCGGCGCCGGGTTCCGGCTGCTGGACCTCGTGGAGCCGGAGTGGCCGGCGGGACACGAGGGGGTCTGGGGGCAGTGGAGCCCGCTGCGCGGGAAGCTGTTCCCCGGCACCGCCATCTTCGTCACCGACAAGCCCGCCTGAGCAGGTCGCACCCGCGGTGCGACCTGCACCGGCGTGACCGGCGTTACGCTGTCCGGGTGAGCGCCGAGCCGATTCCGACACCACCTGGCCCCTGGTGTCCGGACCCGATGCGGCAGCAGCGTGCCGACTACACGGTGGAGGACCTGCTCACCCTGCCGGACGACGCCCCCCGCGTCGAACTCGTCGACGGAGTCATCCAGGTGACACCCTCCCCCACCCTGGGCCATCAGGACATTTCATTGCTGCTGGGTCTGTGGTTGCACTCCCACGCACCGGCTGACCTGCGTGTCGCCCAAGCGGTGGGGGTCGCGCTCGATCGCAACGCCAGTCGACAGCCGGATGTCCTGCTACGCCGCGCCGACGTGCCCTCCGACCGGTCGCTGCTGCGGCCGGCGGACGTGGTGCTCGCCGTGGAGATCGTCTCGCCGGGCACGCGTCGGGTCGACAGGTTCGCCAAGCCCGGCGAGTACGCCGCCGCCGGCATCCCGCACTACTGGCGCATCGAGCAGGATCCGGTGCACGTCTACGCGTACCGGATCGGCGACCGCGTGGGGCCCGGCGGTGAGCGGCAGTACGAGTTGGTCACCGACAGCGCCGACGTGATCGAGCTGGCCGAGCCGTTCGAGATCAAACTGCCGATCGCCGAGATCACCCCGTAGCCCGGCGAACCGCTGGACCCGTTTTCCCCGGTGGAGCACGGGTAGCCAGGGCCTATGGCCGAGCAGAGCGAATTCCGCGAGGGTGACCACGTCTCCTGGGCCAGTCACAGCGGCCGGGCCTACGGCGTGATCAAGGAGAAGTTGATCGACCGGACGCACGTACGCGGGCACGCCGTGAATGCCACGGAGGACGAGCCGCAGTACCGGATCCGCAACGACGACTCGGGCCGCGACGTGGCCCACCGACCGGAGGCGTTGCGTCGTGAGCAGGGATGACGACGGCCGGGACACGTACCGGGAGTTCACCGAGGCGGTGAACATGAAGCCCGGTGAGATCTCCTCCTGGCTGGAGACCGACGAGTCGAAGCGGGTCGGCTGGCACAAGGGCGGCCAGTCGGGTGGCGGCGAGTCGGTCGGGCACGAGTCCGGCCGGAGGATCATCGACCTGCTGCGCCGCAAGCGCGGCGACCTGTCCGAGGAGGACTACAAGCACATGCGCAAGGTCGTCGGCTACGTCCACCGGCACATGGCCCAACGCCCCTCCGGCGACGTGCGCGACACCAAGTGGCGGTATTCGCTGATGAACTGGGGCCACGACCCCCTGAAGGGTCCGCTGCCGCCTCCCGGCGGCCCGTCGCGGCGCGCCCTCGACCGGCACGGCACCCCGCCCAAGGAGCGCCGCGGCCCCGGCCGCTGACCGGCGTTCCTCGCCGGACGCGCGGACCCGGGAACGGCTTCTCCACGGCCGCGAGGCCGCTGCCACCCACCCCGGCGGAACCACCGGACCAGCCGGACACCGACCCGACGGCGGACACCGGCCCCCACGGCGTACACCGACCACCAATGATGACCACCACCGAACCGCCGCCGACCAGGGCGACCACGTCGGGGTTCCGGGGCAGCCCGACCCGCGCAGGGATCAAGCCTGACCGCCCGGAGCGGGTCGGGCTGCCCCGGAACCCCACCACCGCAACCGCCAATCAGTGATCGGCGCTGTTCCAGTCCCGCCCCTCGCCGACCGACACCTCAAGCGGCACCGACAGCGGGTACGCGGCGCCCATCTCCCGCCGCACCAGCGCCTCCAGCGCCTCGCGCTCACCCGGCGCCACATCGAAGACCAGCTCGTCGTGCACCTGCAGCAGCATCCGGGAGCCCAGCTGAGCCTCGCGCAGCGCGGTGTCGACGTGCAGCATGGCCACCTTGATGATGTCGGCGGCCGAGCCCTGGATCGGGGCGTTGAGCGCCATCCGCTCGGCGATGTCCCGACGCTGCCGGTTGTCGCTCGCCAGGTCCGGCAGGTAGCGCCGGCGGCCCAGGATGGTGGACGTGTAGCCGTCCTGCCGCGCCCGGGCCACCACCTGGTGCAGGTAGTCGCGCACCCCGCCGAAGCCGGCGAAGTAGTTCTCCATCAGCCCCCGCGCCTCCTCGGTGCTGATGGAGAGCTGCTGGGACAGGCCGAACGCGCTCAGCCCGTACGCCAGGCCGTAGTTCATCGCCTTGATCTTGCGGCGCTGGTCCGGGGTGACCTCGGTGACCGGCACCCCGAAGACCGACGAGGCGGTGGCGGCGTGGAAGTCGGCGCCGGAGTTGAACGCCTCGATGAGCGCGTCGTCCGACGAGAGGTGCGCCATGATCCGCATCTCGATCTGGCTGTAGTCGGCGGTGAGCAGGCACTCGTAGCCCTCGCCGACGACGAAGGCACGGCGGATGCGCCGCCCCTCCTCGGTGCGGATCGGGATGTTCTGCAGGTTGGGCTCGGTGGAGGAGAGCCGACCGGTGGCCGCGACCGTCTGGTTGAACGTGGTGTGGATCCGACCGTCGTCGGAGACCGACTTGAGCAGCCCGTCCACCGTCGACTTGAGCTTGGCGACGTCGCGGTGGCGCAGCAGGTGGGCCAGCACCGGGTGCGGGTTCTGCGCGTGGAGCCACTGCAGCGCGTCCGCGTCGGTGGTGTAGCCGGTCTTGATCTTCTTGGTCTTCGGCAGGCCCAGCTCGGTGAAGAGGATCTCCTGCAGCTGCTTGGGCGAGCCGAGGTTGAACTCCCGCCCGACCGCCTCGTACGCGCCCTGCGCGGCGGCCTTCACCTCGGCGGCGAAGTGCGCCTCCAGCTCGGACAGGTACTGCGTGTCGGCGGCGATGCCGGTGCTCTCCATCGCGGCGAGCACCCGCATCAGCGGCAGCTCCACCCCAGCCATCAGCCGGGAGGACTGCTCACCGTCGCGGGACAACTCGGCGTCGATCGCGTCGGCCAGGTCGAGGGTGGCCCGGGCCTGCAGCATGAGGTTCTGCTCGACCACCCCCTCGTCGCCGAGACCGTCGAGGGTGAGCTGGCCGGTCTCCGGCACGTCGACCCGCAGCTCGCGGTGCAGGTAGCGCAGCGCCAGGTCGGTCAGGTCGTACGAGCGCTGGTCGGGGCGGGCCAGGTAGGCGGCGATCTGGGTGTCGCGGACGATGCCGGCCAGCTCCCACCCGTGCGCGGCGCAGGCCAGCACGGCGGGCTTGCTGTCGTGCAGCACCTTGGGCCGCAGTTCGTCGGCCAGCCAACCGGCCAGCGCGGCGTCGTCGGCCGGGTCGAGCCGGGCCGGGTCGACCCAGGCGGCCGCGCCGCCGGCGGTGGCCAGCGCCAGACCGGTGACCGAGGCGGTGTGCCGGCGGTTGGGGCCGGTGTCGAGCTTGACCGCCAGGCCGACCGGCGTGCCGACCGGGGCGTGGGTGGCCAGCCAGCCGGTCAGCGCCCCGGGCTCGGTGAGGACCGCGCCGGTGAGGTCGAAACCGGACTCGGCCTCCGGCTCCACCGACTCCAGGTACTGGTAGAGCCGGTCGCGCAGGATGCGGAACTCCAGCGTGTCGAAGACCTGGTGCACCGCCTCCCGGTCCCAGCCGGTCCAGCGGGTGTCCTCCGGGCGCAGCGGCAGCTCCAGGTCGGAGACCAGGCAGTTGATCTCGTAGTTGCGGATCACGTCGGCGAGTCGCTCGCGCAGGCTGTCGCCGGCCTTGCCCTTGATCTCGTCGGCGCGGGCGATCACGCCCTCCACCCCGCCGTACGTGTTGATCCACTTGGCCGCGGTCTTCGGGCCGACGCCCGGGATGCCGGGCAGGTTGTCGCTGGTCTCGCCGACGAGGGCGGCCAGGTCGCGGTACCGCTCCGGGCCGACCCCGTACTTCGCCTCGATCGCGGCCGGGTCCATCCGGGCCAGGTCGGAGACGCCCTTGCGCGGGTAGAGCACGGTGACCTGGTCGCCGACCAGCTGGAACGCGTCCCGGTCGCCGGTGCTGATCAGCACCGACATGCCCTGGTCGCGGGCCTGGCAGGCCAGGGTGGCGATGACGTCGTCGGCCTCGTAGCCCTCCTTCTCCACCACCGGGATGCGCAGGGCGGCCAGAACCTCCTTGACCAGGCTGACCTGGCCCTTGAAGTCGGTCGGGGTCTCGCTGCGGCCGGCCTTGTACTCGGCGTACCGGTCGGTGCGGAAGGAGTGTCGGGAGACGTCGAAGGCGACGACGATGTGCGTGGGCTGCTCGTCGCGCAGGACGTTGATCAACATCGAGGTGAAGCCGTAGACCGCGTTGGTCGGCTGCCCCGTCGTGGTGGAGAAGTTTTCCACCGGCAGGGCGAAGAACGCCCGGTATGCCATGGAGTGTCCGTCGACGAGGAGCAGGCGCGGGGTCGTAGCTGTCACGGCAGCGACTCTAGTCCGTACCCCTGACAGCTCCTCCGACGCCACGTCCGTGCAGCCGCCGGAGCCGGAACGCCCGCACGGCGGCGAGGACCGCGGCGCGCGCGCTCCGGGCCCACCCACACCCCTCGACCTACCCACGCTTCCGGTCGAGCAGGCCAGCGACAAGTCGGGCCGCCCGACCGGGTGCGAGCCCACCCGCGACAGCGATGGCGACCAGCGCGGCGGCCGGCTCCGGATGCTGGCTCAGCAGACCTCGCATCCGCGAGGCGTACGCGATGGCGGCACCACCGCCGGCCCCCTCGGTCGCCGCGGCACGGGCGCCGCCGGACCCGTCCGCCGCGCCGGCCGACGCTCCTGAGCCGGTCGACACCGCGCGGCCCGGCCCTCCCCGCCCGGCCGACCCGGGCTGGGGGAGCCCGAGCCGTCGCACGAAGTCGAGCGCCTCGGCCGGCGGCAACGGCCCGAGCCGCACCTGCGTGCTGCGGCACTCCACCAGCAGTTCGCCGAGCGGCTCACGGGTGGTCACCACGACGACACTGGGGCCGCTGCCCGGCAGCAACGGCCGCACCTCGCCCGGCCCACGCACATCGTCGAGCACGATGACCAGCCGGCGGCTGGCGAGCGCCGAGCGGTACGTCGCGGCGAGGGCGTCGAGGCCCGCGCGCCCGCCGACGGTCGGACACCGCAACGCGTCGAGGAAGTTCCGCAGTACCTCCGCCGGCCCGGCCGAGGCGGCGACGTTGGCGTAGAGCTGCCCATCGGTGAACCGGCCGGCCACCCGGTGCGCCCACTGCAGCGCCAACGCGCTCTTGCCCACGCCGGCCGGCCCCTGGATGACGAGCAGCACCGGCCCGGCGCTCTGGCGCCACGTCGCCCGGTCCAGCCGCCGCAGCTCCTCGGCGCGGCCGACGAAGTGGGCCGGGCGGGCCGGTAGCTGGGACGGCGAGGCGGGCGGCGGCGACGGCGCGACAGGCGGCCCGCCGGACGACGGCCCGCGCACGCGCCCACCCTCGTGCCGGATGAGTTCCCGGTACAGGGCCGACAGCTCCACGCCGGGCCCGATCGCCAGCTCGTCGCGCAGCCGCGTGCGCACGACATGGTACGTCTGCACGCCGTCGGCACGCCGCCCCAGCGCCGCGTAGAGCCGCAGCAGTCGCGCCTGCGCCTGCTCGTCGAGGGGATGCCGGCGGGCGTCCTCCTCGACCGCGGTCAGCACCTCCTCGCCCCTGCCGTCCCGGATCATGACGTCGGCGTACCAGCCGAGGACCAGCCGCTGCTCGCTGACCAGCGTGGTCACCGAGACGTGCTCCCCCAGCCCCGGCACGTCCGGCAACGGCGGACGCCACAGCCGCAGGGCCTCGCCGGCGGCCCTGCGCAGCTCGCCGCGGTCGTCGACCCGACGGGCGCGCCGGGCGCGACCGACCAGCACCCGGAACCGCAACGCGTCGACCGCCGACGGCACCAACCGCAGCGCGTAGCCCGACCCGACGCTCGGCAGCAGCACACTGCGCGCCCGCCGCCGGCGCCCTGGCTCCAGCACCTGCCGAAGGTTCTTGATGTGGGTCTGGACGACATTCCAGGCGGCGGCCGGCGCCCGGACGGGCCAGAGCGCGGCGCAGATCTCCGTCCGCCCGACCGGCTGACCACCCGCCAGGGCGAGCAGGGCGAGCACCGCCCGACGCTGGGGCGGACCTGCGGCGAGATCCCGCCCACCACGGCTCAGGCGCACCGGCCCGAGCAACTGCAGAGATACCTCGTCAACGGCATGTCGGACCTCGAGCTCGCTCATCCGTCCCCCGATCGGCGCAGAGTCGCATTGATGCTCATCGTAGTCATCCAGTGACGGTCCAGTGCCCTTCCAGAAGGGCCCGCAAGGATCGACACACACCACCAGAGAGGAGGCTCGATGAAGAGAGCCGTCAACACCCTCGGCGACCGGCTGCTCGCCGCGTTCGCGCCGAAGGCCACCGCGAAGGCCGAGCCGTGCGGTCCGTTGATCAGCAAGTTCTGCTACTGCCGCAACGGGATCCGCTACGCGAAGAACTGCTGCACGTACAGCGGGTCCTGCTACCCGTGCCGGGCGGTCAGCGAGGGCTGCTGAGCCCCGTCCGACGACCCGACCGTTGCCCGCGGCCACAGCGAAGCGGCTCGGGCACGCACAGGAGGGAGGAGATGACCATGAGGGGACTCGTCAGCGCCATGGGTGACCGGATGCTGAACCTGTTGGTTCCGCGGATCACCGCAAGAGCCGAGCCCTGCGGGCCGTTGCAGTACAAGTTCTGCTACTGCTCCGGTGGCCTCAAGTACAGCCAGAACTGCTGCCTGTACAGCGGATCGTGCTATCCGTGCCGGGTTTCTGGCTCCTGCTGAACACCCGTGGCCGGGCCGGACGCCGTCCGGCCCGGCCACGGACCAGACCAACGAGCCGGGAGTGACCGCGATGAGTCTGCTGATCCTCGGGATCCGGGCGGTACTGGCCAGCGTCCTTCTCCTGGCGGCGGCGGGCAAGCTCCGCAGTCGCCGCGAGTATCGACAGTTCCGCCATTCGCTGGAGGGCTACCCGCTCCTGCCGGTACGACTTCGGGGTCTCGTCGCGGTGGCGGTGCCGGTGGCGGAGTTGCTGCTCGCCGGCGCGCTGGCCACTCCCCGGTACGCACTGCCGGCCCTGCTCGCCACCACGGCGCTGCTGGCCGGTTTCACCGCGGGCACCGCCTCCGTGCTCATCAGCGGCCGACCGGCACGGTGCCACTGTTTCGGCACCGGCGACCTGGTCGGTCGCCGTCACCTGGTCCGAGACGTCTCGCTCACCCTGCTGGCGGCGGTCGGAGCAGTCGGCCTCGCATCGCGCCCGCCGGTCGCGCCGGTGGTGCCCGCCGCCCTGTCCGTCGTAGCCGGAGTCCTGATCGGGATCACCGTGTCCCGGTTGGACGACCTGACGGCTCTCCTTCTCCCCAACGCCAGCCCAGCCGGGCACGGCCCAAACCACCGGAATGAGGATCGCAATGACCTACGTCGTGGCCGGTCTCCTGCTGGTCGGCGTGATCGCCATCGTCAACCTGCTGCTGACCTTCGCGGTGATCCGACGGCTGCGGGAGCTGCCCCCGCCGTCCGCCCACTCCGACGGCCCGGACTTCGCCGGGTCGGTGCCGGGCGTGGGTGAGCGGCCCGATCCGTTCCGGGCGCTCGACCTGGACGGATCAGCGGTCGACAGTACGGCCGAACCGCCCGCACTGATCGGGTTCTTCTCCACCGGCTGCGGCGCGTGCGTGGAGCAGCTACCGACCTTCGTCCGGCAGGCGGCCGCCACCCCGGGCGGCCGACCGCGCATCCTCGCGGTCGTCAACGGGGACGGCCCGCAGGTCGACGCGTTCGTCCGTGACCTGACGCCGGTGTCCAGGGTGGTGGTCGAGACCGATCAGGGCCCGATCACCTCGGCGTTCCGCATCGAGGCCTTTCCGGCGTGGTGTCTGCTCGACGACGACGGCAGTGTCCGGGACAGCGGGGTCGGCCTCGACCGGCTGCCCCGGCTGACCGCAGCGTGAGGACCGCGGGACCGGAGCGTCCAGGGATGCTCCGCCCCGCCCTGGCCGCGCTCCGCCTCGCCGTACAGGCCGCTCCCGGTGTGGCGGCCGGTCAGATACTGCTCGCGGTGGCCGGCGGGGTCGCCCCGCTGGCGCTCGGCGTACTGACCAAGCTGGTCCTGGACCACCTGGCCCTGCCCGCCGGACCGTCGCGAGGCACCTTCGTCGCCCTGGCCCTGGGCCTCGCCGCCGCCGGTGTGGGCGTGGCCGTTCTGCCGCACCTCTCCCGCTACCTGGACGCCAACTGGGAGCGGGCCGTGACGGTGGTGGCGCAGAGTCGCCTCTACACCGCCGCGAACCGACTGATCGGCCTGCGCGAGTTGGAGAACCCCACCTTCCGCGACCGGCTCCGGCTCGCCGAGGAGGCCAGCCGGGGCGGTCCGGTACTGGTGGCCGATGCCGTCCTGGAGATCGCCCGCAGCACCATCACCGTCGTCGGCTTCGCCCTGGTGCTCGCCGGGCTCAATCCCTGGATGGTGGTGCTCGTCGCCCTGTCCACGGTGCCGATCGCCCGCACCGAGCTGTCCCTGTCCCAGCGGCGCGCCCGGATGCTGTGGCAGGTGAGCCCGGCCGCACGCCGCCAGCAGTTCTACGCCGACCTGCTCACCGGCCTCGACGCGGCCAAGGAGGTGCGGCTGTTCGGCCTGGCTGGTCTGTTCCATCGACGGATGCTGGCCGAGCTACGCGCGATCAACACCGCGCACCGACGGGTGGAGATCCGTCAACTGGTCGCTCAGCTCCTCCTCGCCGGGATGAGTGCGCTGGCCGCCGGCGCCGGTCTGGTCTGGGCCGTGCTGGCGGCGCGTACCGGCCAGCTCAGCATCGGTGACGTGGCGGTGTTCATCGCCGCAGTGGCCGCCGTGCAGGGTGCGGCCGGCGCGACGATCAGCCGGCTCGCCGCCGCTCACCACGGCGCGCTGATGTTCGCCCACTATCAGGAGGTGACGACGGTCGGCCCCGACCCGGCGACCGCCGCTCCGGCTCGACCCACCACCCCACTCCGCACCGGCATCGAGTTCCGTGACGTCTGGTTCCGGTACGCGCCGGACCAACCGTGGATCCTGCGCGGAGTGAACCTGACCCTCCGGGCGGGCGAGACGGTCGGGCTGGTCGGTCTCAACGGAGCCGGCAAGAGCACGCTGGTGAAGCTGCTCGTCCGCTTCTACGACCCCGACCGGGGTGCGGTGTACTGGGATGGCGTCGACCTGCGCGACCTGGACGTCGTCGGACTGCGCCGTCGCATCACCGCCCTCTTCCAGGACTTCATGTGCTACGACCTGACCGCGGCGGAGAACATCGGCGTCGGTGACACCGCGGTGCTGGACCATCGGGACGAGCTGGTCGCGGCGGCGCGGCAGGCCGGCATCCACGACACCCTGGACGCCCTTCCGCTCGGCTACGAAACTCCGCTGACCCGCCTGTTCGTCGACGAGAGCGACCGGGCGGACCCCGGCACCGGGGTGCTGCTCTCCGGTGGCCAGTGGCAGCGGCTCGCGCTGGCACGGGCCCTGCTGCGGGGCCACCGCGACCTGCTCGTCCTCGACGAGCCCAGTGCGGGGCTGGACGCGCAGGCGGAACACGACATCCATGACCGGATCCGCACCCTCGGACGGGGCCGGACGGCGGTGCTCATCTCGCACCGGCTCAGCGCCCTGCGGCTTGCCGACCGCGTCGTCGTCCTCAGCGGGGGACAGATCGTGGAGGACGGGGACCACCACGGCCTGCTGGCCACCGGCGGCGCGTACGCCCGGCTCTTCCGGCTGCAGGCTGCGGGATACCGCGACAGCCACGCCGACCTCGTCGCCGGTCCGACCGGTGAGCATGGCTGAGGAGGGACACCGATGTGGTGGGTGATCGGAACGATGACCCTGGCCGGCGCCGCGGTGCTGGCGGTGTGGCGCAGCAGGGCCCGCTGGTTGGCCGTCACCGTCGAGGGGCCGTCGATGAGCCCGACCCTGCTTCCCGGCGACCGTGTGCTGGTCCGTCGGCCAGCTCCGGCAGTCGCGGCGGTCGGCACCGTGGTGCTGGTCCGACGACCCGGCCCCTGCTTCCACGACGCGGCAGGTGTTCCCGAGCGACCGGACGCGTACCTGGTCAAACGGGTGGTGGCCGGACCCGGCGACGTCACGCCGGACCTCGGCGCCGACTCGGTCCTCGTCGCCGGCACGATCGTGCCGGCGGGTGCGCTCGTGTTGGTCGGCGACAACCGGCAGGACAGCCTCGACTCGCGCATGTGGGGCTACCTGCCCGCCGACCGGGTAATCGGCGTGGTCAGCCGCCGGGTGTCACGGCGCGACGGTGCCGCCGGGCGGGTGCCACGACCGCCGGGACGGTCGTGGCACCACCCGTTCAGGCGACGCCGAGGTACGCCTCCTTCACCGCCGGGTCGATGAGGAGGTCCTGGCCGGAGCCCTCCTTGACGATCCGGCCGGTCTCCAGCACGTAACCCCGGTGGGCCCGCGACAGCGCCTGCTGAGCGTTCTGCTCGACCAGCAGGACCGTGGTGCCCTGTTGGTTGATCTCGGTGATGATGTCGAAGATCTGCTGGATCACCATCGGGGCCAGGCCCATCGACGGCTCGTCGAGCAACAGCAGCTTCGGCCTGCTCATCAACGCCCGCCCGACCGCGAGCATCTGCTGCTCACCGCCGGACAGCGTGCCGCCGGCCTGCTTGCGCCGCTCGGCCAGCCGCGGGAAGAGGGTCAGGACCCGGTCCAGGTCGGCGGCGATGCCAGCGGAGTCCCGTCGGGTGTACGCGCCCATGTCCAGGTTCTCCAGCACCGTCATGCCGGGGAAGATGCCCCGGCCCTCGGGCGACTGGCAGATGCCGCGCACCACCCGAAGGTCGGCGCGCAGGCCGGTGATGTCCTCACCGTTGAACCGGATCGTCCCGGACGAAGCCGGAAGCAGGCCCGAGATGCCGCGCATGGTGGTGGTCTTGCCGGCGCCGTTGGCACCGATGAGCGCCACCACCTCGCCCTCTTCGACGTGCAGACTGACGGCGTGCAGGGCCTCGATCCGCCCGTACGCCAGGGTCAGGTTCTCGATCTCAAGCAGCATCTGCGGGCTCCCCCAGGTACGCCGCGATCACCTTCGGGTTGTCCCGGACCTCCGCCGGTGAACCCTCCGCGATCTTCTTGCCGAATTCGAGCACCACGATCCGGTCGGTGACGCCCATGACCAGGCGCATGTCGTGCTCGATGAGCAGGACCGTGTAGCCCAGGTCGCGGATGCGGCGGATGAGCTGGAGCAGCTCCTCCTTCTCGGCCGGGTTGAAGCCCGCCGCCGGCTCGTCCAGGCAGAGCAGCTGCGGTTCGGTGGCCAACGCCCGGGCGATCTCCAGCCGACGCTGGTCGCCGTACGGCAGGTTGCGGGCCAGCTCGTTGGCCCGTCCCACGATGCCGACGAACTTCAGCAGCTCGAGCGCCTTACGCTCGCCGGCCCGCTCCTCCAACGTGTGCCGCGAGATGCCGAACACCTTCGCGCAGCTGCGGCGCACCTGCTGCCAGGAGCGCACCAGGCCGTTGGTCGAGTCAACCGTGGGCAACTCCTCGGGCTTGGGGCGCTTGCGGTAGAGCCGGAACAGCGCGCCCACCACACTCGTGTGGTGCTGGGAGTCGGTGCCGACCATGACGTTCTCCAGCGCCGTCATCTCCGGGAAGAGACGGATGTTCTGGAACGTCCGGGCGATGCCCATCCGGTTGATCTGGTGCGGCTTACGGCCGGTCACCTTCTCGCCGGCGAAGCGCACCGCACCGGAGGTCGGGCGGTAGACGCCCGTCATCACGTTGAAGCACGTGGTCTTACCGGCACCGTTCGGCCCGATCAGACCGAGGATCTCGCCGCGGTAGAGGCTGAAGCTGACGTCGTTGAGGGCCACCACACCGCCGAAGCGCAGGGTCACCTGGTCGACGTCGAGCAGCACCTCCCGCTGTCGTGGGATCGGACCGCTCGCCCGGACCTCGTCCAGGTTCGCCTGGTCCTCAGGCGTCAGGTCCGGATTCGTGTCAGGCATTGGCCGGCACCTCCTCGGCACGGTCCTTGAGTTCACGCTCACGTCGCCGGCTCGGGATGAGCCCCTGCGGACGCAGCAGCATCACCAGCACGAGCGCCATGCCGAAGACCAGGAACCGCCACTCGGCGAAGTCCCGGAAACGCTCCGGCAGGTACGCCAGCAGGAAGGCACCCAACGCCACGCCGGCCATGTTGCCGGCGCCGCCGACCACCACCATCGCGACGAACAGGATGGACAGCTGCGCGTTGAACTGGTTGGGCTCGATGAAGCCCTGCCGGCTGGCGAAGAGCGCACCGGAGATCCCACCGAGCGCGGCGCCGATGGCGAACGCCCAGAGCTTGAACTTGAAGGGGTAAACGCCCATCACCGCAGCCGCGTCCTCGTCCTCACGGACCGCCAGCCACGCCCGGCCGACCCGGCTGTTCTCCAGCCGCCGCACCAGGAACACCAGGAGAAGGACGACGGTCAACGCCAGCCAGTACCAGGGTTTGGCGTCGATCAGACCGAAGATGCGGTTGTCCCCCGACGCGGGCCCTTCCGGGCCCGGGATCGCGGCGATGCCCTGCGGCCCGCCGGACCACGTGACGTTGCGGAACACGATCCGGATGATCTCGCCGAAGCCCAGGGTGACGATCGCCAGGTAGTCGCCGCGCAGACGCAGGGTCGGCCAGCCCAGCAGCACACCGGAGATCATCGCCAGGGCGATCGCGAGCGGGATGCAGATCGCCCAGGTCACCGCCCAGCCCTGCGGCAGGTCGAAGCGCTCCTGCAGCCCCTTGACCACCGGCGACTGGGTCGAGCCGAACAGACCCACGCTGTACGCGCCGACGGCGAAGAAGCCGACATAGCCGAGGTCCAGCAGACCGGCCAGGCCGATCACCACGTTGAGGCCGATGGCGATGAGGACGTAGACCGCGCAGACGAAGAGCACGCCGGCCCAGTTGTTGCCGTTGGCCGCGTAGTCGGTGCGCAGCCAGGTCAGGCCTGGAATGCCGAGCAGCGGCAGGTAGTAGAGAAACGCCACGAACGCGGCGAAGGTGAGCCCGCGCTGCCATTTCGGCAGCGCCCGGAAGCGGTTACCGATGTCGCCGGTGAGCCTCCGCAGCCCGCCGGTCGGGCTCTTGGTCATCGTGGTCATGCGCGTGCCCTCCCCAGAGACTCGCCGAGCAGGCCGGTCGGGCGGAACAGCAGGACGATCACCAGCACGATGAACGCCGCGACGTCCTCCCAGTTGGACTGGGTGAGCGTCGCCGCATAGACCTCGACGACGCCGAGCAGGAGGCCACCGAGCAGGGCTCCGCGCAGGTTGCCGATGCCGCCGAGTACGGCGGCGGTGAACGCCTTCAGGCCCAGGATGAAGCCGACGTTGAACCGGGTGTTGCCGTAGCGGACCACCCACAGCAGCGCCGCGGCGCCGGCGAGCAGGCCACCGAGCAGGAAGATGAGCGCGATCACCCGGTCCTTGTTGACACCCATCAGCGCCGCCGTGTCCGGGTTCTGCGCGACCGCCCGCACGCCCCGGCCGTACCGGGTGCGATTGATGAACACGTCGAGCCCGACCATCATCAACACCGCGGCGAAGACGGTCAGGAGCTGGATGTTCGTCACCTCGGTGCCACCGACGGAGAACAGCACCTCCCGCTGGAACACGTTCGGAGCGCCGACGACGAGGCGGCCCTGCCAGAGTCCGAACGCCTCGGACATCACCAGCGACAGGCCGATTGCGGTGATCAGGAAGATCAGCGGAGGAGCGTTGAGCCGGCGTAGCCGGCGATACGCGATCCGCTCCACAGCGACCGCGGTCAGACCGGACGCGACTGCCGCGCCCAGCAGGCCGGCCACCAGGAGCAGCACCACGGTGCCCAGCGCCGGATTGTCCGTGGCGCCCAACAGGCTCCACACACCGAGGACGGTGAAGGTGCCCACCATGAACACCTCGGAGTGGGCGAAGTTGATCAGCTTCAGTACCCCGTAGACCAGCGTGTAGCCGAGCGCGACGAGGGCGTAGATGGAACCCTTCGCCAAACCGTCGACGGTGTGCTGACCCAGATGCCCGAAGAGTTCATCGAAGTTCACGAAATCTCCTCATTTACCGAGTGCGGCCGGGAGCCAGTTGGCTCCCGGCCGCACCGCGGATTCCAGTTCAGCTGAGCTTGATCTCCTGCTGAGGCACGATCTGGCCGCCCTTGACCTCGTACGCCCAGATGACGACCTTGGACTTGTCCACGTCACCGGTCTCGTCGAACTTGATGTACTTGGAGACACCCTGCTTGTCGTAGGAGTTCACCCAGTCCATCATGTCCTTGCGCGTGCTCTTGCCGGCCTTGAAGCCGTCGAGCAGCACGTTCGCCCCGTCGAAGCCCTCGGCACCGTAGGAGCCCGGCGCCGCGCCGAACTTCTTCTCGTAGTCGGCGGAGAAGGTGCCACCCGCCTCGGTGGCCGGCAGACACGGGCAGGTCACGATCGCGCCCTCAGCGCCCGCACCCGCACCCGCCGGGAAGTTCGGGTCGTAGAGGCCGTCGAAGCCGACGAACTTGGCCGTGATGCCCGCGGCACGCGCCTGCTTGAGCAGCGGCGCCGCCTCGTTGGTGTAACCGGCGTAGGCGATCGCGTCCGCGCCGGACGACTTGATCTTCGAGATGGTGGCGTCGAAGTTCGTCTGGTCGGTCTGCACCTTGTCGCTGTTGACCACCACCGGGCCGAGGCCCTTCTTGACCTCGGCGATGATGCCCGAGCCGTACGGCGTGCCGTCGTCGATCGCGAAGACCTTGGTCGGCTTGAGCAGGTTCTTCATGTAGGCGACGGCCGCCGCTCCCTGGGTGCCGTCGTTGCCGACGACCCGGTGGAACGCCTTGTTGCCGGTCGCGGTCAGCTCGGTGGCGGTGGCCGAGGGGCTCACCATCACCAGGCCGGCACCCTCGTAGATCGGCATGGTCGCCTTGGACTCCGCCGAGAAGTGACCACCGATGACCGCCACGACGGACTGGTCCTGGGCGAGCTGGTTCGCCACAGGCGTGGCCTGCGTCGCGTCGCCGGTGGTGTCGTACTCCTTCAGCTCGACCTTGCAGTCGGGGTTCTTGGCGCTGAACTGCTCGAAGGCCAGCTTCGCGCCGTTCAGCGACGGCGTCACCAGACCGGCGTTCGGGCCGGTGAAGGCGCCGAAGATGGCGACCTTGCCACCGCACTTACCGTTACCGCCGGCCTCGTTGCCGCCACTGCCCGAATCCTGGCAACCGGCGGCGGCGAACAGGCTCGCCGCCAGCCCCACAGCGCCCAGCGCCCGTACGAAATTACGCCTCACGGCTTCCTGACCTCCTCCAGATCGCAAGTGTGCCGGCACCGGGTGGCCGGCCAAGAGAAGCCGTCCACTGCCACCGCCCGGTGAGAATCGGCACACCGCGTTACGGCTCGTGATGGCGGAGCGTACTTGAGCGGTAAACGGCTTCGGAAGGCCTGAGGGCCAGGCTTGCCAAACCGTTACGAACAGAAGCCTCGATGATCCCTCGTCCGTCACACCGACAACTCAGGGCACATTGGCATCGGCGCGGAAGACCCGGCCCGCACGAGCGTCATCGATCAGGACGAGCAGCTGGTCGGGCGTGCCGACGATCGTCGCCGCCCGCTCCGCACCGCTCGGCGCCGGCACCGGTGCCGCCACCGGCCGCCAACTCTCCCCCGCATCGGTGGAGCGCCACAGCGCGTGGCCGGACCCGTCGGTCGTCGCGGCGAACAACCCGTCCCCGGCGACCGTGAGCCCCCGAACACCCGGGATCCCCTCGGTCTGGCCCCGGCCGAAGCCCCCCGCCGCCCGCCACTGCCCCGCGGAACCGCCGTCGGCCCGCCAGGCACCGAACGCCCGACCGCGCAGCCCGACCGCCACCGGGCGGCCCTGCAGCAGCACCACCCGCTGCAACTCGTCGTACTCCGGGCCACCCGGCACGGGCACCCGCTGCCAGGTCACCCCGTCGTCGGACCGCCACGCCAGCGGGTCGCGGTCCACCCGCCCCGGCGGGATGACACCGCCCACCGCCAGCCAGCCGGACTCCGTCTCGACGGCGTCGAAGTTCCACGTCTCGCCGGCACCGTCCGAGGCGAGCTGCGGGGCGCCCTCGACGATCTGGAACCGGGCGGCGTCCGGTGACCGCCAGACCGCCGCACCGCTGGTGCGGTTGCCGGTGATCAACCAACCGCGGGCACCCGACACCATCCGGGCCACGTCCACCGCCTGCGACCCGCCGTACAGGTCGTACGGCGCCCGCACCTCGGTCAGCGTCCCGTCCGGCAGGTGCTGCCAGCTGCTCGTGCGGGGATTGGCGTGTGCGCCACCGCGCTTGGCGCCGAGCACCGCGATCCGACCGGAGCGGCAGGCCACCGAGTAGAGCACGTTCTGGCGCCCGTAGTAGCTGATCGGCGTGAGCGCCATCGCCGTCCACGAGGTGCCGTCCAGGCTGGTCCACGCCGCCGGCCGGGTGACCACGCCCGTGGCGTCACCCACCGCGCCGACCACGTACCACCGGTCGGCGCAGACCGCCGCGTCCCGCACCATGAGACGACCAGCCGGGCCGGGCGGCGTCGGCAGCGCCACCTCCGTCCAGACCGGGCGGAGTGGCTGCGGCGAAGGGTCGTCCCGGTCGGGCAGCCAGGAACAGCCGCTCGTCAGTACGGCGACTATGCCGAGCACCGCGACAGCGCGCCGGAGGGCCATCCCGCGATGCTATCGACGGCATCGCATCCATGGAACCCCGCTCACGCTCAGCCGGTCGGCTGCGCCACCTCGCCGCCAGCGGTCTCCGCGAGGATCCGCTCGGCGACCTCCTTCATGGTCAACCGGTGGTCCATCGCCGTGCGCTGGATCCACTTGAACGCCTGCGGCTCGGTCATGCCGTACGTGGTCATCAGCGCGCCCTTGGCCCGCTCCACCGTCTTGCGGATCTCCAGGCGGTCGGTCAGCCCGGCGACCTCCGCCTCCAGGGCGGCGATCTCCGAGTAGCGGGAGAGCGCGATCTCGACGGCCGGGACCAGGTCGCTCTTCTGGAACGGCTTCACCAGGTACGCCATCGCGCCGGCCGCCCGGGCCCGCTCCACCAGGTCGCGCTGGCTGAACGCGGTCAGGATGATCACCGGGGCGATCCGGGCGCCCGCGATCCGCTCGGCGGCGGCCAGCCCGTCCATGATCGGCATCTTGATGTCGAGGATGACCAGGTCGGGCTTCAGCTCCTCGGCGAGCCGGACGGCGGTCTCGCCGTCGCCGGCCTCCCCCACCACCTCGTAGCCCTCTTCCACCAGCATCTCGGCGAGGTCCAGCCGGATGAGCGCCTCGTCCTCGGCGATCAGCACCCGCCTGCGCTCGGCATCCGTCGGCGTCTCGGCCACCAGCCCTACCCCCACCAGTCATTACCCGACACCCGCCCAGCCGGGTGTCGCCGTCCTTAGCGTAGTGGGTAACCTATGGGAGGCCGCCAGAGCATTCGGCCCGGGCGTCCCCGTATTCCAACCGGTAGAGAAACGGAGCTCAAACCTCCGACAGTGTGGGTTCGAATCCCACCGGGGACACCAAAATTGTCGTACGGGCGTTCGATGATGGCGCCGTGCATCCCCCAGATATCCGCGCTCGCGCTCGGCGGCTCCACCTGTCCGGGGCCAGCATCGCCGACGTCGCCCGACGCGTGGGGCTGTCCTACCGCACCGTCTGGCACTGGTGTCGGGACCGCCCCGAACCGCTCGTCCAGGTCACGGCTCTGCGCTGTTTCCGTTGCCGCAAGGACGTCGACAATCCGACAGATCCATCGGCGTACGCCTACCTGCTCGGTCTGTATCTGGGCGACGGGCACCTGGTCACCTCGACACGGGTGCCGGTGCTCCGCATCGCCTGCGCCAGCACCTGGCCCGGGCTGATCGAGGCGTGCGACGCCGCCATGCGCGGGGTGCTAGCCACGAAGGTGCAGCGCGTCCAGCAGCCGGGCTGCGTCAGCGTGCAGAGCTACGGCAAGCACTGGCCCTGCCTGCTACTTCAGCATGGCCCCGGCAAGAAGCATGAGCGCTCGATCGTGCTCGCCGACTGGCAGCAGGACATTGTCCGGTGCCACCCCGGCGACTTCCTGCGTGGCCTGTTCCACTCCGATGGCTGCCGGTTCGCCAACCGGGTCACCGTCCGCGGCAAGGAGTACGTCTACCCGCGCTACATGTTCGTCAACGAGTCGAGCGACATCATGCGGCTCTGCCAGTGGGCGCTCGATCTGCTCGACATCGCCTGGCGGATGAACCGGCGCAACTCGCTGTCCGTCGCCCGACGGGAGGCGGTCGCCGCGCTCGACCGGCACGTCGGTCCGAAGTCCTGACCGTCCACGACGGCATTCGCGTCTTCCGTCCGGTCGGGCGGACCGTCAGCCGAGGACGGCGAGCGCGCGGGCGAGGTCGGCGCGCAGGTCCTCCGGGTCCTCCAGCCCGACCGAGAGGCGCAGCAGCCCTCCGGCCGGTTTCGCCTCGCCCTCGACCGGACGGTGGGTGAGCGAGGCGGGGTGCTGGATCAGGGTGTCCACGCCGCCGAGCGACACCGCGTGGGTGATCAGCTCGCAGGCGCCGGCGACCGCGGCGGCCGCGGACGCGCCGCCGTGCACCTCGATGGCGAGCAGGCTGCCGGGGCCGGCCATCTGCCGGCCGACCAGCGCGGCCGGGTCGTGCACCGAGGGGTGGTGGACGCGGTGCACGGCGGGGTGGTCGGTGAGCCAGCCGGCGAGCTTCTCGGCGGTGGCCTGCTGGGCGCGTACCCGCACCGGCAGGGTCTGCAGGCCGCGGTGCAGCAGGTAGCCGCCGAGCGGGTGCAGGATCGCGCCGGTGACCGCGCGGACCTGGCGCAGCCGGGCGGCCCAGTCGGCGTCGCAGGCGACCACGCCGGCGAGCACGTCGCCGTGCCCGCCGATGCTCTTGGTGGCGCTGTGCAGGACGAGCGCGGCGCCGTGCCGGGCCGGTTGCTGGAGTACGGGGGTGGCGACGGTGTTGTCGACCAGCAGCGGTACGTCCCCGGCGGCGTCGGCGAGGGCGGCGATGTCCACCAGGTCGAGGGTGGGGTTGGCGGGCGTCTCGACGATGACCAGCGCGGTGTCGGGGCGCAGGGCGGCGGCGACCTCGTCGGGGCGGGCCCAGGTGACGGTGGTGCCGAGCAGCCCGGTGGCGAGCACGTGGTCGGTGCCGCCGTAGAGCGGCCGGACGGCGACCACGTGCCGGCGGCCGTCCCGGCCGGCGGCGAGCAGCGTGGCGGTGAGCGCGGCCATGCCGCTGGCGAAGGCGACGGCCTGCGCGGTGCCCTCCAGGTCGGCGAGGGCGGTCTCGAAGCGGGCCACGGTCGGGTTCCAGAGCCGCTGGTAGACGGCGCTGTCGCCGGCCGGGAGGGTGCCGCCGGTGGCGAGCAGCTGGTAGGCGTCACCGCCGGCGTCGACCGAGGGCAGCGGGTTGGTGGTGGACAGGTCGATCGGCGGTACGTGCACGCCGAGCGCTCGCAGGTCGTCGCGGCCGGCGTGTACGGCCCGGGTGTCCACCGTCGTCATGGCGGAAGCGTCGAACATCAGGGCGACATTGGGCAATAGCTTCGAACGAAATTCTGCCGCTTGCACTGGATCCGCTGAAGGATTCGGGTGAGGATGGCGTCATGCCCCCTTCGCCGAACGATGTGCGGCCGTCCACCGCCCTTGACGACGTGGACCGCGCGATCCTGACCGAGTTGGCCGCGGACGGCCGGCTGCCCAACAACGCCCTCGCCGAGCGGGTCGGGGTGGCACCGTCGACGTGTCTGACCCGCACCCGGGTGCTGCGCGAGTCCGGCGCGATCCGCGGCTTCCACGCCGAGGTGGACCCGGCGGCCATCGGCCTGCCGTTGCAGGCGCTCGTGTCGGTGCGGCTGACCGCGCACGAGCGGGCGGCGGTGGACGCGTTCCGGGCCCGGTCGGTGCGGCTGCCCGGGGTGGTGTCGGTGTTCCACGTGGCGGGCGCGGAGGACTACGTGCTGCACGTGCGGGCCGCATCCGGCGACGCGCTGCGCGACTTCGTGCTGGACCACCTGGCGGTGGACCCGGCGGTGCAGCACACCCAGACCAGCCTGATCTTCGAGCAGGCCCGCGGCATGGGCTGAGCCACCGGCGGCCAGGTGTTAGCAAGGGCCCCCTGTACAACCGGAGGCGTTAACAGGGGGCCCTTCCTTCGGAATGAATGCGCAGGCGGTGGAGTTGCCGCTGGGTGTGATCTCCGTACCGCTGTCTGTCCTTGATCTTGCCCCGGTCGCTGCGGGCACCACCGCTGGCGCGGCGCTGCGGGCCACCACCGAGCTGGCCCGCCGCACCGAGGAGCTGGGCTACCACCGGTTCTGGGTGGCCGAGCACCACAACATGCCGGCGATCGCCAGCTCCGCCCCCGCGGTGCTGCTCGCCCACCTGGCCGCGGCCACCTCGACGATCCGGCTGGGCTCGGGTGGGGTGATGCTGCCCAACCACGCGCCGCTGGTGGTGGCCGAACAGTTCGGCACCCTGGAGGCGCTGCACCCGGGCCGGATCGACCTGGGCATCGGCCGGGCGCCGGGCACCGACCAGGTGACCGCGCTGGCGCTGCGCCGGACGATGGAGGGGCTCTCGGCCGAGGGCTTCCCGCGCGAGCTGGCCGACCTGATGAACTACTTCAGCGGTGAGCGGCCGGGGCCGATCATCGCCACCCCGGGCCGGGGTGAGCAGCCGGCGATCTGGCTGCTCGGCTCCAGCGGCTTCAGCGCGCAACTGGCCGGCCTGCTCGGTCTGCCGTTCTCCTTCGCGCACCACTTCAGCTCGGCCAACACCCTGCCGGCGCTGGCGCTGTACCGGCAGCACTTCCGGCCCTCGCAGTGGCTGGACAAGCCGTACGCGATGGTGGCGGTCAACGCCGTCTGCGCCGAGACCGACGAGCGGGCGCAGTGGCTGGCCGGGCCGAGCGCGCTGTCGTTCCTGCGACTGCGCTCCGGCAAGCCGGAGCCCCTGGCGACGCCCGAGGAGGCGGCGGCGTACCCGTACACCGAGATCGAGCGGGAGTTCGTCGAGCAGCGCCGCGACGGTCAGGCGATGGGCTCGCCCGAGACGGTACGCCGGCAGTTGACCGACCTGCTGGAGCGCACCGGCGCGGACGAGCTGATGCTGACCACGCTGGTCTACGACGTCGAGGACCGGGTGCGCTCGTACGAGCTGATCGCCGAGACGGTGGCGGGCGGCCTGCGCCGGGAGGCCTGAAACACGATCTTCACGTCGGCGTCACCCCCGCGACCCTGAGGGTGCCTAATGTTGGTGCCGGTGGTGGTACGACATTCCCGGTCGGGACGGGTCGGGAATGTCGCGGTGTGGCGCACCGGGCCGGAGCTGTGCGTTTCCGCGGCTACGGCCCGGTGCCTGCCACCCCGGACGGGTCCACCGGAGACCGCCCTCGGGGTCTTGCCTCGCCGTCCGCCGCCTGATCAACTGATCCGGGTGAGCGCACCGCACATGGACCCCGACGAATTCCGCCGCGCCGGCCACGCCGTCGTCGACTGGATCGCCGACTACTGGGCCACGCTGGAGCAGCGGCCGGTCACGACGGCCGACCCGCCGGGCACGGTGGCCGCCGCCCTGCCGGCCGGGCCGCCCACCGCAGGTGAGCCGGTCGACGCGGTCCTGGCCGACCTGGACGCGATCGTCGTGCCCGGGCTGACCCACTGGCAGCACCCGGGCTTCTTCGGCTACTTCCCGGCCAACACCTCCGGTCCGAGCGTCCTGGGCGACCTGGTCAGCTCCGGCCTCGGCGTGCAGGGCATGCTCTGGGCCACCAGCCCGGCCTGCACCGAGCTGGAGACGGTGCTGATGGACTGGCTGGCGCAGCTGCTGGACCTGCCGCGGCGGTTCCGTTCGACCGGCACCGGCGGTGGGGTCATCCAGGACTCCGCGTCCTCGGCGACCCTGGTGGCCACCCTCGCCGCGCTGCACCGGGCCAGCGGGGGACGCTGGCGCGACGTGGGCGTCGACCGGCGCTACCGCGCGTACACCTCGGTGCACGGGCACTCCTCGATCGAGAAGGCGGTGCGGATCGCCGGGCTGGGCACGGACGGGATCCGCCCGGTCGAGGTGGACCCGCAGACCCAGGCGCTGCGCCCGGCGGCGTTGCGCTCCGCGATCGAGGCGGACCGGGCGGGCGGGGACGTGCCCGCGATCGTGGTGGCCACCATCGGCACCACCTCCACCACCGCGGTGGATCCGCTGCCGGAGATCGGGGCGATCTGCGCCGAGTACGGGATCTGGTTGCACGTCGACGCCGCGTACGCGGGCGCCGCCGCCGTCTGCCCGGAGCTGCGCTGGTCGCACGCGGGCCTGGAGTACGCCGACTCCTACTGCTTCGACCCGCACAAGTGGCTGCTCACCGGCTTCGACTGCGACGCGTTCTGGGTGGCCGACCGGGGCGAGCTGATCGAGGCGCTGACCGTTCTGCCGGAGTTCCTGCGCAACGCGGCGAGCGAGTCCGGCGCGGTGCTGGACTACCGGGACTGGCAGGTGCCGCTGGGCCGGCGGTTCCGGGCGCTGAAGCTCTGGTTCGTGCTGCGCTGGTACGGCGTCGAGGGGCTGCGGGCGCACATCCGCTCCGGGGTGGCCCTGGCGGCCCGGTTCGCCGACCGGGTCCGTGCCGACGACCGGTTCGAACTGGCCGCGGCGCACCCGTTCTCGCTGGTCTGCTTCCGGCTGCGCGCCGACGACGAGGCCAACGCGGAGCTGCTGGCCCGGGTCAACGCGTCCGGCCGGGTGCACCTGACGCACACCCGGGTGGACGGCCGGTACGTGCTGCGGCTCGCGGTCGGCTCACCGCAGACCTCCGCGCGGCACGTGGACGAGGCGTGGACCCTGCTCGCCGACGCCGCCGACAAGCTGCTGGCCGGCTGACCGCGCAGGGCAACCCGGCGCCGCTGATCGATCGAGGCACTAGCCGCCGCGCGGGCCGGCCTCGAGAGCTCGCCGGTCCCAGCCTCCGAGGTCGGCGGCGGCCTCATAGGTGGACCGGAGAAACTCGGCGAGGACCGCGTCCGGGTCCGGCGAGCCGGCCACCGCCTCGTACGGGAGCAGGAACTCACCGCTGCCGACGTCGTAGGAGGCGGCGTCCGGGCGGACGCGCCGTTCGGCGTATCCGGGCGGCTCCGGGTACGCGTACGCGTAGAAGGCGCCCTCCGCACCGCCGCCCGGCCAGAAGCCGCAGCTGGCCAGCTCGTGCGAGTAGCCCTCGCGCATCACCCACGACGGGCAGTTCGGCGCGCCACCCGGGTGCGGCGGAGCGGCCCGGCCGGAGAACCGGGTGTACGCCAGGTCCATCGCGCCCCAGAAGAAGTGCACCGGACTGGTCTTGCCGACGAACTCGGACCGGAACCGCCCGATGACCCGCTCGGCCTGCAGCAGCTGCCGCCAGAACAACTGCGCCGCCGCCCCGTCGTACGACGTGTGCACCTGGTCCTCGGCGAACGGGATGGCTGGCTCGACCTCGTTGGGGACGGCATGGATCCGCGTCTGTACGCCCAGCCCGGCCAGCGCGTCCATGGTCTCCCGGTAGAACGCCGCGACCGGCTTGGGCTCCAGCGCCACGCTCCGGGACCGGCCGTCGCTGGTGCGCAGGTACAGCCGATGGTCGAGGAAGTCGAACTCGATGTCGAACGCCCCGTCCCGATACGGCACCGCCGACGTGGTCAACCCGCGGGCACTGAGGTGGAGCGTGACGTGCCACCAGTGGTTGATCGTCGGCGTGTGCGCCATCCGGATCTTCCCGACGATCTGGGTCCACATGTGCAGTGTGTCCCTGGTGTCGGCCCACTCCGCCACCCGCAGCCGGGGCCAGGGCGGCGACGGTTCGCGGGTCCGGTCGATGCGGTCGTCGCCCACCGCTTCAGGGTGTCACAGCATCAGCGCCATCGTGCCCCGGCCGCGAACACACCGCGCATGATCTGCTCGGTGAGCAGGCGGGCGGATCCACGGCCACGGAACTCAGGCGACGTGGCGATGTTGAAGATCCCCACGTCGCCGTCGCGTGACCACGGTGACCCCCGACCCTCGTTGCCGGGCACGGCCGCCGGAGGTGTCGACCGGGCCGGCCGGTCGCGTCAGTGCAGCCGGGTCTGCCAGTCCTCCGGTACCCGGCCCCGGGGGCCGGGGGCGGGCTGGTCGAGAGGGTGCGAGTGCGGCTTGGCCAGCTCCGGCCCCTCGTCGTAGAACTGGTCGTTGGAGTAGTCCCAGAACCACGACTCGCCGGGTTCGAAGCTCTGAATGACGGCGTGACCCGTCGCGGCTGCGTGAGCGGTCGCGTGCTGGCTCGGCGAGGAGTCGCAGCAGCCGACGTGGCCGCAGGCCGCGCAGCGGCGCAGGTGGAACCACCACCCGTCGGAGGATTCGCACTCGACGCAGCCGGGGCCGCTCGGTGGAACGGCAGGGTCGATCGCCGCGGTCACGGCGCGCGGCTCCGGCTCGGGCTGGTCACCCATGATGCGTTCCCTCCCGGCTCATGGCCTATGGCGGTCGGGACCGATCCGCACGTGCTCGCGGGTCGCCCGGGCCTCGAAGTCTGGCACCCGAGAGCGTCGGCCCGCACCCCACCCCCGCCGGGTGTGCCCGCCGGCACTCAGCCGACGGGTCAGCGGACGGCCGGCGTACCGGCGGCGGTCAGGCCGACCCGCGCGGTGTCGGCGGCCGGGCGCGGTGCGGCCGAGGTCGGGACCGGAGCAGCCGGCGGCTCGACGACGGTCGGCGACGGCGCGGCAATCGGCGCGGCGGCGGCGGCGCGGGCCCGGCGGGTGCGGCGCAGCGCGCGCACGGCGAGCACCAGCGCGGCCAGCCAGCCGACCACCAGCAGGAGGTAGAGCGTCGGGCGGGCGGGACCGTCCAGTTCGGCGGCGCGGATGAGGGTGCGGGCGTTGGTCAGCACGATCACGCCGCCGATGGCCGCGCCCAGCAACTGGGCCGGCACGATCCGCACCAGCCAGGCGGCCAGCGGGGCGGCGATCAGGCCGCCGATGAGCAGCGCGGCGACGGTGGGCAGCAGGAAACCCTCGGTGCCCAGCCCGATCAGGAAGCCGACGCTGGCCGCGCCGGCCACCATGAACTCGGCGGTGTCCACCGAGCCGATGACCTTGCGCGGCTCCAGCCGGCCGGAGACGAGCAGCGCCGGGGTGGCGACCGGGCCCCAGCCTCCGCCGCCGGTGGCGTCGACGAAGCCGGCGACCAGGCCGAGCGGGCTGAGGAACCTGCCCCGCAACCGGCCCGCGCCCGGGTTGGCGCGCAGCGGACGGGAGAAGCGCACCAGCAGGTACGCGCCGAGGGTGAACAGGATGCCGGCCATCCAGGGCGCGGCCGATGCGGTGGAGATGGCGCTCAGCACAGTGGCGCCGGCGAAGGCGCCGATGGCGCCGGGCACGGCGATCCGGGCCACCACCCGCCAGTCGACGTTGCCGAAGCGCCAGTGCGCCACGCCGGCGGCGAGCGTGGTGCCGATCTCCGCCAGGTGCACCGAGGCCGACGCGGTGGCCGGGGCGACCCCGGCGACCAGCAGCAGGGTGGACGACGTCAGCCCGTACGCCATGCCGAGCGAGCCGTCGACGAGCTGCGCGGCGAGGCCGACGAGAGCGAGGACCAGCAGCTTGCGCACGAGCGCCCCCCGACTTTACGGCATGTCCTATCGACTTGGTCGACAATGCGGCACGCGGAGGTCCGGGTCAAGTCCCTGTCGGTGGGTGGGACGCCGGTGCTCAGATCCAGGCGCGCGGGTCGGCCGCCAGCTCGGTGACGCGCCCGGGCAGGGTGCCGGCGGCCACGTCGGCCACCGTGACCTGCTCCAGGATCTCCCGCTCACTGGCCCGCAGGGCGATCCAGACCTCCTGCAGGGCGCGGGCCGCGCCGTGGTAGCCGAGCTGCTCCGGCCGCTGCCCACGCACGTTCGCGAGCGGCCCGTCGATCACCCGGATCACCTCGGCGAGGGAGATCTCGTCGGCCGGCCGGGCCAGCCAGTAGCCGCCCTCCGGGCCGCGCTGGGCGTGCACGACGCCGCCGCGGCGCAGCTGGAGCAGGATGCTCTCCAGGAACTTCGGCGGGATCTCCTGCGCCCGGGCGATCTGATCGGCCGTGACCGGTCGGCCCCGCCCGGGACCGCTGGCCGTCGCGGCCAGCTCGGCGGCCGCGCGAAGGGCGTAGTCGACCCGGGCGGAAAGGCGCATGCCGGCAAGGCTAGCCCTCTGGTCGGCCGCCCGGACGGGCGACCCTCGGCCGGCTCGGCCACGGATCGACCGGAACCCGCGCTGCTCGTGCCGATCGCGCCGGGCATTCGAGGGCGGGTGACATGCATCATGATCCACCGGTCGGTGCGCCCCGGAAAGCCGATCCGCGACGTCCCTATGCTGGGCGCGAAGCACAACTGCGTGACGCTTTTACGCGGGCTCCATCAGCACATTGATAAACACCCGGGTCCTGCGCCGGGGGGAGGGCGACACGATGACCGATATCGCAACACGCACCTGGGATGGCATGACCATCCCGGTCGCTGGCACCTATCGTCTCGATCAGGCGCACAAGCGGGTCGGTTTCCTGTCTCGACACATGATGGTGAGCCCGGTACGCGGCGAATTCGCCGAGGCGACCGCGGAAATCCGCGTGGCGGAGGACCCGCTGCTCTCCTCGGTGACCGCGACCATCCAGGCCGCGAGCATCACCACCGGAAGCGCCGACCGGGACACGCACCTCAAGAGTGCCGACTTCCTCGACGTGGAGCGCTATCCCACCCTCGAATATCGAAGCACGGGTATCAGTTGGCAGGGCAACGAGGACCCGATTTTCTACTGGGCCCGGTTGCGGAATCACCGGCCGGGTGGACGAGGCCGAAGTCACAATCTCACGCCGCCTTCCGGCGCGGCGTCTGGACGTTTCACCCTCAGCGGTGAGCTGACGGTGAGAGGAATCACCCGGGCGGTCGACCTCCAGGTGAATTTCGGTGGCGCCCGCCGCGATCCGTACGGCCAGAACATCTTCGGATTCAGCGCGACCGCGGAAATCAACCGTGAGGACTACGGGCTGCTCTGGAATGTCGCGCTCGAAAGTGGCGGGGTTCTGGTGGGAAAGAGCGTGCAGATCGAGATCGCCGGCGAGGCCATCCATCAGCCCTGACGCGCTCGCCACCCGCTGGACGGTCGTTCCCGCCCGGTACGCACCGTGCGCTCAGGTGCGTGCCGGGCGGGGACGAACCGACGGGTTCAGGCGCCGACGCGACGCAGCAGGCCTTCCTGCACGGCGCTGGCGATCTGCTGGCCGTCGGTGGTGAACATCCGACCGGTGGCCAGCCCGCGGGCACCGGAGGCGGACGGGCTCCAGCAGTCGTAGAGGAACCACTCGTCGGCGCGGAACGGCCGGTGGAACCACAGCGCGTGGTCGAGGCTGGCGCCGACCACCCCGCCGGGCCCCCAGACCTCGCCGTGCACCGAGAGCACCGAGTCCAGCAGGGTCAGGTCCGAGGCGTAGGTGAGCGCGCAGGCGTGCAGCAGCGGGTCGTCCGGCAGCTTGCCGTCGATGCGCATCCAGACCCGCTGGTGCGGGTCGGCGGGCCGGTCACCGGGGCGCACCCAGCCCGGCTCGCCGACGTAGCGCACGTCGATCGGGCGCGGGATCTGACCCCAGATGCCGAGCCGCTCCGGATAGCGGGAGAGCCGGTCGGTCATCGTCGGGACGTCCTCCGGCCCGGGCACGTCCAGCGGGGCCGGTGCCTGGTGGTCCAGCCCCTCCTCGGCGCGCTGGAACGACGCCGACATGAAGAAGATCGGCTTGTCGTGCTGCAGGGCGACCGAGCGGCGCACCGAGAAGGAGCGACCGTCACGGACGTTCTCGACCTGGTACTCGATCGGCTCGTGCGGGTCGCCGGGGCGGACGAAGTAGCCGTGCAGCGAGTGCACGAACCGCTCCGGGTCGACCGTGCGGCCGGCGGCGACCAGGGCCTGGCCGGCGACCTGGCCGCCGTACACCCGCTGCGGACCGACCGGGGGGCTCATCCCCCGGAAGGACATCTCACCGGTCGACTCGAGGTCGAGCACCTCCAGCAGCTGGTCCACCGCGGCCTGGCCGACCGCGACTCGACCGTCGCTCACTGCAGCGCCCGCGCCGACGCCGCGTCGACCAGCGAACCGAGCTGGTGCACGCGCAGGGTGTTGGTCGAGCCGGGGGTGCCGGGCGGGCTGCCCGCCACGATCACCACGTAGTCGCCCGGGTTGGCCCGGTTGAGCCCGAGCAGCGCCTGGTCGACCTGGCGGAACATGTCGTCGGTGTGCTCGACGAACGGCATCAGGAAGGTCTCCACGCCCCAGGAGAGGGCGAGCTGGCTGCGCACCTCGGGGACCGGGGTGAACGCCAGCAGCGGCAGGTCGCAGTGCAGCCGGGACAGCCGCCGCACGGTGTCACCGGTCTGCGAGAAGGCGACCAGCGCCTTGGCGCCGATGGCTCGGGCGATCGAGGAGGCGGCGACGGTGAGCGCGCCACCGTGGGTACGCGGGTCGTGCTGCAGCCGCGGCACACCGATCGAGCCGCCCTCGGTGGTCGTCACGATCTTGGCCATGGTGCTGACGGTCAGCACCGGGTACTTGCCGACGCTGGTCTCGCCGGAGAGCATGACCGCGTCCGCGCCGTCGAGCACCGCGTTGGCCACGTCGGAGGCCTCGGCGCGGGTGGGGCGGGAATTCTCGATCATCGAGTCGAGCATCTGGGTGGCCACGATGACTGGCTTGGCGTTCTCCCGGCACAGCTGCACGGCCCGCTTCTGCACCAGCGGGACCTGGTCCAGCGGCAATTCCACGCCCAGGTCGCCACGGGCCACCATCACGCCGTCGAAGGCCAGCACGATGGCCTCGAGGTGGTCCACCGCCTCCGGCTTCTCGACCTTGGCCAGCACCGGGCGGTGCACGCCCTCCTCGGCCATGATGCCGTGCACGAGCTTGATGTCGTCGGCGGAGCGGACGAAGGAGAGCGCCACCAGGTCGACCCCGAGCCCGAGGGCGAAGCGGAGGTCCTCGGCGTCCTTGTCCGACATCGCCGGCACGCTCACCGCGACGTTTGGCAGCGAGATGCCCTTGTTGTTGGAGACCGGGCCGCCCTCGGTGACCAGGACGCGGATGTCGTTGCCGGTGACGTCGCTGACCTCGACGGCGACGCGGCCGTCGTCGATCAGCAGCCGGTCACCGGGCTTGACCTCCTGCGGCAGCTTGCGATAGGTGCAGGAGACCCGGTCCTTGGTGCCCAGGATGTCGTCGCCGGTGATCACCACCGAGTCGCCGGTGCGCCACTCGTGCGGGCCGTCGGCGAACTTGCCGAGGCGGATCTTGGGCCCCTGCAGGTCGGCCAGGACCGCCACCGGACGGCCGGCGGCCTCGGACGCCTCCCGGACCAGCCGGTAGACCGCCTCGTGGTCGGCGTGGCTGCCGTGGCTGAAGTTGAGTCGCGCCACGTTCATGCCGGCCTCGACGAGACCCCGGATGCGCTCCGGAGAGGAGGTCGCGGGACCAAGAGTGCAGACGATCTTCACACGGCGTGTCACGCCCATCAGGCTAATCTCTCCTTCAGGTCGGACTGCGGGCCGACCCCTTGCGGACAGCGGAACAATTGTCCAACGACGCGCGGTACGCGCGTGGCCGGCGGGCGGAACCGCACCGGAACGTTGTGGCAGCGGGCAACGGCGACCGCGCGCCGGGAATCGTACGCCTCCACGGCCGCCGACCCGGCGGGTGCTCCCGTTCGACCGGTCAGCCGGGGTGCGTCGACGGCGGCAGGGTGGGCACGGCGGAGAGCACGTGGCGCGGGTCGTAGCGGTGCTTGGCCCGGCGCAGCCGCTCCCAGTTGGCGCCGTAGGCCAGCCGGACCCGCTCGGTCTCCTCGGGGGCGAGCAGGTTGGGGTAACCGCCGGGCAGGGCGTGCGGGGCCAGGGCCGCCGAGGTCCGCTCGGCCCACTGCCGGTGCGCCCCGGGCGACCCGGTGGGCGCCCAGACCGCGATCACCTCGGCGAGCAGGTGGTCGGCGCGCAGCGCGAACGCGGTGTCGCCGGGCCGAACCCGGCTGGCCGTACCGTGGAAGTGGTGCAGGGCCAGTGCGGAGAACGGCGAGCTGATCTCCCGGGCGGCGGCGACCAGTGCGTCCAGCGCGCCGTCGGTGAGTTCCGGCAGCCAGCGGGTGCGGAGCAGGTAGTGGTTGCCGTCGGCCATTCCGCCGTCGAACATCCGCAGCGCATCCGCGTACGGCAGGGGGCCCACCTGGTCGACCAGTGGGGTGCCGAGCCCGCGGAGGCGCCGCATCCACGGCAGCCCGGCGTCCAGGTCCGGGCCGCTGTAGAACGGGCAGACGAAGACCACCGGCTCGCCGGCCGGGCCGGGCAGGAAGCCGGCCATCACGGTCAGCTCGTCCGGGGCCTCGGTGAGCAGCGCACGGTAGCCGCGCAGCACGGCGGGCGCCTCGGCCAGCGCGAACATGATCATCCCGGCCAGCACCGCCGGCAGCCGGTGCGCCCGGTAGCGCAGCTCGGTGACCACACCCAGGTTGCCGCCGCCGCCACGCAA
This sequence comes from Micromonospora sp. GCM10011542, assembly GCF_042650685.1. NCBI lineage: Bacteria > Bacillati > Actinomycetota > Actinomycetes > Micromonosporales > Micromonosporaceae > Micromonospora > Micromonospora sp. GCM10011542. Next base: position 84,116 of record NZ_JBHSBO010000052.1, read on the forward strand.
CGCCCAGTACAGCTCGGCGTCGTGGTCCGCGTCGGCGGTGACCCGGCGGCCGTTGGCGAGCACCACCTCGGCGCCGAGCAGGTTGTCCAGGGCCAGCCCGAACCGGCCGCAGAGCGGGCCGTACCCGCCGGCGAGGGTGAGCCCGGCCATGCCGACGTCGCGGACCACGCCGGTGGGCACCACCAGGCCGTACGCGGCGGTGGCGGCCAGCACGTCGGCGGCGCTCGCGCCACCGGCCACGGTGACGGTGGCCGCGTCCGGGTCCACCCGTACGGCCCGCAGGCCGGTCAGGTCGAGCACCAGGCCGCCGTCGCGCAGCGCCCGGCCGGCCCAGTCGTGCCCGCCGGAGCGGACCGACAGCGGCAGGTGGCAGGCGGTGGCGATGCGGACCGCGCCGGCCACCTCCTCGGCGTCCAGGCAGTGCGCGACGAGCGCGGGAGCGGTGTCCACGGCGGCGTTCCAGAGCCGGGTGGCGGCGGTGAAGTCCGGGTCGTCGGGCTGCCAGAGCCGGTCGCCGAGCAGGACACGCAGCCGGGCGGTGGCGACGGAGATGTCCGGGCTGGTGGCCGACGGGACGTCGGGAAGGGCGGCGGAGGTCATGGCGACTCCTCGACCGGGGCCGGCCGGTGGCGCCGGGTGCGCCCCGACGGCGGTCCTCGCTGGGCGCGACCGTAGCACCGGCGGCCGGGCGGGCACCGTCACCATGACGACAGCAGCCGATGGGCCGCGCTCAGCTCTGCGTCTTGACCAGCGGGAACTCCAGCGAACCGGCCGGGCAGAGGAAGGTCAGCACGTCCACCCGGTAGAGCCCGGCCTGCACCGCCGGGTCGGCCTCCAGCACGCTGCGTACGTCCTCCACGGAGCCGGTGCGGGCCAGGCCGAAGCCGATCGGCGGGTCGGGATTGCGGGCCGGCCCGTCCACCGAGCCGGAGACCAGGATGATGCCGCGACGCTGCAACGCCTGGATGTGCTCGGCGTGCTCCGCCTGGAGCCGCTGCACGGTCTCGGCGGGCAGGGCCCGCGCGGCCGCGCCGGGGTAGAGGACGATGCACTCGTACGTGTCGAGCGCGAAGTCGACCTGCGGCACTCCCGCCATGGGTGATCCCTCCGCCGTCCGGCCGGGACGCGCCGGCCCGGACGTCCGGGCCGGTGTCGGCGGCACCGGCCCAGCGTCGCACGCCCGGCGCGGCCGCAACGGACGCTCCGGGCAACTGGGCCGGCCGGGCCCCCGCGCCGCTCCCTCACGCCGCGTGGCACGGGGACCGCAAGATCGACCGAGGTCGACGGTGTCCGGCGCTGGTACGGTCCGACTGATGGGCACGAGTCTGCGGCGCCGAGCGGAGGTCCCAGGGTGACCGACTCCCCGTCCGCCGCCGCACCGGCGGACGGCTCCCGGTGGCGGGCGGTGTTCGCCGCCGGTGGTCAGATGGGTGCCCGCGTCGCCGGGCACGACTGGTCGGGCACGCCCCTGGGTCCGCCGCACTCCTGGCCGCAGAGTCTGCGCACCGCCGTGAGCCTCTGCCTGCACTCCCCCTCACCCGTGCTGCTGTGGTGGGGCCCGCAGCGGGTGCTGATCTACAACGACGCCGGTCGGCCGATCCTCGGGAAGGCCGACCCGGACGCGCTGGGCCGCCCGGGCGCGCAGGCGTGGCCGCAGGTGTGGGACGTCCTCGGCCCGGTGCTCGACGGAGTGCTGGCCGGAGCCGCTGTCCGCTCCTCCGCCGACCAGCGGCTGCCGCTCGACCCCGACGGCTCCGGGCGGGAGCGCCACGTCGACCTCTCGCACGGCCCGGTCATGGACGAATCTGGCCGCCCTGGCGGGGTGTTCACCACGGTCACCGGCACCACCGAGGGCGGGGCCGGCGATCGACCCGAGCCCGCACCGGCCGACCGGCGGCGGGCCGACCGGCGGTTCCGCACCCTCGTCGAGGCGTCCACCGCAGTGGTGTGGACCGGCGACGCGAACGGGTTGATCGACGCACCGCAGCGGTCCTGGGAGGCGTACACCGGGCAGCGGTGGCCGCGCTACGCGCGCAGCGGCTGGTCGGCGGCGCTGCACCCGGGCGACCGCCGGCGGGTGGTGGCCGCCTGGCGGGCCGTCCGGACCGCCGACGCCGCGCTGTTCGAGGTGGAGGCCCGGCTCTGGCACGCCCCGAGCCACGGCTACCGGCACGTGGCGCTGCGCGCCGCCGGCCTGCGGGACGGCACCGGCGACATCACCGAGTGGATCGGCACCATCTACGACACGCACGACCGGGTGACCGCCGAGTCGACCGCCCGGCGCAGCGCGGCGATCAGCGAGGCGCTGCTGGCCGCCTCCCCGGTCGGCTTCGGCCTGGTCGACACCGAGCTGCGCTACCTGCAGGTCAACCCGGCGTTGGCGGCGCTGGACCGGCTGCCCGCCGAGGCCCACCTCGGGCGGCGTCCCACCGAGGTGCTGGGGGCGCACGCCGGCCGGATCGAGGAGCTGATGCGCCAGGCGCTCGACCGCGGCCCGATCGTCGGGGTGGAGCTGGAGGTCGAGGCGCCGGACCGGCGGCAGCACCTGGTGCTGAGCCACTTCCCCATCCGCATCGCCAGCACCGGCGAGCTGGTCGGGCTCGGCTGCACCGTCGTCGACGTCAGCGAACGTAGCCGGCTGCTGGACGCGCTGGGCGAGCAGCGGGCCCGCTACGAGCGGCTGGCGGCGACCGACGTGCTGGCCGTCTTCGGTGGCGAGGAGAACCGCGTCACCGAGGCCAACGACGCCTTCCTGACCATGCTCGGGTACACCGCCTGCGACGTGGCCGAGGGGCGGCTGGACTGGCGGGAGCTCACCCCGCCGGGCTGGGAGGTCGCCGACGAGCGGGCGCTGACGGAGCTGGCCACGGCGGGGCGGGCCCGCGCGTACGCCAAGGAGTACCGGCACCGCGACGGGCACCGGGTGCCCGTGCTGATCGGGGTGGTCGCGCTGGAGCGCGAGCCGTTGCGCTGGCTGGCGTACGCCACCGACCTGACCGCCGAACGGGCCACCCAGGCGGAGCTGCGGCTGTTCCAGGCGCTGGTGGAACGCTCCGGTGACCTCATCGCGGTGGCCACCCCGGACGGTCGGGCGGTCTACCTCAACCCGGCCGGGCGGACGCTGATCGGCCTGGACGACGACGCCGACGTGGCGGAGCTGCGGCTGGTCGACGTCGCCGCGCCGGAGGTGCCCGACGTGTGGCGGCAGGAGTTGATCCCGGCCGCGCTGCGGATCGGACACCACCGGGCGGAGAGCCGGCTGGTGCCGCTGCACGGGGGCCCGCCGTTCGATGTGGACCATCAGACCTTCCCGGTGACCACCAGCGACAGCGGGGACACCACCGCGTTCGTGGCGACGGTCGCCCGCGACGTCAGCGACCGGCAGCGGGCGCTGCGCCAGGCGGAGGCGCTGTCCCGGCTGGCCGGCGCGTTGAGCACCGCGCGGGGCCGCGCGGCGGTCGTCGACGCGGTGGTGCGGACCGCCCCGGCGGTCGTCGACGGTGCCAGCGTCCGCGTCGCCCTGGTCGATCCGCTGGCCGGCGTCCCGGACCTGACCCACGCCAAGCCGGGCGCGGCAGGCCCCGACGCGGACGAACCGCTGAGCCGGGCGATGCGCGACAACGTGGCGGTGCCGGTGACCGGGACGGATGGCACGACGACGGGGCTCAGCGTGCCGCTGCGGCACGGCGACGGCGGGGCGCTGGGCGCACTGGAGGTGCGCTGGGACCGGCCGGTGGGCGACGACGAGGGTCTGGTCAACCTGCTGGAGACCGTGGCCGGGTTGTGCAGCCAGGCCCTGCAACGCGCCGAACTGGGCGACTCGGCGCAGGCGATGGCGGACTTCGCCGCGCGGCTGAGCGTGACCCGGTCGACCAGGGAGGCGATCGGCGTCATCCTGACCGCCGCGCCGGTCGCGCTCGGCGCGGTGCTGCCGGGCCTGGCCATCCGCGAGGAGGGACGGCGGGTCCGACTCTGGCACGCCGACGTCCCCTCGTCCCTGGCCGCCACCTTCGAGGACCTGACCATCGACGACCCCCGGCCGATCGCCCGGGCGCTACGCACCGGCGAGCGGATCGTGATCCACGACCGGGCCGAGTTCGCCCGACGGTTCCCCGGCCTACCCGACCCGGTCGGCGCGCACGGCCTGGTGACCACGGTCGCGCTGCCGCTGCTGGACGCCCAGCGCCAACCGATCGCCGCGCTGGGCTTCGGGTGGCGACGGGAACGAGCGCTGCGCGACGGCGACCTGGCCCTGCTGGACACCATCGCCGACCTGTGCGAGCAGACGCTGGAGCGGACCCGGCTGGCCGCCGCCGAGCACAACCTGGTCACCCGCCTGGCGGGGCGGCTGCGCACGTCGGCGCGCAGCGTCCCGGCGTCGCTGGCGGTGGCCACCCGGTACGCGCCGGCCATGAGCGGCCTGCACCTGGGCGGCGACTGGCACGACCTGGTCCTGCTGGACGGTGACCGGCTCGCCGTGGTGGTCGGTGACGTGGTCGGGCACCGGGTGGAGGCGGCGGCCGACATGGCGCAGCTCCGCACGATGGTGAACACCCTGATCCGGCTGGGCGTGCCGCTGGGCGAGGTCTTTCCCCGGCTCACCGACCTGCTCGGCACGGCCTTCCTCGGCACCTGCCTGGCGATGACCGTCGACCCAGCCGCCGAGCGGGTCGACGTGGCCCGGGCCGGGCATCCGCATCCGGTGCTGGTCCGTCCGGGTCGACCGCCCGAGCCGGTGCACACCACGCACTCGCTGCCGTTGGGCATGGTGCGCGAGCCGATGACCGTCGCCACGGCGCCGTTCTGCCCGGGTGACCTGCTGATCGCGTACACCGACGGGCTGGTGGAGCGGCGCAACCAGCCGTACGACGCGGGGGTGGCCGCGCTGCACGAGGTGATCGAGTCGGTGCGCGACGAGCCGGTGGGTGCGATCGCCGACGCGGTGATGGCCGGGCTCGCCGGCTCCGAGGACGACCAGGCCCTGGTGGTGATCCGACACGTCGGCTGACCCCGGCGCCGTCGCCGGCTACCGTGGACGGTCCGGTACGGCGGCGGGAGGTCTCGGGTGGGCGGGAACGGTCCGGTGGCGGGTCCGCTGCCATACGCGGAGGTCACCGACGAGGCGTACGCCGAGCGGGCCGCGGCGGGCTTCACGGCGCAGGAGTTCGGGTCGGCGGTGCTGCTCAGCGGACTGTGCCCGCGCTGCCACCATCCGACGACCAGCACATTGGTGGACGAGCTGTACCGGCGGGCGGAGCAACCCGCGGCTCCGGCCGGGGAGCCGGGCCACCACACGGTGCTCTGCGAGTGCGAGGCGGAGCATCCGTCCCGCCCGGAGGGGCTGCTCGGCTGCGGTGCCTACTGGACGCTGCGGCTGGAGGTCGAGGCGTGATCCGGCTCCAGCCCGGTCCACCCGCCACGGTGGCCGACCTGCGCCGGGCGCAGCACCTGGCCGGGCTGCTGCGCGGCGAGTTGCAGCGGATCCGCGCCGCCGCGCTGGCCTGGCGCAACGGCCTCGGTGGGCTGCTGGTCGCGCTGGTCGGCTTCAGCCTGATCCGGGGCCGCTCCGACGTCACCACCCTGGCGCCCGGCTGGGGGCCGCTGGTCGGGGTGCTGCTGCTCGCCGCGCTGGGCGCCGGGGTGGGTGGCGCGCTGACGCTGCTGCGCGCGGCCCACGGCCCGCTGTCGGTGACCCCGGTGGCCGCCGTCGCGCCGGCCCCGCTCGGCGACCACCAGGAGGCCCTCGCCGCGGTCCGGGCACTGCGTACCGGCGTGGGGCTGGTGCTGCTCTGCACCGCGTTGCTGGTCGCCGCCGTCGGGGTGACCTGGTACGCCCCCGCCGCCGGCTGACCGCTGGTCGGCCTGACCGGCAGACGGTCGGGGTGACCTCGTACGCCCCCGCCGCCGGCTGACCAGGGCCGCCGGGCCCGGTGGGTGGATCAGGGGCCGAGGTGGGCGTACCCGGCCCAGGCGTCGGGCAGCGTGGGCAGGTTCTCGCGGAGCCGGCGGACCGCCCGGTGCAGGGCCGCCGCCGCCCGGTCCGGCTCGATCCCGCCGGGCACCGAGAGGCCGGCGTAGAGGTCGGCGCAGAGCTCGACGGTGAGACTGTCCGAGATGGACCAGAGCGCCCCGATGACGTGCCGGAACCCGGCGAGCTGGAACGCGGTGCCGAGGGTGAGCGCCTCGTCGGGCAGGGCCGCCCCGCCCCGTACCGTCTCGCACGCGGAGAGCACGGCCAGCGCGGCCGGGGTGCCGGCGGGTCGCCACAGGTCCCGCACGTGCAGTGGCCCGCCGGCCAGCGCGAGCCGTCCCCAGGCCGGGGCGGCCAGGTCCTGCGTGCCGTGACAGGACAGGTGGGCGACCGGCTGGTGGGGCAGCGCGGCGAGCACGGCCGCCGGGGTGGCCGCCGGACCGGTGAGTGAGCGGACGCGCGGCAGGTGCCGGCGCACGATCTCCTCCTCCCGGACGACTCCGGGCAGGTCGGCCAGGCCGGGCGTGTGCGGCATGCCGACGACCAGCGCCGACCCGACGGGCTCCGGCCGCGCCGGGACCCCCCGCCGGGCGTGCGCGAGTGCCCGCAGCGAGGCCGTGTACGAGGGCACCACCCGGTCCAGCACCCCGTCGCCTCCGGCGAGCGGGCCGGCCGCGTGCAGCGGTAGCAGCGTGAGCAGCCCGGTCGGGCACCACCACAGCCGGGGCCCGGCCGCTTCCGGGGACGAGCCGTCCGGGCCGGACGCGCTGGCGGGCCGGGTCGGGCCGATGGTGTCGAGCACCGGCGCGGCGATCACCCGCCACAGCCAGTCCAGGGTCTGCCGCAGCACGGACCGGGCCGCGGACCGGCGCCGCTGCGCCTGCCTCCCCGAGCCCTCCGCCGTGCCGGTGAGCACCTCGATCGCGCTCAGGAAGGCGGCCACGCGGGTCACCAGCTCGGCCAGGGTCAGGCCGGGCAGCGGCACCACGGTCACCTCACCGTCGGCCACGACCAGCGCGTCGCAGCGCCGGGCGGCCACGTTCACCAGCACCACCGGGCCACCGGCGGCGGCCCGGGCGAGGTCGTCGAACGGCGGCGGGCGGAGGAAGTCGGCGAGGCCGCGCAGTGCCCGGATCTCGGCCAGGAGCTCACGGCGACGCGCCGCGAGGTCGTACCGCCGCTCCGCGCCGGCCGAGGGCGGTGCGGTGCCGGCGTCGAGGGGCGATGCGGTGCCGGCGTCGAGGGGTGGAGCGGTGCCGGCGTCGAGGGGTGGAGCGGTGAAGCCGTCGAGGGCGGCCTGGAGGTCGGCGAGCCGGGTCGCCAGCTCCGGCGCCCGGGCACGCAGGGCGGCCAGGTCGGCACCGGCGTCGTGTGCCCGGGTGAGCAGCACGCCGCGGCCGTACTCGAGCAGCTCGACCGCGCGTCGCGGCCGGTCGAGGGCGATCGCGACCGCCGCAGCGTCACTGGCCAGGCCGGGGAACCGCCCGAGCAGGCGGCCCTGGTCGCCCGGGTCCATGCCGTGCCAGGCCACCAGGTCGATCAGCTCGATCGCGGTGGCGTACCCGTCGAGCGCGGCCGGCAGGTCGCCCGCGGCGGCGGCGTGGCCGGCGTACCGGCGGGCCGCCACCGCCCGCAGCAGCGACGGAGCGGACTCCACCGCGGCCGCCGCGCGCAGGGCCTGCGTCGCCTCGGCCAACTCGGCGGGTACGTCGGCGGCCGACGCGTCCCGATCCGGTGCCGCCACCGCCTCCAGGGCGGTGGCGAGGTTGCTCAGGCACATGGTGCGGGCGGGGTGCTCGGGGGCGAGCGCGTCGACCGCCGCCCGGTAGGCGGTCAGCATCTCCACGGCGTCCGTGCTGTCGGGGTCGGCCCGGAAGCGCAGCAGCAGCGCGTTGCCGAGATTGGTGCTGATCCGGTGCCGCTCGGCGCTGGCCGCCGGCAACCGCTCGCCCAGCTCACGGAACAGCCGGATCGCCTCGTCGAGCGGCGCCCGGTCACCCCGCAGCCGATGGGTGAGCAGGTGTGCGACGGCGAGGGTCCCGACGGCCTGCGCGTACGCGGTCTCGTCGGCCTCCCGCTCGGCCAGCTCGGCGGCCTCGCGCAGGGCGGCCACCGCGGTCTCGGCGTCGTGGGCGACGCCGGCCGCGACCTCGTCGGCGGGTGCGCCGCCGGCGGGCAGCGCACCGTCGACGGCCAGCTCGACCCGGCGGTTCAACGCGGACCCGTAGTTGGTCAGCCCGAGCAACCGGTCCGGGTGTCCGGACGGGGTGCCCTCGGCCACCTGCCGGAGCACCTCGATGGCCTCGGTCAGGGTGGCCAGGTCCTGGGTCGCGGCGAACAGGCCCTGCAACACCAGGCCCAGGTTGGAACGGTACGCGTGCCGCTGCGGCGCGTCCGGTGCGGCGGCGGCCACCGCGGCCCGCAGCGCCACGGCGGCCGGCTCCAGCAGGGCCGGCTCCCCCGCCTGGTCGGCCAGCTCGCGCAGGGTGTTGCCCAGGTTGTTCGACACGTGCGCGCGCAGCGGGTCGTCACCGGGCAGCGACCGCTCCGCCTCGACGAGCACCTCGCGGGCCTCCCGCAGCGCGCGTACGCCGCCCACCTCCCGATGCCCCTGCCCGAGCGCGTAGCCGAGGTCGGCGAGCCAGCGCGCCCGTCCGGTCGGCTGGGCGGCGGCGAGCCCCGCCCGCAGCAGCCCGACCGCCTCGGTGAGGTCGTCGGCGCGCCGCAGCCGCTCGTACCGGCTGATCAACGTCGTGGCGAGAAGCCGCCGCAGCTCGTCGTCGTCTTGCGGGCCGGCGGCGACCGCCACGCGGTACGCCTCGATCGTCGCGTTCAGGTCTGCGGGGTCCGCGCTGGCCTCGTGCCGGTCGCCGAGCAGGGCGGCCAGCCCGACCCGTGCGACGCCGGCCAGCTCCGGGTCGAGCCCGCCGAACCCGGCCAGCGCCGAGCGGTACGCCTCGATCCCGGCGTCCCGGTCGGCCGGCGCGCGGTCGCGCAGGAACCGTTCGGAGAGCATCGTGCCGTGCAGCGCGGCCATGCGCGGGTCGCCGCCGGAGCGGGCCGCGCCCAGCGCCCCGACCGCCTCGTCGAGGTCGGCTGGCCGGCCGCGCAACCGCCACCGCTCGCGCAGCCGCTGGCCCAGGTTGGTCTGCGCCATGGCGCGGACGGAGGCGCTGACGCCGGCGGCCCGGGACGCCTCGCGCAGCAGCGTGATCGACTCGTCCAGCGCCGCCGGGTCGCCGTCCAGCTCGTACCGGTCGCCCAGCGCGTTGCCGAGATGGAACAGCCGCACCGGGCGCTCCGGGTCGCCGGGCGGGGTGGACTCCAGGCTCTCCCGGTGCGCCTCGATCGCGGGCCGCAGGGCGCCGGGCCGACGTAGGTGCAGGTACTGGTCGCGGTGCACCCGGCCGAGGGCGGACAGGTAGTGCGGCCGCTCCGGGGAGCCGGGCGGGGTGTCGGCCAGCGCCTGCCGCAACAGCGCCTCGGCGCGGTCGGCCACCCGGTAGTCGCGGTCGGTCTCCGCGGCGGCCATCAGCATGACCGCCTCGACGTACCGCTCACCCGCCGCGTCGTGGTCCGACCCGGGGGTACGCCGGCCGGCGGGGGTCGGGCCGGCGGGGGTCCGGGCACCGGGGATGCGGGTGCTGCCGCCCGGCGGCGGCCGGTGCGTGTGCAGCATCGTCAGCATCGACGGCGGCACCCGCTGCGGGGCGTAGCGCAGCAGGAACTCGGTGAGCTGGACGGCCTGGTGGAGCTCGTCGGCGTCCGCACCGGGCGGCAGCAGTTGGTAGCGGTACCAGTGCAGGCAGGCGAGATGGAAGACACCCTCGGCGACCCGCTCGGACAGCGGCCCCGCCGGGTCGTTGGCGGCGAGCAGGTCGATCACCGCCGCGCCGTCGCGGATCGCGTCCGAGTCGAACACCAGCCGACGGTCGTCGGTGGCGCAGAAGCGTTCGAGCCGCTCCCGCAGCCGGTCCACCGGGTCGGACCTGAACCGTCGCCACATCGCGCCTCCCCGGGGCCGGCCACACCGACTGGGATCATGCGTAGCAGAGCGGACACAACGCGCGCCAGCAGAACAGCGACCCGAATCGGGCCCGGTCGGGCAGGCGCCGTGTCGCCGCCCACACTCGGCAGTTCGGCGGTACGACCGCCCGGCGCGGGGGGACCATCACCGGGAGGTGGCGGACGCGCTCCACCGCCACGACGACACGATTGGGGATCCGCATGACTTCCGACGTCAGCAAGCAGCCCGCGAAGGCCTCCGGCAGCTACCGGATCGGCGGGGACCTCACCGTCGATCGGCTCGGGTACGGCGCTATGCAGCTCACCGGGCCCGGCGTGTGGGGCGACCCGAAGGACCCGGCCGAGGCGGTCCGGGTGCTGCGCCGCGCGGTCGAGCTGGGGGTGACGTTCATCGACACCGCCGACTCGTACGGCCCGTTCGTCTCGGAGCTGCTGATCCGCGAGGCCCTGCACCCGTACGCCGACGACCTGGTCATCGCGACCAAGGGCGGGTTCACCCGCTCCGGCCCGGGCGACTGGCGCCCGGTGGGCCGCCCCGAGTACCTGCGCCAGCAGTGCGAGCTGAGCCTGCGCCACCTCGGCCTGGACAGCATCCCGCTCTACCAGCTGCACCGGATCGACCCGCAGGTGCCGCTCGCCGACCAGCTCGGCGAGCTGGCGCTGCTGCGGCAGGAGGGCAAGATCCGGCACATCGGGCTCTCGGAGGTGACCGTCGCCCAGATCGAGGAGGCCCGCGAGATCGCCACGATCGCCTCGGTGCAGAACCTCTACAACCTGGCCAACCGCAGCGCGGAGGACGTGCTGGAGTACTGCGAGCGCAACGGCCTGGCGTTCATCCCCTGGTTCCCGATCGCCACCGGCGAGCTGGCCCGACCGGGCGGTCCGCTGGACACGATCGCCGCCGGGCACGAAGCGACGCCCGCGCAGCTCGCGCTGGCCTGGCTGTTGCGCCGGTCGCCGGTGATGCTGCCCATTCCCGGTACGTCCTCGGTGGCGCACCTGGAGGAGAACGTCGCGGCGGCCGAGGTGCGGCTCACCGACGACGAGTACGAGGCCCTGGCCAAGGCGGCCTGAGCACCGCGGGGGCCGGGTGTCGCCGAGGACACCCGGCCCGGCGGTGGGCGCCGGCCGGCGGGGCGACCGGACCAGCGCGCACGGGCCGCGCCGGTGGCCCGGGTCAGAGCGCGAGGCAGTTCGGCCGGACCGGGCCGTCGACCAGGGCGCCTCGGACGATGGTGTACGCGGTGCCGTCCAGCACCAGGCCGAGGTGCCCGACCACCCGCAGCGGGCAGTACGCCTGGATCAGCACGTTGGTGGCCCCGTCGCTGAGCACGGCGTTCCCGGTCGGCCGGACCAGCTCGTCCTGCAGCGTCCGCACCGTGGTGTAGCGCACCGCGCCGGGGGTGTCGTCGCCGGCGTTGAGGTCGGCGAGGAACGCCGAACCGATCGTCATCTGCTGACAGGCGACGATGCCGGCGCAGGTGCCCACCCCCAGGAACGCCACGATGTTCGCCACGTACGTGCCGTACTGCGGTGAGCCGAGGCTGACGTACCGGCCGACCGCGCCGGTGCCGCCGAGCCGCTTGAGGTAGTAGCGGGACACCAGGCCGCCCTCGGAGTGGGCGACCACGTCCACGGTGGCCGCGCCGGTGCTGGCGCGGACCCGCTCGACGTAGCCGGCGAGGGCGCGGGCGGAGGCGGGGATGTCACCGAGGCCCAGCCCGGGCAGCTGGTAGATGAAGACCCGGTAGCCGTCCCCCCGCAGGCGGGCGGCGATCGGCTCGTACGCGACGGCGACCCCGCTGAGCCCCCCGACGACGATGACCGGGTTGGCGGCCGCAGCGGTGACGACCGCTGTCGGGGTGGCGCGCTCGGGTGCCGCGCTCGCCGTCGTGGCGGGGGCGAGCAGGGCGGCGGCGGTGGTGAGGACGAGGACGAGGACGGTCTTTCGGAGCAGCATGGCTGCACCTCCGGGGGGAGGCACCCGGCGAACCGGGCTGGTGGGTGGGGGTGTCCGGTCGACCGTGCGACGATGATGCCCGCAACAATTTAGAAACGTCAATGACTTGTTACGCGCCGGTAACCCGTTGTTCCGCCCCCGGCGTAATTCCGCATATCGGACCTCACTCCACAGCGGACGCTCGATGGGCCGGCGCCCGGCGCGGTGGATGGCATGCTGGTGGCCGTGCCTGCCGACGAACCCACCGACGAGCGCCTGCGGGTGATGCCGTGGTGGCTGGTCCTTCTCGGCCTGCTGCTCGCCGCGGCGCTCGGCTGGCTGGTGCTGGACCTGCTGCTCACCGAGGCCGACCGGGCCACCCAGCCGGACACCCGGGCGACGCTACGCGTCGACGCCATCCGCACCGGCCTGACCGTGGTGGCCGGCACCGGCGGCGGGCTGGCGCTGCTGCTCGCCGCGCGGCGGCAGTGGATCACCGAGCGGGCGCAGCGACACCAGGAGGCGGTCGCCACCCGGGACCAGGCCCACCGCGACCGCGTGCAGGCACACGCCGAGTCGGTGACCGAGGCGGCCCAGCGGCACCAGGAACGCCAGGCCGGGGCGGCCGAGCACGACGCCGCCGAGCGGCGCCTGACCGAGCTCTACACCCGGGCCGTCGAGCTGCTCGGCAACGATGGCGCGGCGGTCCGGCTGGGCGGCGTGCACGCCCTCGAGCGGCTGGGCCAGGACAACCCGGCGCAGCGGCCGACGATCGTCGCGGTGCTCTGCGCGTACCTGCGGATGCCGGCGCCGGTCGACGACCCGCGCGAGACGGAGGTCCGGCGCACCGCGCAGCGGGTGCTCACCCTCCACCTGCGCGCGGACGATCCGACGCACTGGCCGCAGGCCCGGCTGGACCTGACCGGCGCGCTGCTGGTCGACTTCGACGCCGCCGGCTGCACCCTGGTCGACGCGGACTTCACCGGGGCGGTGTTCACCGGCGTCACCAGCTTCGCGGGCGCCACGGCGCGGGGCCGGCTGGCCCTCGGGGCGTCCTTCGCCGACGCGGTCCTCGACGACCTCACCGGCGACGCGGAGATCGTCCTCGACGGCGCGACGTTCACCGGCCGGGTCAGCTTCGACCGCGCGGAGATCGGCGGCGAACTGCTCTGCCGGCGGGCGGTCTTCGACGGCCGGACGTCGTTCCACCGGGCGACCTTCCACCAGCCGGCCAGCTTCGACGCCACCCGCTTCGGCGACACCACCACCTTCGGCGAGGCCACCTTCCTCGGCGGCCTGTCCATGGAACGCACCGAGTTCACCGGGTACGCCGGCTTCCGCGCTGCCCGGTTCGCCGACCTGACCCAGTTCCGCTGGACGGTGTTCGGCGGGGAGGCGTGGTTCGAGCAGGCGCGCTTCGAGGGGCCGGCCAACTTCGGCCGGGCCCGGTTCCACGGGGCGGCGAGCTTCGACGGCGCGCGGCTGACCCAGCCGCCGCAGGTCGACCAGGCCCGGGCGGCGGCCGCCGCCGCGCACGCCTGGCCGGTGGGCACCACGGTCGAGCGGCTCGACGACGACTGGCTGCTGCTGGTCGACCGCTGAGGCGCGCGGCCCGCCGCTCAGCCCGGCCGAGCGACCACTGGCGGCGGAGCGGTCAGCGCGGCCGAGCGATCATCCGCGGCGGCACGGCGGCCGAGCGGTCATCCGCGGGGGCAGCGGAGCGGTCAGCGCGCCCCGGCTGCGGGACGCAGGCCGTCCAGGGCCACGCCGAGCACCCGGTCGCGCTGTTCCGAGTCGATGAACTGGGCCATGGTGAGGCCACTGAGCAGCCGGACCACGTCGTCGAAGCTGACGTCCGCGCGGACCGCCCCGGCCGTCTGGGCACGCTGCAGCAGCGGCTCCCCTGCCGTGTAGATCTCGGTGCGGCAGCTACGGAAGACCTCCGAGTCGCGCAGCAACTCCTCGGCCAACGCCCGCTTGGTGGCGACGTATGCGACGAAGTGGTGCAGCCAGGCGACGAACGCGTCCCACGGGGGCAGCTCGGCCAGGTCGGCGGCGGACCGGCTCAGCGCCCGGACCTCCTCGACGTAGACCGCCTCGAACAGCTCCCGTCGGTTGGAGAAGTTGCGGTAGAGCGTGCCGATGCCCACGCCGGCGCGGCGGGCCACCTCCTCCAGCGAGGCCGACGCGCCGTTCTCGGCGAACGACTCCCGGGCGGCCGCGATCAGCGCGTCGTAGTTACGCCGGGCGTCGGCCCGTTTGGGCCGCCGGGCGAAGACCTCGGGTGCGTGCCCCGCGCTGGTCATGGCGTACGTCACCTCACCTTGGTTGCATCCGGAGGCACCCCTCCGCTAACTTAGTGGAGGCACTCCTCCGGAACTGTCCGGAGCCCTGCCTCCGGATAGCGTACCCGAACCTCCGGCCGCTTCCCACCGCTCGGCGACCTCCGACCGTCGCCCCCTGTTCCCGTACCGATCCTTGGAGTCTTCTCTCGTGGCAGTGACCTCCCGACGCGGCTCGCGTCGGCTCACCTTCACCGTGCTGGCGGCGGGCGCCGGGTTCTTCGCGATGCTCCAGTCGCTGATCAACCCGGTGCTGCCGACCATCCAGCACGACCTGCACACCTCTCAGAACACCGTGACCTGGGTGCTGACCGCCTACCTGCTCTCCGCGTCGATCTTCACACCGATCCTCGGCCGGGTCGGCGACATGGTCGGCAAGGAGCGGATGCTGGTCGTCTCCCTCGCCGCGCTCGCCCTCGGCTGCCTGCTGGCCGCCGTCGCGCCGAACATCGGCATGCTCATCGTGGCGCGCGTCGTGCAGGGCATCGGCGGCGCGGTCTTCCCGCTGTCGTTCGGCATCATCCGTGACGAGTTCCCCGCGGCCCGGGTGACCTCGGCCGTGGGCGCCATCTCGGCCATCGTCGCCGTCGGCGGCGGCCTGGGCATCGTGCTCGCCGGCCCGATCGTCAGCGCGCTGGACTACCGGTGGCTGTTCTGGATCCCGATGGTCGTCGTGGGGCTGACCGCCGTGGCCGCGTACCTGTTCGTGCCCGAGTCGCCGGTGCGCAACCCCGGACGCATCGACTGGCGAGCCACCCTGCTGCTCTCCGGCTGGCTGGTGGCGCTGCTGCTGCCGATCAGCCAGGGCACGGTCTGGGGCTGGACCTCCGGCCGCGTCCTCGGCCTGCTGGCGCTCGCCGCGGTGCTGCTCGTCGGCTGGCTCGTCGCCGAGCTGCGCTCCGCCAACCCGCTGATCGACATGCGAATGATGCGCCTGCCCGGGGTCTGGACCACGAACCTGGTCGCCCTGCTCTACGGCGGGTCGATGTTCTCGCTGTTCGCGTTCCTTCCCCAGTTCATGCAGATCCCGACGGCCGCGGGGTACGGCTTCGGCGCGAGCATCACCCAGGCCGGACTGCTCATGCTGCCGATGGTGGTCGCCATGTTCGTGGCCGGCATCCTCGCCGGCCGGCTGGAGTCGCGCTTCCCGGCAAAGGCCCAGCTCGCCACCGGCGCCGGCATCAACGTGGTCGCCGCCGCCCTGCTGACCGTCGCGCACGACACCCGCTGGGAGATCGTCATCGCCGGTGGCCTGGTCGGCCTCGCCATCGGGCTGGCGTTCGCCTCGATGGCCAACCTCATCGTGGGCAGCGTGCCGGCCAGCCAGACCGGCGTGGCGACCGGCATGAACGCCAACATCCGTACCATCGGCGGCGCGATCGGCGCAGCCGTGGTCAGCGGCGTGATCACCGCCCACCCCCAGGCCAGTGGCCTGCCCCGGGAGGCCGGCTTCACGGAGGGCTTTCTCGTCCTCACGGTCATCGCCCTGGCCGCCGCGATCGCGGCCCTGGCCGTCCCGTCCGCCCGGCGGGCGGCGGCCGGTCGCCGGCCGTCCGCCGCGACGGTCCTGGAGTCGGAGCTAGCCGGCGAGTTCGCCACCATTCCGTCGACCCGGTGACCGACCGGCGCCCGGACCGGAACGGGGCAGGCAGCTCACGCTGCCTGCCCCGTTTCGTTCGTCAGGTGGCGGATCGGTCGGGTCGGCGGTCGGAGCCCGGCTCGTCCGCGTCGATGGCACGCCCGACCCGGCGGCCGATTTCGCCCAATTGCCGAACCTGGGCCCTGGTCAGCGGGTCGTAGACCAGCCGGCGGACCGTCTCCACGTGCTCCGGCGCGCTGCTGACGACCTTGTCCCAGCCCTCATCGGTGAGGGTGGCCAGGGTGTAGCGGCCGTCGGTCGGGTCCGGGGTGCGGCGGACCCAGCCGCGCCCTTCCAGCCGGGTGACGACCTGCGACAGCCGGGACAGCGAACCCTCGGCGACCACGGCCAGCGCACTCATCCGCAGCGTGCGCTCCGGGACCATCGACAGCCGGGCCAACACCTGGTACTCGAAGTAGCCGATCCCGGCGTCGCGCCGCAGTTGCGCGTCCAGCGCCCCGGGCAGGCGCAGCAGCAGACTGCCCAGCGCGAACCAGGTCTCCCGCTCTTCGTCGTCCAGCCAACGTGGCTCCCGCGCGTCGTCCATGCTGGGAGCATAACTTGACGCGTGAAGTGATCCAACCGACAGATGACTTGCAGCTTGAAGTAACCCGACCTACGTTTCACTTAACGGTTGAAGTGATAGCGGCATCCATCGGGAGGAACCACCATGTACGTCGTCACCGGCGCCACCGGCCAGCTCGGCCGGCTCACCATCGAGGAACTGCT
Organism: Micromonospora sp. GCM10011542; assembly: GCF_042650685.1. Taxonomy (NCBI): domain Bacteria; kingdom Bacillati; phylum Actinomycetota; class Actinomycetes; order Micromonosporales; family Micromonosporaceae; genus Micromonospora; species Micromonospora sp. GCM10011542. The sequence goes on from NZ_JBHSBO010000052.1 coordinate 100,762, forward strand.
CCGGACCGTCCCCGCCGACCAGGTGGTGGCGGCCGTGCGTGCTCCGGAGAAGGCGGCCGACCTGGCGGCCCGGGGCGTGCAGGTCCGCGAGGCCGACTACGACCGGCCTGAGACGCTGCGCGCCGCGTTCGAGGGCGCGCGCAAGGTGCTGCTGATCTCCGGCAACGAGATCGGCCGCCGGGTGCCTCAGCACCAGGCTGCTGTCGACGCCGCCCGGCAGGCTGGCGCCGAGCTGCTGGCGTACACCAGCATCCTGCACGCGGACGCCACTCCGATCTCGCTGGGGCCCGACCACAGAGCGACCGAGGAGTACCTGCGCGGCAGCGGCCTGCCGTTCAGCCTTCTGCGCAACGGCTGGTACCACGAGAACTACGTACCGTCCGCCCAGCAGGCCGTCGCGACCGGGACGCTGATCGGTAGCGCCGGCGACGGGCGCGTCGCCTCCGCCGCCCGCGCCGACTACGCCGCCGCGGCGGCCGCCGTCCTCACCGGCGACAACCACGACAACACGGTGTACGAGCTGTCCGGCGACACCGCCTGGAGCATGCCCGAGCTGGCCGCGATCCTCACCGAGATCTCCGGTACGCCGGTCACCTACCAGGATCTCCCCAACGAGCGGCACACCGAGGTGCTGCTCGCCGCCGGCCTGCCCGAGCCGGTCGCCACGATGTTCGCCGGCTTCGACGCCCGCATCGCCGACGGATGGCTCGCCGACACCCCCGGCACCCTCGCCACGCTGATCGGCCGCCCGACCACGCCCCTGCGCGCCACCCTGGCCGCCGAGCTGAAGGGCTGATCCGTCCCCCGCCCGGCAGCCGGTTCGCCGCTGCCGGGCGGCTGCGCGACCCGCGCGCCCGCGGCCCTTTCGAAGCCCAGCCCGGAGTACGCTGGCCAATTCCCACCTCTGCTGTTCCCAGGATGCGCCCATGCCGTCGACCGACCTGCTGACCGCCGCCCGCCTCGCCGAGATCGAAGAACTGGCGACGGGCTCTCCGGATCCGGCGTCGCTGGCCGCCGACGTGGTCCGCGCCGTCGACGAGGGACGCATCGCCGACCCGGACGACACCGGCCACGCCCTGCTGCTCGCCGCCAGGATCCTGGAACAGGCCGGTGACCTGGCCGACGCGCTCGCGCTGGCCACCCGCGCGATCGCCGAGCAACCGCAGCACGACGTGCGCGCCCGGTCCATGCGTGGTGGCCTGCTGCTCCGGCTTGGCCGTGACGAGGAGGGGCTGGCCGAGCTGACCGCGCTGCGCCCGCGGCTGGAAAGCGACCCGGATGCCACGCACCTCGTCGACGAGCTGGCGCACGCCGGCCGCGCCGAGACGGCGCTGGAGTGGATCACCGGGGCCCTCGACGCCATCCTGGAGCGGAAGCAGCACGGGTCCGAGGACGCACAGGACGAGGCGGCGGCCATGGTCTACGGCCTGGCGCAGCGCCGGCACGAGCTGCGCGAGGAGATGGGCCTGCCACACGACCACTACGACCACCTCGCCGACCGGCTGGACGCCGCGGCCGGGCGCGTGCTCAACTCGCTGGCGGACAGCCCCGCGACGCTGCTCTTCTGGCCACGACCGGAGTACGACGCCCTGCTGGTGCGCTGGCCCGCGCTCGGCGACACCTACCCGCCCGGCTGGGACGAGCACCGCGCCCAGGTCGAGCAGGCGCTGGTGACGGCCGCCGAGCAGGGCGCCACCGACCTGGGTGTGGTCGCCGGCTCCGTCGCCGGACTGGCGACCTTCGCCGAGCAGGAGGGTGGCGACCCCACCGACCCGGACACCCTGGACGACTACGCCGACGCTCTCAGTGAGGCCGCGCCCACGCCGTGGCCACCCGGCCGCAACGACGCATGCTGGTGCGGCTCCGGCAGCAAGTACAAGAAGTGCTGCCGGCCCCGCTCACGCGGCTGATCCGGTGTCGTGCCGGCCAGCCCGGCTCGCGCACGGTCAGAGCTGGCTTTTCGCCGCGCGAGTCGCGGTCAGGAATTCATCCACGGAGAGCGTCGCGTGCGAGATCATCGGATACCGCGCGACCATTTCGTCGTACGCCGCCCTGCCGCCCTGAGCGGCGGTGGCGTCGGTTAACGTCGTGACGTGGTAACCGCGCTCCATCGCGCTGCGCGCGGTCGACTCGACGCACATCGTCCCGATCATGCCGCCGATCGCCAGATACTCGACATTGTGCTGCCGTAGCTGGACGTCCAGGTCGGTGTTGGCCATGACGTCGATGTTCTTGTGTGGTTCGATGACCACCTCGTTCGGCCGGGGTGACAGCTCCGGATGGAAGTCCGCACCCCAACTTCCGGCCTCGAAAAGGCGGTTGTCGTACATCTCGCGGTGGATGCCGGACAGATGCCTCCAGGTGGTGTAGTCGCTCTCGGTGTAGGCCATGGGAGAGAAGAAGACCGGAATTCCCTGATCCCGCACTCCGGCGAGAAGCCGCTTGAGGTTGGCGAACGTGCCGATCCGGTCGAACTCGTCCTTGAAGATCGGGTATGCCTTGCCGTTCTCAGCGAAAATCTCGTTGACCGTGTCAATGAGAAGCAGGCCGATGCGCCCGGCCTCGTACGCGTTGCTGGACACGACGACTCCTCCCCGACAAGACTGGCGGCCGACCTCAACGTAGCCCGCGGCCTGCCTGCCGATGCCGTCTTCCGGCAGTTCGGACCCCGCCGCTAGGCTCCGACGAGGAGGCGATGCCGTGACCGGTCAGGAGCAGCACGAGACCATCCAGGACAGCCCGGTCGGTTGGGTCGCCAGCCACGTGCGGCGGTATGTGGCCAGTGACGGCGCCGACGGCGGCACTTTCCACGGCTACCCGGCGCTACTGCTCACCACCCGGGGCCGCCGGTCGGGCGCGCTGCGGCGCACCGCGCTGATCTACGGCCGCGACGGCGAGAGCTACCTGCTGGTGGCGTCCAACGGAGGCGCGGCCAAGCACCCGGCCTGATACCTGAACCTGCGCGACGACCCAGAGGTGGAGGTGCAGGTCGGAGCGGTGCGTTTCGCCGGGCGGGCGCGGACCGCGACGGCCGAGGAGCGGGACCGGCTGTGGCCGGTGGTGACGGGAGTCTTGCCGACGTACGCCCGCTACCAGAAGGACACCGAGCGCGAGATCCCCGTGGTGATCGTCGAACCCGCCTGATCCGTGAGCAGGCGCTTCAGAATTCCGTTCGCGCGGCTGCAGGGTGGGTCATGCTGCCACCAACGGTGCTCAGTTGCCCAGCGCTCGAACCTTGGCGATCGTCTCCTGGACGTGCTGCTTGGCCGGCTCGCCACCCTGCGACGCCTGGGTGAGCGCCTGCCGGTAGGCGTCGATCATACCGATCAGCGGGCCGGCGGCCACGCCCTCCAGTGCCCCGGCGACCAGCGCCCGCGCCTCGGCCGCGTCCTGCGCCGCCGCTGCCGTCTTGGCCCTCGCCTCGTCCAGCTTCTGCGACGCAGCAGCCAACCTCGCGATGATCTGTGCTGCGCTCACGCGCATCCTCCCCGTGGTCGGCCACCGCCTCCACCGCCGCAACGGCGGAGACCACAAGGGAGCGTACGAGATCTCCGCACCGTCCGCGACCGCCCGCTGGCTCACTCGTGACCCCGTTCGCAATGCATCTTGGAGGATTTCCGCCCCTGGAGGGGCGGTTTTCTTCCAAGATCCGCAAGGGACAGGCGGCTCGGGCAGCGCTCTAGAGCCGGCTTCGGTGTGACGTGACGACCGATCGCCAGGCCGGCGTTCTGAGGGTCTCCAGATCCGGGGCCACGACGGGCGCACTGCCGGGTACGCACACGCCGTACACCTGGGGCGCGATCGCCTCGGTGAGGATGTCGTCGAAGTGGAACGAACCCTCGAGCCGAGCCAGACCACGGTGTCGCCCGCGGCACACGCCACCCGCAGGCACCGGGCCAGGTAGCTGTGCAGGCCGGATGGCAGTTCGTCGAAGACCAGGTCGTATTCGGTGACGCAGGCGTACGGATCGTCCCGCTCGAGGGTGTACGTCTGCACCTCGGTCGGCGCGGCGCCGCCGACCGCGAAGTCTGGCGGGCTGGCCGGAGTGCTCGGCACGAACACGCTGACGACCGGCTGCGCAGCGAACCGCAAGCCGGACGCCAGATCAGCAGACACGGACACCCCCACCGTCAGCGCAGCGCGCGGAACAGCAGCAGGTAGCCGCAGTAGGCCAGGGGAACCAGCAGGAAGCAGATCAGGAACCCGAGGGGCAGGTAACGGGGCGGGGTGCCGGCGACCATGGCGGGCCTCCCCCATCGGCCGAGCACCAGGTAACCGCCGAAGAACGCCAGCGCGGGCAGCCCGGCGCACATCCACGCGCCGAGGGTGAAGCCGTCGACGATGCCGACGCCGGAGGCGAGCACCAGGGCCAGCATGAGCACCGCCGCGGCCGCCCCGCAGGCGGCGTAGACGGCGACCGCCCGGGCCAGCGGTGACCACGTCGGCAGTAGCGCCGGGCGCTGGGCCAGCAGCTCGGCCTGCTGCCCGTGCCGATCCGCCTCGTCGGCGTAGCGCCGCGCCAGCTCCACCTCCACCGCCGGGTCGACCTCCGGCACGCGCGGCGCCGGCACCGCGGCGCTCGCCGTCGGCAGCGCCAGCTGCGACTGTCCCACCGGCAACTCGGGGTACGCCCCGACCCCCGACCGCCCCGGCTGCGCCGCGCCGGCTGCGCCGGCGGATCCGCCCTCCCCCAAATCGGCACCGGTGTGCGGGGCGGCCCCGCCACTGCCGAAGCCGTTCCCCTGCGGCGCGAACGGTGTGCCCGGGGCGGCGGTCGAATGGCCCGTCGGTGCGCCCGGGGCGACGGTCGATGGGCCTGTCGGCGCCGATGGACCGGTCGACGCCGACCAACCGGTAGGCGCAGCGGAACCGGCCGACGCAGCGAAACCGGCCGGCGCAGAGGAATCCGCCGGGGCGGTCGGCCTAGACAGGTCGGTGCCGATCGCCTGGCCGAGCTGGTCGAGGCGGTGCCCCTGGGCGGTCAGCCGGTGGTGCAGGTAGTCGGCGGCGGCGTGCAGGTCCCGGCGACGTTCGGACTCGGCCGCGGCGCTCCGCTCGCCGGTGCGCCGCTGCTCGGCGAGTTGCCGGGCCAGTGCCGCGTACTCCTCGAAGGACACCGTCACCGCTCCCCGTCCGGCTCGTGCCCGTCGCGGGCGAACGGCACGATCAGCCGGGTGCGCTGGTCGTGCCGGTCCACCAGCAGCGCCCGGTCGGGCCGGGGCGTGTAGGCGAGGTCGTGCACGCCGAGGTGCAGCGCCAGTTCGGAGCCGGGCACGTTCAGCGCGACCAGGCAGGCCACGTCGTCGCGGTTCTGCGTGCCGCCGAGGTCGTCGGCGAGTCGGCGCAGCCCACGCCACCAGCCCAGCAGGTGCACTCCGCGCCCGGGGCCCTGACGCAGCAGGGTGCGCAGGTCGTCCAGCCCGGAGCGGAAGGTGACCGGGTCGACCGCGCCGAGCACCGGCGCGGCAGCGTCCATCCCGAACACCACCAGATAGGTGCGCCCGGCACCGACCACGCCGGCCTCGGCGGCGGGCACGGACGCAGCGGCCGGCACAGAGCCGGCAGCGGGATCGGACGCGACATCCGGTGTGGGGCTCGCGCCCGGCCCCGCCGGGGGCAGGGCCGGGTCGGATGCGTCAGCCAGCGCGAGGATCCGGTCGCGCAGCCCGGACAGGTCCAGCAGGTCCACCGGGTGTCCGCCCGCGTGCAGCGCGGCGGTGGTCTCCTCGGCGACCGGGTCGGCGGCGGTGACCAGCGAGGCCACCAGGAACCGGGCGTCACCGGCGGCGTGTTGGCGGGCCAGGCTCAGCGTCGCGGCGCGCAGCACGTCGGCGCCGGCCGGTGCGGTGCCCACCACGGCCAGGTGCCGGCCGGGGGTGGAGTCCATCAGGAACAGCGCGGTGCTGCCGTGCACGTCGACGTTCCGACCGACCAGTGCCAGCGGACGTCGGCCACCGGGAAGTATCCCGGCGAAGGTGGGGTCGTCCTCGATCCGCGCCGTCTCGTACCCCCGGAAGACCGCCGGTGGGCGTGCACCCGCCGGGCGGGCCTGCCACAGCTCGTGGCGCAGTCGGGCCAGGTCGGCGGCGGCGGCGTGCGCGTCCGGGAAGCGGACCACGGTGTCCGCGCCGACCGCCCCGGCGGCGGTGTTGACCACGGCCGACCCGACCGGCAGGGCCGCGGCGGAGGTGTTGAGCGGGTCGAGCACGCCGCCGCCACCGGGCAGCGCCACCCGCAGCGCGAACTGCCCGAAGATCGCCTCGGCCCGACCGTAGAGCGCCTCGATGCCGGTCATGCTCTGACTGGCCAGCACCAGGTGCACGCCGTACGAGCGGCCCTTGCGGGCCAGTTCCTCCAGCAGGTCGACCGACTCGCGGGCCAACGCGTCGTTGCCGGCGAGCAGCACGTGGAACTCGTCGATCACCGCCACGATCCGGGGCAGCGGGGCGTCCCGGGGCAGGTCGGCGAGCTTGGTGACGCCGTGCCGCTTGAGCCCGGCGGCTCGGCGCTGCACCTCGCGCCGCAGCTCGCGCAGCACGGCGAGGCCATACTCCCGGTCGGACTCGATGCCGACTGCGCGGGCGTGCGGCAGCCAGGACGGGTCCCGTCCGGTGGGCACGAACTCGGTGAAGCTCACGCCCTCCTTGAAGTCGAGCAGGTAGAGCTGGAGCTCGGCCGGGGAGTAGCGGGCCGCGAGACCGTAGAGGACGTCGAGCAGGAAGACCGTCTTGCCGGCGCCGGTACGCCCGCCCACCAGCCAGTGCGGGGTGGCGTCGTCGAAGGCGACCGTCATCGCGGTGTCGAAGGCGACCGTCACCTCGGCACGCCCGGCCCGGCCGATCACGGTACGCAGGCCGTTGCCGGCCGACTCGGCCCAGCGCCGCTCGGGCAGCAGCTCGGCGAAGTTCATGGTGTCGGTGCGGCGGGTGGCGGCGCCGAGGTGTTCGGCGAGGGCGCGGACCGAGGCGGGCGGCGGGTCGCCGTCGAGCAGTACCGGCGCGGCCAGGCCGCTGCCGTCGGCGCTGAACGGGGCGCCGGGCGGGTCGCCCACGTGGGCGTACCGCTCGGTCAGGCGCACGGCGGTGGTGCCGCCGAGTGGCGGCGGGATCTCTCCGGGCAGCCGGGACGGGTGCCCGGCCAGCAGCACGCAGACGGCGGCGGCCGGGCCGGCGTGGGTGAGCGCGGCGAGCCGGGCCAGCTCGCGCGGCGGCGGGGCGGCCGTGACGACCATCAGCAGCAGGTGCCGGGCCCCGGGCTCGGCGTGCTGGGAGGCACGGGCGTGGCGCTCGGCGGCGTCCAGCAGCGCGGACACCTCGGCCTCGCCGGTCGCCGGCGGGTCGAGCACCCCGGCGTCGAGCAGCGGACGCAGCGGCCCGAAGGTGGCGCCGAGCGCGGCGGTGTCGATGCCGGCGACCCGGACCTGCCCGGCCGGCGCGGTGGCGACCAGCCGCAGCACCAGCGCCCGCAGCAGCGCGGCGACCCGGGGATCGCGGGCGTCGCCGTCGAGCGCCAGGTGGTGGCCACCGCCGAGGGGTACCAGCACCGGAAAGCCACCGTCGGGAGTGGACGCCTCGCCGATCCGGACCGCGGTGGGCGCGTCGGTGAGCGCGGTCGCGCCGGGCGTCGGGGTGGCGAGCGCGCCGCCGAGCCGGGCCAGCCGGGCCACCAGCTCGGGGGTGTCGGCCGGTGCGGTGGGCGCCGGCGCCGCGCCGAGAGCCTGCCGGGCGACTTCCAGGTGCGCCCGGGCCGCCCGGTGCGCGGCGACCGCCTGTCCGTACGCCGACGCGAGCCTGCTCACCGGTTCCCCCCAAGCCGCGCCGTCCGATCCGCCACCGACCCTAACGGACGACGCCCGGCCCGGAACAGCACCGATCGCCTACCCTGCCTCCATGGCGAGACGGCTGGCAGTGGTGCTGGGCAGCGCGCTCACCCTCGTCGGCGTCGTCGGCCTGCTGACCGCCGTACCGGCCGTCCAACGTGCCGTCTCGCCGCGCGCCGAGCCGACGCCGCTACGGCTGCGCGTCCCCGGCACCTACTACGACGCGTTCACCGTCGACCTCACCCCGGGCCTCTACGCGATCTGGGCCACCCGGCCGGTCAGCGGCCCGGCGGGCGACCTGTGCCAGGTGACCGGTCCGGATTCGCGGCCGGTGCCGGTCCACGAGCCCGCGATCGCACTCGCTTGGACGGAGGTGGCCACGGACGACACCCTGTGGAGCCGGACGTCCACCTTCACCGTCCCGACCGCCGGCACGCACGCGTTCGCCTGTCGACTCCAACCGGAGTCGACAGGCCAGCAGTACGCGGTCACCGCGGCCCCCGATCGCCGGCTGGCACTGCGGCTCTGGCTGGAGTCGTGGCGGGGACTGATGGTCGCGGCCCTACCGGCCGGCCTGGTGATCCTCGGCATGACCCGTATCTGGCGCCGCCGTCAGGAGTAGGTCCGCCGGCCCGCACCCGTCGATCGGCGAGATCGACGGGTGCGGGCGCTGACGCGTGGGTCAGGTCAGCCGGTGACGGCGTTCAGCGCGGGCAGGTAGCCGTAGCGGTAGCCGTCGGCGTCTGGGTGGTACGCCTCGATGACGCCGCTGACGTCGCGGATCCACGGGTCGGCGGCGCAGACGCCGTGGCCGGCGAAGGTGGGTCGGGTGTCGGCGAAGGTGGCGCCGGCCGCGGCGGCGCGGGCGGAGGTGACCGAGGCGAGCACGTCGGCGGCCTCGTTGAGGATGGTGCGCTTGTAGGTGCTCATCGCCAGCCACCCGCAGGAGGTCGTCTCGAACAGTCGCGGGTAGCCGAGGACGATGAGCCGGGCGTTCGGGGCCCGGTCGCGGATGGCGGCGTAGGTGGCGTCGAGGCGGCCGGGCAGTGTGGAAGTGGCGAAGGCCTTGGCACCGTTGACGGCGTTGGTGCAGGACGAGGTGCTGCCGAACCGGCAACTGGTGATGACGTCGGCGAAGCCGGCGTCGTTGCCGCCGATGGTGATGGTGACCATGGTGGTGCCGGTGCTCAGCGCGTTCACCTGGTCGTTGATCACGTCGGCGGTGACCGCGCCGCCGCAGGCGGGGAAGCTGAAGCTGGTCACGCCATGCGCCGCGGCCCAGAGCGGGGCGTAGGACTTCTGGCTGCGCAGACAGCCGGACCAGTCGTACGGGCCGGCGCCGACACCGGAGGAGTACGAGTCGCCGAGCGCGACGTAGTTGACGGTGGCTGCCTGCGCGGTGCCGGGGACGAGCAGCGCGCCGAGGGTGGCGGTGAGCAGGGCGACCAGCGCGGCGAGGGCGCGGGCCAGCGGGCGGTGGGGCATGACGGACCTCCACAGGACAGGGGTGGTGGGATCCTGCGACCGCGCGCGTGGCCAGGGGTGTGGCTACTTGTTACTAGTCGGTAATGCTATCGAAACATATAGATCAAAGGAATAGCGCGACGACACCGTGCGGCAGGCCAGCGATGTTCACAAACGTCGATTAGGTTGACGGTGCGAACACCCCGATGGAGGGAGTCCACCTCGTGCGACGAGTCCTCACGGCGGCCATCGCCGCCCTGACCCTCACCAGCGCCGGAACCGTTCTGTCCGGCGCACCCGGCCACGCCGCTCCGGCTGGCTGGGGCCGCCCGACGGTCACGCTCGCGCCGCAACCCGGCGCGCCCGGCCTCGGCGACAGCTACTTCCCCGACTACGGCAACGGCGGCTACGACGTCTCGCACTACGACGTCCGGCTGCGCTACGACCCGGCGACCGACCGGCTCACCGGCACCACCACCATCCTGGCCACCGCCACCCAGGACCTGTCCCGGTTCAACCTGGACTTCCTGCTCGACGTCGAGTCGGTACGGGTCAACGGCTGGACGGCCGGCACCGCCACGGCAGGCGTACACGAGCTGGTGGTCACCCCGGCCCGCACGGTGACCCGCGGTCAGCAGCTCACCATCGTGGTGCGCTACGCCGGCATCCCGTCGGAGACCCTGGTCGGCGGGTACACCGGCTGGACGCGCACCGACGACGGCGCGCTGGCGGTCAACGAACCCGAGTCGGCCTGGTGGTGGTTCCCCAGCAACGACCACCCACTGGACAAAGCCACCTTCGACGTCTCCGTCTCGGTGCCCACCGGCGTCGAGGTGATCAGCAACGGTGTGCAGCCCCGGGCGCCGCTGGCCGAGCCCGGCAACCGCACCCGGTGGAGCTGGCGGACCACCTCCCCCACCGCCACCTACCTGGCCTTCATGGCCATCGGCCAGTACGACATCGTCACCGACACCGCGCCCAACGGCCAGCCGGTCGTCAACGCGTACAGCGCCTCCCTGGGCGCGCTGGGTCCGGCGGCCCGGGCCAGCATCGAGCGGACGGCGGAGATCGTCGACTGGGAGAGCGGGATCTTCGGCCCCTACCCGTTCGAGGCCCAGGGCGGCGTGGCCGGGCCCGTCGACGGCATCGGCTTCGCGCTGGAGACGCAGACCCGACCGGTGTACGGCCCGGGCTTCTGGCGCCGCGGCGCCAACACCTACGTGGTGGTGCACGAGAACGCACACCAGTGGTTCGGTGACTCGGTCTCGGTCGCCGGCTGGCGCAACATCTGGCTCAACGAGGGCTTCGCCTCGTACGCCGAGTGGCTCTGGTCGGAGGAGCAGGGCGAGGGCACCGCCCAGGAGGTGTTCGACTTCACCTACGCCAGCTACCCGGCCGACTCGGAGTTCTGGCAGGTGCTGCCCGGTGACCCGGGCGCCGACCGGGTCTTCGACGACGCCGTCTACGACCGGGGCGCGATGGCGCTGCACCAGCTCCGGCTGGCCGTCGGCGACGACGCGTTCTTCGAGATCCTGCCGGCCTGGACCGCCGAGCACGGGTACGGCAACGGCACCATCGAACAGTTCCAGGCCCTGGCCGAGCGGATCTCCGGGTTGGAGCTGGACGAGCTCTTCACCACCTGGCTCTTCACCGCCGGCCGGCCCGACGTGGCCGCGGCCGCCCGCAAGGCGGCACCGCCGGCCGAGCCGAAGTCCTGGACCAAGATCCGTGAGGCCCACCGCCTGCTGACGCACTAGGACCGTGCAGCCGTTGAAGGCCCGCCGCCGCCAGGCGGCGGGCCTTCAGCCGTCCAGGCCGGCCACGGCCCTCCGGGCCAGACCAGCGCCGGCGGCACGGCCAATCCCCGGGAAGCAGACCTCCACCTTCCCGCAGCCGCCACCTTCCCGGCAGCCACCGCCCGCCGGCTCAGGACGCTGGTGTCGGCGCCCCGCCCACCGGCGTCGGCGGGGCACCCGCCGTCTGCGCCGTGCTCGCCTCGACGGCACGGATGTGGCGGTAGGCGAACCAGAGCGGCGGGAAGGCCCCGACGGCGAACGAGAGGTCGATCAGCGTCCAGAACCAGGGGATGTCCCGGATCGGCCCGCAGATCAGAGCCAGCGGCACGATTCCGGCGCAGGCGATCATGCCGACCTGCACCACCCACACGTTGCGCACCGGGTCGCGCAGCGGCCCCCAGAACGCCACCGCGAGCACCAGGTGTGCGAAGGCCAGCCAGTCGGTGCCGTACAGCAGGAACGGGTAGTCCGCGCCGGCCGCGACGAGACCGGTGTGGACCCGTTCGATCCAGTCGACCAGCGCCGGCAGGGTGCCGGCGAGCGGGTCCAGCGCCCGCAGCAACCAGCGCACCTCGATCTCCAGCGGGAACGCGGTCACCCCGCTGAGGAAGAGCCCGATCAGCACGATCCACAGCCACCGGCGGGTCCGCCGTAGCCGCTCCTCGATGTCCATGACCGCAGCGTAACGATGATCTTCGTACCCGTTCGTCCCGTCGCCCGGGCGCCCCGCGTGACCGCTGTCTCAACGCACCGGCGTGGGCGGGGCGGTCAGGTCGCCCGGACGCACCCGGCGTCGTGCCGACCGTCGCGCGTCGGCTGGGCCGGTCGGCGGCGGTGGCGGACGGTCGGCGGCGCGCAGGCGGGACACCCTCGGGCCGGCCAGCTCGGCCGGACCCGGACCGAGGGCACCGACCGCGACACTGGCCGGTCATCGGCAAGCACGCCCCCGGCCGGCCCCGCATCGGCAAGCACCGTCCCGGCCGGCCGGACGATGCGGGCCGCCGTCCGGGCGACCCGCCCCACCGGACGATGGAACGACGGCGCGGAAAGCGCCAGGGCGACAGTGCGCCTCCCCTGGCAACCGCTCTGGCGGTCGAAGGCCACCGCCGCCACGGTGGTGGCGACGGCCGCTAGCGAGCCGGCCAGGACCAGCGTCTGCCGGGGCCCGGCGTACTCGGCGAGCCAGCCGAGCAGCGGCGCGCCGACCGCGGCGGAGACCGAGCCGGTGACCGCGAGCGCCGCGAGCACCCGGCCGCGCATCGCACCGTCGGTGTCGAGTTGGGCGCGGGTCCCCACGGTGGTGTCGATGACCACGGCGGCGGCGGCGATCGGCAGGATCACCGCGGCGAAGCTCCAGGTGCCCGGTGCGAGGCCCGCGACGACCTGCAGGCCGCTGGCCAGCAGGCCGGCGGCGATCAGGGTCCGGTAACCCAGCTCAGGCCGGCGGGCCGCGACGAGCGCACCCACCACCGTCCCGACCGCGAACACGGTCGACAGGAGGCCGTAGCCCGACGCCCCGGCGTGCAGCGGCCCGTCGCTCATCGCCGCCATCGTCACCTGGTAGTTGCGGCCGAGGCTGCCGAGCACGAACGACAGGGCGAGCGCGAGCAGCAGCGTCGGCTGCCGACGCAGGTAGTGGAAGCCGGCCCGGATGCTCGTCGAGGTCGGGCCATCGTCCGTCGCCGCCACGCTGTGACCGTGCAGGTCCCCCGGCCGTACGGCGAACAGCGCCAGCACCACGGCGACGAAGCTCACCGCGTTGATGCCGAAGAGCAGTGCGGGGCCGACGGCGGCCACCACGACGGCGCCGGCGCTCATGCCGAGGATGCGGCCGGCGGAGTTGGTCAGCGAGCCGAGCGCCAACGCGTTGCCGAGCGTCTCCCGGTCCACCAGCGTCGAGGCCCAGCGGCCCATCACCGGGCCCTCGATGGCCGAGACGGCGCCGGTGACCAGGGAGATCGCGTAGATCAGCGGCAGGCCGCCGACACCGGTCAGAGCGACCGCCGCCAACCCGGCGGCCAGCGCCGCGTGGGCCGCCTGGGCGGTGATCAGCAGCGGTCGGGCGGGGAGCCGGTCGGCCAGCGCGCCGCCCCAGACGCTGAGCAGCAGCGTGGGGACCGCCTGGAGCAGCACGGCGACGCCCATGGACGTCGCGGAGCCGGTCTCCTTCAGCACGTACCAGTTGACCCCGAGGACCTGCATCCAGGTCCCGATGACGGAGACGAACCCGGCGGTTGCCCAGATCCGGTAGTTCCGGTGGCGCAGCGCGGCGAACGTAGCACCCATGGCCACGGCGAATGTCCCCGTCCGATCGGCGAATGATGAGCCGATCGTGGAGTGCGTCGGCAGCGCACAAGTCTCACGAGGACTGCCGGATTTGCCCATATTCCGTGACTGGTCTCACCGGTCCACCCGACCGGGTTGACGCAGGTCACGCCCCAGGTCGGCGCTACCGGACGCGGAGCGGGACGTTCGGCGAACGACCGACCGGCGCGGCAGTTTCGCACCGCACCGGCCGGTCGCCCTCGAACAACGCCTCCCGGCCGCCGCTCGGCGGGTCAGCGGGCGGCGAGCGGCTGCGCGGCCGGGTCGACCGGCGCCGGCAGCGTGCCGGCACCGCCGAGGTAGCTGTGGATGGCGGCGGCCGCGGCCCGACCCTCGGCGATGGCCCAGACGATCAGCGAGGCGCCCCGGTGCATGTCGCCGGCGACGAACACCCCGTCGGCATTGGTCTGCCAGTCGGCGCGGGCGTCCACCGCGCCCCGGGCGCTGCGGGTCACCCCGAACTGGGCCAGCAACGGCTGCTCCTCGGTGCCCTCGAAGCCGATCGCCAGCAGCACCAGGTCCGCCGGTAGCTCGCGCTCCGAGCCGGGCAGCACGGTGACCACCCGCCGGCCGTCGCGCTTCTCCACCGTCACCTCGGCGATCCGCACCGCCCGCACCTGCCCGGTGCCGTCGTCGACGAACTCCTGCACGGCCACGGCGAAGACCCGCTCGCCGCCCTCCTCGTGCGCCGGGTAGCTGCGCAGGATCCACGGCCAGGTCGGCCACGGGTCGCGAGCCTCGTCGCGCTCCTGCGGGGGCTGCGGGTACAGGTCGAGCTGGTGGACGCCGGCCGCGCCCTGCCGGTGTGCCACGCCGAGGCAGTCGGCGGCGGTGTCACCACCGCCGATGATCACCACGTGCTTGCCGGCCGCGTCGATCGGGGTGCCGTCCGGCAGCGCCGCTCGGGCCGCCCGGCCCGCGCCGGTGGTCGCGCCGCCGGGCTGGTCGGTGGTCGCGGCGGCGACCGCGCGATTCGCCGCGACCAGGTGCGCCATCGCCTGGTGTACGCCCCGCAGCGCCCGCCCCGGCGTGTCCGGGGTGTCCCGGCCCTGCAACGCGCCGCAGGCCAGCAGCACCGCGTCGTGCTCGGCACGCAACTGCTCGGCGGTGACGTCCACCCCGACGTTCACCCCGGTGCGGAAGCGCACCCCCTCGGCGGCGAGCTGGGCCAGCCGCAGGTCGATGTGCCGCTTCTCCAGCTTGAAGTCGGGGATGCCGTAGCGCAGCAGCCCGCCGATCGCGTCGTCGCGCTCGTACACCGTCACCGCGTGACCGGCGCGGGCCAACTGCTGGGCGGCGGCCAGGCCGGCCGGCCCGGAGCCGACCACGGCGACCGAGCGCCCGGACGGAGCCGGCACCGGGCGGGGGGTGAGCCCGCGCGCCGCCGCGGCGTCGGCGATCTCCACCTCGACCTGCTTGATGGTCACCGGCTGCCCGCCGGCGATGCTCAGCACGCAGGCCGCCTCGCAGGGCGCCGGGCAGAGCCGGCCGGTGAACTCGGGGAAGTTGTTGGTGGCGTGCAGCGACTCCACCGCCGCGCCCCAGTTGCCGGTGCGGACCAGGTCGTTCCAGTCCGGGATGCGGTTGCCCAGCGGGCAGCCGTCGTGGCAGAACGGGATGCCGCAGTCCATGCAGCGCGTCGCCTGTTCGCGGACGAGCTCCTCGCCGGCCGGCGGGTACACCTCGCGCCAGTCGCTGATCCGCACCGGCACCGGCCGGCGGGCCGGCAACCGCCGGTCGTAGCGCAGGAAACCGTTCGGGTCAGGCACGAGCCACCTCCTGGGCAGCCACACGCGGGGCGGGCGGCACCGGCGCGGCTGGCGCCAGTGCGCTCATCACCGCATCGTCGACGTCGCGGCCGGCGGCTTCGGCGGCCCGCATGATCTCCAGCACCCGGCGGTAGTCGCGGGGCACCACGGCGGTGAACTCCGTCACCGCCTCCGGCCAGCGCTTGAGCAGCTCCTCGGCGACCGCCGACCCGGTCTCGGCGACGTGCCGTTGGACCAGCTCGTGCAGCAGCGCCTGCTCGGTCTCGCCCAGCGGCGCCAGATCGACCAGCTCGGCGTTCACCCGCTGCCGGTCCAGCCGGTGCACGAAGGCGGTGCCGCCGGACATCCCGGCGGCGAAGTTACGGCCGGTCGCGCCGAGCACCACCACCGTCCCGCCGGTCATGTACTCGCAGCCGTGGTCGCCGACGCCCTCGACGACCGCGACCGCGCCGGAGTTGCGCACCGCGAACCGCTCCCCCACCCGGCCGCGCAGGAAGACCTCGCCGCCGGTGGCCCCGTACAGGATGGTGTTGCCCGCGATGATCTGGTCCTCGGCCCGCTGGCCCGGCTCGGCGTCGGCGTCCAGGAACGGCGCGGCGGCGTCCGGGCGGACGATGATCCGTCCGCCGGAGAGGCCCTTGCCGACGTAGTCGTTGGCGTCGCCGTGCAGCCGCAGGGTCACCCCGCGCGGCAGGAACGCGCCGAAGGACTGCCCGGCGGTGCCGTGCAGCACGAACTCGATGGTGTCGTCCGGCAGGCCGGTGCCGCCGAAGCGGCGGGTCACCTCGCCGCCGAGCATGGCGCCGACGCTGCGGTGCTCGTTGCGCACGGCCACCTCGACCCGCACCGGCGCGCCGTCGGTCAGGGCCGGCCCGGCGAGCGCGATGAGCTGGTTGTCGAGGGCGTGCTCCAGCCCGTGGTCCTGGGCCCGTACGCCGCGGCGGGCGGCGCCGGCGGGCAGCTCCGGCAGGTGCAGGACGGGCGCCAGGTCGAGGCCGGACGCCTTCCAGTGCGCCACCGCCGGGGCAACGTCCAGCAGCTCACTCTGCCCGATCGCCTCCTCGATGGAACGGAAGCCCAGCTCGGCCAGGTACCCGCGGACCTCCTCGGCGAGGAAGAGGAAGAAGTTCTCCACGAACTCCGGGGTGCCGGTGAACCGCTCCCGCAGCACCGGGTTCTGGGTGGCGATGCCGACCGGGCAGGTGTCCAGGTGGCAGACCCGCATCATCACGCAGCCGGCGACGATCAGCGGCGCCGTGGCGAAGCCGAACTCCTCGGCACCGAGCAGGGCCGCGATCAGCACGTCCCGGCCGGTCTTGAGCTGGCCGTCGACCTGCACGGTGACCCGGTCACGCAGCTTGTTGAGCAGCAGGGTCTGCTGCGCCTCGGCCAGGCCCAGCTCCCAGGGGGTGCCGGCGTGCTTGAGCGAGTTGAGCGGGGACGCCCCGGTGCCGCCGTCGTGGCCGGAGATCAGGATGACGTCCGCCTTGAGCTTGGCGACCCCGGCCGCGACGGTGCCCACTCCGACCTCGCTGACCAGCTTGACGTGCACCCGGGCGGCCGGGTTGACGCACTTCAGGTCGTGCACGAGCTGGGCGAGGTCCTCGATGGAGTAGATGTCGTGGTGCGGCGGCGGGGAGATCAGGCCGACGCCCGGGGTGGCGTGCCGGGTCCGGGCGATCCACGGCCAGACCTTGTTGCCGGGCAGCTGACCGCCCTCGCCGGGCTTGGCGCCCTGGGCCATCTTGATCTGGAGGTCGTCGGCGTTGACCAGGTATTCGCTGGTCACGCCGAACCGGCCGCTGGCGATCTGCTTGACCGCGGAGCGGCGGGCCGGGTCGTGCAGCCGGTCGACGTCCTCGCCGCCCTCACCGGTGTTCGACTTGCCGCCGAGACGGTTCATCGCGATCGCCAGGGTCTCGTGCGCCTCCGCCGAGATCGACCCGTACGACATGGCGCCGGTGGCGAACCGCTTGACGATCCCGGTGGCCGGCTCGACCTCCTCGATCGGCACCGCCGGACGCAGGCCGGTGCGCAGGGTGAACAGCCCGCGCAGCGAGCCGGCCCGCGCGGCCAGCTCGTCGACCTTGGCGGTGTACTGCCGGAAGACGTCGTACTGCCGGCTGCGGGTCGCGTGCTGGAGCAGGAAGACCGTCTCCGGGTTGAACAGGTGCAGCTCGCCCTCGCGGCGCCACTGGTACTCGCCGCCGACCTCCAGCCGGTCCGAGGTGGGAGCGCCGGCCGGCGGCCAGGCCAGCGCGTGCCGGGCGGCCACCTCGGCGTGGATGCCGGCCAGCCCGACGCCGCCGATCCGGCTCGGGGTGCCCCGGAAGTAGCGCTCGACGAGGCGGGTGTCCAGGCCGACGGCCTCGAAGACCTGCGCACCGCAGTACGACGACACCGTCGAGATGCCCATCTTGGACATGATCTTCAGGACGCCCTTGCCGAGCGCCTTGACGTAGTTGCGCACCGCGGCGGCGGGCTCGATGCCGACCAGGGCGCCGGTGGAGATCATGTCCTCCACCGACTCGAAGGCCAGGTACGGGTTGACCGCGGCCGCGCCGTAGCCGATCAGCACCGCTGCGTGGTGCACCTCGCGGCAGTCGCCGGACTCGACGATCAACGCCACCTGGGTACGGGTCTGCTCGCGGACCAGGTGCTGGTGCACGGCGGCGGTGAGCAGCAGCGACGGGATCGGCGCCAGGTCGGCGTTGGAGTCCCGGTCGGAGAGGACCAGGATCCGTACGCCGTCCTCGATCGCCTCGGAGACGTGCCGGCAGATCTCGGTCAGCCGGGCCTTGATCCCGGCGGCGCCCTCGCGCAGCCGGTACAGGCCGGAGACCCGGACCGCCTTGAAGCCGGGCAGGTCGCCGTCCTCGTCGATGGAGAGGATCTTCGCCAGCTCGTCGTTGTCGATCACCGGGTACGGCAGCACGATCTGCCGGCAGCTCGCCGCGTTCGGGGCGAGCAGGTTGCCCTCCGGCCCGATCGTCGAGGCCAGGCTGGTCACCAGCTCCTCCCGGATCGCGTCCAGCGGCGGGTTGGTGACCTGGGCGAAGAGCTGGTGGAAGTAGTCGTAGAGCAGCCGCGGCCGGGTGGACAGCGGCGCGATCGGGGTGTCCGTGCCCATCGACCCGATCGGCTCCGCGCCGACCCGGGCCATCGGCGCGAGCAGGATCTTCAGCTCCTCCTCGGTGTAGCCGAAGGTCTGCTGGCGGCGGCGCACCGAGTCGTGGGTGTAGACGGTGTGTTCGCGAGCGGGCAGGTCGTCGAGCTGGATCAGCCCGGCGTGCAGCCACTCGTCGTACGGCAGCTCGGCGGCCAGCTCGGACTTGATCTCCTCGTCGTGCACGATCCGCCCGGCGGCCGTGTCGACGAGGAACATCTTGCCCGGCTGGAGCCGCCCCTTGGCGATGACCCGGGCCGGGTCCAGGTCGAGCACGCCCGCCTCGGAGCCGAGCACGACGAGCCCGTCGTCGGTGCGCCACCAGCGCCCCGGGCGCAGCCCGTTGCGGTCCAGCACCGCGCCGACGATCTCGCCGTCGGTGAAGGCCACCGACGCCGGCCCGTCCCACGGCTCCATGAGGCTGGCGTGGAAACGGTAGAAGGCCCGCTTGTCGGCGGCCATGGCCGGGTCGTTCTCCCAGGCCTCCGGGATCATCATGAGCACCGCGTGCGGCAGGCTCCGCCCGGCCAGGTGCAGCAGTTCCAGCACCTCGTCGAAGTTCGCCGAATCGGACGCGCCCGGGGTGCAGACCGGGAAGACCCGACGGATGTTGCCCGGCAGGTGCGGCGAGCGCAGGAGCGCCTCGCGGGCCTGCATCCAGTTGCGGTTGCCCCGGATGGTGTTGATCTCGCCGTTGTGCGCGATGAACCGGTACGGGTGCGCCAGCGGCCAGGACGGGAACGTGTTGGTGGAGAACCGGGAGTGCACCAGCGCGATCGCGCTCTGCACCCGCTCGTCGCGCAGGTCCGGGTAGTACGCGGGCAACTGGTCAGGCGTCAGCATGCCCTTGTAGACCATCGTGCGGCTGGACAGCGACGGGAAGTACGCCGGCACGCCCCGCTCGGCGCTCTCCCGTTCGGCCTGCTTGCGCAGGCAGAACGCCACACGGTCCAGGTCGATGCCGCGCAGCGCGGACCCGGCCGGCCCGTTCGGCGAGTCGGTCAACCGGTGCGCGGCGAGGAAGAGCTGCCGGACCCGGGGCATCGCCGCCAGGGCGGTCTCGCCGAGCCCGGTCGGGTCGACGGGCACGTCCCGCCAGCCGAGCACCTCGGCGCCCTCGACCAGCGCGTACTTCTCGACCACCCGCCGGGCGCGGGCCTCGGCGGCGTCGTCGTCGGGGAGGAAGACCAGGCCGGTGGCGTACTCGCCAGCCGGCGGCAGCGCCACGTCGGCCACCGCGCGCAGGAACGCGTCCGGCACCTGGATCATGATGCCCGCGCCGTCGCCGGTGTTGGGCTCCGCGCCCCGGGCACCGCGATGGTCCAGCCGGCAGAGCGCGCCGAGCCCGTTGGCGACGACCGAGTGCGAACGCCGGCCGTGCAGGTCCGCGACGAAGGCCACGCCGCAGGCGTCGTGCTCCTGCGCCGGGTCGTAGAGGCCCTGGGCGGGCGGCTGCGGGCCGGGCGTCGGGGACGGCTGCGGGCTGTGCGGGTACGGCTGTGACTTGTGCGGGTACGGCTGAGCCACCGGGCCTCCTGTCGTCACTCAGGTTGGATCATGGTGGGGACGACGTCGGCCCGTTGGGTCTATTGAGTCTACGTTAGGGCGCGGGGCGCAAGGCCACTCAAGATTGATCACACCGTCCAGAGTCTGGGACGTGTAGTCTCGCGCGGTGGATCCGCTGCACAAGGACGTCTTCGCCCGGTTGGAACGCTTTTACGACTCGGTGCCCCGGGACGGGGCCCGCGCCGAGGAGTACGGCGGTCTCGTGCTCTTCGTCCGCGAGGGCGCCGGTTGGCCGTTCTACGCCCGGCCCCGACTCGACGCCACCGCGCCCGCGTCGCTGGCCGACATCGCCGCCGCCCGGGAGCGGCAGCGCGAGCTGGGCCTGCCGGAGGCCTTCGAGTGGGTGCACGAGACCAGCCCTGAACTGCTGGCGGTGGCCCGCTCGGCGGGGCTGGCCGTGCTGGAGGCGCCGCTGATGGTGCTCGACCCGGCCGCCCTGCCCGACCCGGCGACGCTCTGCGACGTACCGGTGCGGGTGCTGGACCCCGACGCGCCCGACTTCGCCGCGGACGTGGCCGCCCGCCGGGCCGTCGCCGCCGTGGCGTTCGCCGCCGCCGGCACGGCGCGCGGAGACGCCGGGCCGGCCGAGCGCGACGCCGCGGTCGGTGAGCTGGACCAGGCCGCGCTGGACGAGGAGCGGGACCGCATCGCCGATGGCCGGCGCATCTCCGCGCTGGCCGGCACGCCGACCGACGGCGCGCTGGCCAGCGGCATGGCCATGCGGGTCGGTGACGTCGCCGAGATCGCCGGCGTGGCCACCCTGCCGGTCGCCCGGCGGCGCGGACTGGGCGCCGCGCTCACCGCGACCCTCGCCCACGAGCTGCGCGCCGCCGGCACCGACCTGGTGTTCCTCTCGGCCGGCAGCGAGGACATCGCCCGGGTCTACCTGCGGGTGGGCTTCCGCCGGATCGGGACCGCCTGCATCGCCGAGCCCGCCGCCCTCATTCCCTGACCGCCACGCCGTCGCGGGACGTCAGGCCGGTGGGCGCCACTGGGCGGCGGAGGCGGCGGCGCTGGAGAGCAGCCGAGAGTTGATCGTGCCGAGTGCGGCGTCCCGGGCCCGCAGCGCCAGGCGACCCCGGGCCTGCAGCACCGCGGACATCCGCCGGGTCTGCCGTACCACCGTGGCCGCGCGGGGTCGGCGCACCCGGTCGTACGCCTGCACGGCGTCGGGCAGCCGCGCCTCGCGCAGCAGCGAGGCGAGCGTGGCGGCGTCCTCGAAGGCGAGGCAGGCGCCCTGACCGAGGTGCGGCGGCATGGCGTGCGCCGCGTCGCCGAGCAGCACCACGCCGCCCGGCCCGGCCGGGAAGCCGTACGCGCGGGGCAGCGGACGCAGCTCGCGGACCTCCTGCTGGACCAGGTCGGTCGGGTCGGTGGCGTCGAGCAGCGCGCCGATCGGCGCCGGCCACCCGGCGTACCAGCGACGCAGCAGGGCGAGCTGGGTCTCCGGCGGCTCGGGGCGGGGCGCTCCGGCGGCGGTGGCCACCCAGTAGATGCCGCCCCGGCTGGAGCCGCCCGACGAGCCGCGCTCACCCAACGACGCGGCCACGAAGCGGTATCCGGCGCCGAGCACCTCGCCGGCGACGGGCTGGTCGGCGGGGAGCCGAGGGGCCCGGTACCAGGGGATGACCGCCCGCCAGGCGGCGCAGCCGGAGCTGATCACCCCGGACTCCGGTGCCAGTTGACGGCGGATGCCGCTGTCCGTGCCGTCGGCGGCGACCACCAGGTCGGCCTCGATGGTGTGCCGGCCGTCGTGCACCGCCGGGCGCTGCCCCGGCTCGACCCGGACGTGCCGAACGGTCACCCCGGTACGCAACTCGACCCGATCACCGAGCCCTGCGATCAGCGCGTCGTGCAGGTCCTCGCGGTGCACGACCACGGGCATCCGGTCGGCCGGAACGGGACGGGGCTGCACCAGCCAGTGCCCGTCCGGGCGGCGTACCCCGCCGTCGGGCAGCGGAGTGGCTATCGCCGCGAGACCCGCACCGAGGCCCAGCGCCTGCAACGCGCGGACGCCGTTGGGCCAGAGCACCACCGCGGTCGGCTCCGGCCGGACCCGTTCCGTCCGTTCCAGCAGGGTGACCTGCCAGCCCGAGCGGGCCAGCGCGCCGGCCACCGCGAGGCCACCGACCCCGGCGCCGACCACCACCGCGCTACGCATCGGTGCCGCCCCCGCTCAGCTGTCCCGGTCGGCGGGGCGCGAGCCGCCGGCACCGGCCCGGTCGTCGCGCCCGTCGTCGGCGCCCTCCGGGTCGCCGTCGACCCGGTCGGCGGACGGGCCGGCAGCGGTGCGCTCGGCCATCGCGTCCGCCTGCGGCTCGTCGCCGCCCGGCCCGGCCTCGTCGTCGGCCGGCTCGGGTGGCACCGCGCCGGTCTCCCGGT
Organism: Micromonospora sp. GCM10011542; assembly: GCF_042650685.1. Lineage (NCBI taxonomy): Bacteria > Bacillati > Actinomycetota > Actinomycetes > Micromonosporales > Micromonosporaceae > Micromonospora > Micromonospora sp. GCM10011542. The sequence continues at coordinate 123,049 of NZ_JBHSBO010000052.1, forward strand.
ACGCCCGGTACTGCTCCTCGCTGACCACGCGGTAGCCCTCGGGGGCGGCGGTCCGCGCCCCGGCCTCGGACTCGGAGAGGTCGACCTGGGACAGGTCGGAGCTGGTGGTCGGGGCCGGTGTCGCGGCGGCGCCAAGCGGGATCAGGTACTCCCGGGGGCCGCGGACCCGGACGAAGTAGATCAGCGCGCCGAGGAACACCAACGCGGCGGTCCAGACGTTGAGCCGTACGCCGAGGATGGTGTTCGCCTCGTCGGTACGCATCAGCTCGATCCAGAACCGGCCCGCGGTGTAGCCCATCACGTACAGCGCGAACGCCCGCCCCCGACCGAGGCGCAGCTTGCGGTCGAGCAGCAGGACCAGGGCGGCGACGCCCACGTTCCACAGCGCCTCGTAGGCGAAGGTCGGGTGGTAGAGGCCCGGTTCGAGGATGGGCTGGCCGGCGTCGTCGCGCAGCGCGTGCCCCGGATTGTCCGGGTCCATCCGGTGGATCTCCAGGCCCCACGGCAGCGTGGTGCGGCCGCCGAACAGCTCGTTGTTGAACCAGTTGCCGAACCGGCCGACCGCCTGGGCCAGCGGCAGCCCGGGAGCGAGCGCGTCGGCGACCACACCGAGCGGGATGCCCAACTGGCGGGCGGCGATCCAGGCGCCGATCGCGCCGCCGGCGACCGCGCCCCAGATGCCCAGACCGCCCTCCCAGATGGCGAACGCCTTGACCGGGTCACCGCCGGCGCCGAAGTACTTCTCCGGCGAGGTGATCACGTGGTAGACGCGGGCGCCGATGATGCCGGCGGGCACCGCCCAGACCGCGATGTCGAGCACCGCGCCGGGCGCCACGCCGCGCCGGCGCAGCCGGTGCTCGGTCACCACGCAGGCCAGCACGATGCCGAGGATGATGCACAGCGCGTACGCCCGGATCGGCACCGGCCCGAGCTGCCAGACCGCGGTGCTGGGACTGGGCAGGGCCGCCTGGGGCGACAGCGAGGCGAGGGTCACGGGTGCACACGCTACCGCTGCGCACCCTCGCGGCGGCACCCCGGGCCGTCGGTGCGCGTACCCCGGTGACTTCTGGTTTGCGCCGCCGTAGGCTCTTTGTCCATGAGCGCGCTCACCTGGGCGGTCGCCGCGGTCGTCTCCGACGACGCCGGCCGGGTGCTGCTGTGCCGGCAGGGTCGGGGCGAGCGGCGCTACGCGCTGCCCGGCGGGCGGCTGCGCCCGACGGAGAGCCCGGTACGGGCCGCGCTGCGCGACATCCGCGCCGAGACCGGCTGGGAGATCGAGCTGGTCGACCTGGTCGGGCTCTACCAGCTCGCGGGCGCCGGTGCGGTCGCTCCCGCCGGGCACGCCGGGCCGCTGCCGGACGTGCTGGTGCACGTCTTCCGAGCCCGCGTCAGCGGCGTCCGGCCGACGGCCGACCCGTCGGCGGGCTGCCGGCTCTCCTGGCACGCCCCCGCCGACCTGCCCGCGGCGGTCACCCCGCTCACCAGGGCCGCCGTCGCCGACGCGGTGGCCGGCCATCGCGGTGTGCTGCGCCACGCGCCGTTCGACCGCGACGCACCGCCAGCAACGGCGCAGCCTCCGGAACAACGTGGCGATACGGACATCGACCGCTCACTGCATCCGTGACCGACGCCGGCCTGCACGCAGCCGCAGCGTGCGGCACCCTCCCCGCCCGGCCCGGCGGGCACCTTCCGCGCGACGGCTATGACTGTGTGGCATACATATGACACACAGTCATAGCCGTCGAGAGAGACACCGGCGCCAAGCGGGCGCCCTGCCGCACCACAGCATCCCGGCTTTAAGAAGCGCGGGTCAGCGGGTGGGGGTGCGGACGCCCTCGGCCAGTTCGGCGGAGAGCGCGCGCAGCGCGGCCAGCCCGTCGGCCTCGGTGGGCGCGTCGAGCACGCAGCGGACCAGGGCGCTACCCACGATCACGCCGTCGGCGTACCCGGCGACCGTGCCGGCCTGCGGGCCGGTGCCGACGCCCAGACCGACGCCGACCGGCAGGTCGGTGACCGCCCGCACGCGGGAGACCAGCGTCGGTGCGGCCTCGGAGGTGCTCGCCCGGGCACCGGTGACGCCCATGACCGCGGTGGCGTAGACGAAGCCGCGGCAGTGGGCGACCGTCATGGCCAGCCGGGCGTCGGTGGACGACGGGGAGACCAGGAACGTGCGGTCCAGCCCGTGCGCGTCCGAGGCGGCCAGCCACTCGTCGGCCTCGTCGGGGATGAGATCCGGGGTGATCAGGCCGGTGCCGCCGGCGGCGGCGAGGTCACGGGCGAACGCGTCCACGCCATAGCGCTCGACCGGGTTCCAGTAGGTCATGGTGACCACCGGGGCGCCGGTGGCCGCGACCGCCTCGACGATGCGCAACGTGTCCGCGGTGCGTACGCCGCCGGCGAGCGCGATGTCGCTGGCCCGCTGGATGACCGGCCCGTCCATCACCGGGTCGGAGTACGGGATCTCCACCTCGATCACGTCGACCCCGGCCTCGACCATCGCGGTCATCGCCGCGATGCTGCCCTCGACGGTCGGGAACCCGGCCGGCATGCAGCCGACCAGCAGCGCCCGCCCGTCGGCCCGGGCCTTGTCGAACGCCACCCCGATCCGGCTCATCTCACTGCTCCTTGTCGAGGATGCCGAAGTAGTCGCCGGCCGTGTGCACGTCCTTGTCGCCCCGGCCGGAGAGGTTGACCACGATGGTGGGCTCCCGGCCCAGCTCCGCGGCGAGCTTCGGGGCCAGCGCAACCGTGCCGGCCAGCGCGTGCGCGCTCTCGATCGCCGGGATGATCCCCTCGGTGCGGCAGAGCAGCTCGAACGCGGCCATCGCCTCGTCGTCGGTGACCGGGAGGTAGGTGGCCCGGCCGGTGTCGTGCAGCCAGGCGTGCTCGGGCCCGACGCCCGGGTAGTCCAGCCCGGCGGAGATCGAGTGCGACTCCATCGTCTGCCCGTCGGCGTCCTGGAGCACGTAGGTGCGGGTGCCGTGCAGCACGCCGGAGGAACCCCCGGTGATGCTGGCCGCGTGCCGGCCGGTGGCCACCCCGTCGCCGCCAGCCTCGAAGCCGTACAGCCGCACGTCGGGGTCGCCGACGAAGGCGTGGAAGATGCCCAGCGCGTTGGAGCCGCCGCCGACGCAGGCGGTGACGGCGTCCGGCAGCCCGCCGGTGAGGTCCAGGCACTGCTGCCGGGCCTCGTCGCCGATGCCGCGGACGAAGTCGCGGACCATCGCCGGGAACGGGTGCGGCCCAGCGGCGGTGCCGATCAGGTAGTGCGTCTGCTCGACGTTGGCCACCCAGTCGCGCATCGCCTCGTTCATCGCGTCCTTGAGCGTGCGCGAGCCGTTGGTGACCGGCACGACGGTGGCGCCGAGCATCCGCATCCGGGCCACGTTGAGCGCCTGCCGCTCGGTGTCCACCTCGCCCATGTAGACCACGCACTCGAGGTCGAACAGGGCGGCGGCGGTAGCGGTGGCCACACCGTGCTGGCCGGCCCCGGTCTCCGCGATCACCCGGGTCTTGCCCATCCGCTTGGTGAGCAGCGCCTGGCCGAGCACGTTGCGCACCTTGTGCGCGCCGGTGTGGTTGAGGTCCTCCCGCTTGAGCAGCACTCGCCCGCCCACCTTCGCGGAGAACCGCCGGGCCTCGTAGAGCAGCGACGGGGTGCCGGCGTAGTCGCGCAGCAGCGCGCCGAACTCGGCCCGGAAGGACTCGTCGGCCATCGCGGTGCGCCACGCCCCGTCCAGCTCGTCCAGCGCGGCCACCAGGGCCTCGGGGACGAACCGGCCGCCGAAGCGGCCGAAGTGGCCGGCGGCGTCGGGCTGCGAACCGGCCGTGGGGGCCAGCGCGTCGGCGCTCATCGCGAATCCTCTCGGTGGGACGTCACACCGGCGCGCTGGTCAGCGCACCGGCCGGGGCGTGGCCGGGTGGTTGCCGGCGTTGACCAGCTCGGCGACCGCTTCCCGGGGGCTCTTCTGGGTGACCAGTCCCTCGCCGACCAGGACCGCGTCCGCGCCGGCCGAGGCGTACCGGATCAGGTCGTGCGGCCCGCGCACGCCGGACTCGGCGATCTTGACGACGCTGCTCGGCAGGCCGGGCGCGATCCGCTCGAAGACGGACCGGTCAACCTGAAGGGTACGCAGGTCACGGGCGTTGACCCCGATCACCTGCGCGCCGGCCTCCAGGGCCCGGTCGGCCTCCTCCTCGTCGTGCACCTCGACCAGCGCGGTCATGCCCAGCGACTCGATCCGCTCCAGCAGACCCATCAGGACGTTCTGCTCCAGGGCCGCGACGATCAGCAGGACCAGGTCGGCGCCGTGTGCCCGCGCCTCGTGCACCTGGTAGCTGGAGACCACGAAGTCCTTGCGCAGCACCGGCACGGTGACCGCGGCCCGGACGGCGGCCAGGTCGTCCAGCGAGCCGCCGAACCAGCGCCCCTCGGTCAGCACGCTGATCGCCCGCGCGCCACCGGCGGCGTAGTCCCCGGCCAGGTCGGCCGGGTCGGCGATCTCCGCCAACCGGCCCTTGGACGGCGACGAGCGCTTCACCTCGGCGATCACGGCGACGCCGGGCTTGCGCAGCGCCGCGTACGCGTCCAGCGGCGGTGGCGCCGCGGCGGCCAGCTCGCGGATCCGCTCCAGCGGAACCTGTTCCTGCCGCCGGGCGACGTCCTCACGCACGCCGGCCAGGATCTCGTCGAGCACGCTTGCGGACGCCGCCGAACCGGCCTCGTCCCCCTCCGCGTGCGCATGCTCAGCAGTCACCAACGGACTCCCCTCTCCGGGTGTCATGGGCCGATGCTAGGGGCTGCCGGCCGACGCCGGGTGCCGGGGGTATGGCGCTGCTCACCAAAAGGGCTGCGGCATAATGGCCGACTTGCCGTGAAGGGGATGTCACGCAGCGCCACCTCCTGCATCGACCACCGTCGCACGGCTGGAGCCGCGCCGCACGGCCAGGGCCGACCGCTCCCCCGATCATGCCACCGCGATGACCCCCGGGCCCGCTTCGAACGACCCCGGTCGATGCTGTGAGCAAGCTCAAGGACCAACGGCTCTGTCCCTGGTCAGGGACCCGACGCGACAGTTGACCGGCTGGTCACCGCGGCGAAACGTGAACCGGCCAGCATCGTCGTCGGGCAGACTCGACGACACGCCCGCCAACCGTCGCCAACTCCTCGCGCGAGGTGACCATGAGCACTCCCGAGCCACAACCGAGCATCGGACTGACCACCATCTCGCGGACCGTTGCGTCGCTCGCCGTCGACGTGGTGCACGCGCTGGAGCGCGCCGTGGTCGGCGAGGGGCGGATGCGTACCGCCCGCGGCAACGCCTGGGAGGCGGTCTGCGCCGACCGCGCCCGCGCCGACCGACGGGCCGAACTGGACCGGTTGGTGGCCGAGCTGGCCGCCGCCCGGGCCGCCGCCCGCCGCCAGCAGCAGCGAGAACGCCAGCCGGTCAGCTGACCGTCGGGTCCTCGCCCCGGTCCAGCGCGTCCCACGCCTCGGTGGTGCGCCGCCCGGCCATCGGATCGGCCGGCCGGGCCGGCGTCGCGCTCGGCGTCGCGGTTCGCGCCGGCCGCTCGTAGCGGGCACCCATCGCCGGCCAGCCGGCGCCGCGCAGCGCCGTCCACCCGCCACCGGCCGCGGCCAGCAGCCCTCCGAGCAGGCAGAACGCCGGCCACTGCCGGCTCACCGCGCCGTCGAATCCGGCGACCAGCCCGTAGCCACCCCCGGCCGCCACGGCCAGGCCCAGCACCGCGAGCAGCGCGCCGAGCAGCCGCCGCAGCCGGCCCCGCGTGGCCAGCACCGCACCCCCGCCGGCCAGCGCGACCAGGGCCAGCGCCGGCAGCCACGGCAGCAGGGCGGCGCCGGTACGAGCCTCGCGTACCGGCGGCAGCGGAGCCGGACGCGCGGTCAGTTCGACCGTCCAACCCCGGGTCGCGGCCCACAGCGCCAGCCCGGCGCCGGCCAGGCAGAGCAGGACGGCGTACGTCAGCTCCCGCCGACCGGTCACGGGCCGCGCGTCCGTCGGGGTGACCGGCTCGACGGGCTCGCTCGCGCCGCTCATCGGGCTGGCCGCAGCGTCTCGGCGGCGGCGATCGCGGCCAGCACGGCAGCGGCCTTGTTGCGGGTCTCCTGGTCCTCGGCGGCCGGGTCCGAGTCGGCGACCACCCCCGCCCCGGCCTGCACGTACGCGCGGCCGTCGCGGATCAGCGCGGTCCGGATGGCGATCGCCATGTCCAGGTCCCCGCCGAAGCCGAAGTAGCCGACCGTGCCGCCGTAGACGCAGCGGCGAACCGGCTCCAACTCCTCGATGATCTCCATGGCGCGCACCTTCGGCGCGCCGGAGAGCGTGCCGGCCGGGAAGGTCGCCGCGAGGGCGTCGAACGCGGTCCGGTCGTCGCGCAGCGTGCCGGTCACCGTCGAGACGATGTGCATCACGTGGCTGTACCGCTCGATGGTCGCGAACTCGGGCACCTCCACCGTGCCCGGCCGGCAGACCCGACCCAGGTCGTTGCGGCCCAGGTCGACGAGCATCACGTGCTCGGCGCGCTCCTTCGGGTCGGCGAGCAGCTCGGCGGCGAGCCCGGCGTCGGCGGCCGGGGTGCCGCCGCGCGGCCGGGTGCCGGCGATCGGGTGCAGCAGCGCCCGGCGCTGCCCGTCCGCGCCGGTGGAGACCTTCAGGTGCGCCTCCGGCGACGAGCCGACGATGTCGAACCCGTCGAAGCGCAGCAGGTACATGTACGGGCTGGGGTTGCTGGTGCGCAGCACCCGGTAGACGTCCAGCGGGTCGGCGTGGGAGGACCGCTCGAAGCGCTGGGAGAGCACGATCTGGAAGCACTCGCCGGCCCGGATCGCCTCCTTGGCCGCCTCGACCGCCTTCGGGTAGCCCCCGTCGGGGGTGCGGCACAGCACCTCACCGGCCGGCGGACGCTCGACGGTGGAGATCATCGGCGGGATCGGCCGGGACAGCGCGGTGGTCATCGCGTCCAGCCGCCCCACCGCGTGGTGGTACGCGGCGGCGACCTGCGCGTCGCGGTCCGGGGTGTCCAGCGGGGGCAGGACGGCGTTGGCGACCAGGATCGCCGAGCCGTCGTAGTGGTCGAGCACCACCAGGTCGGTCGCGAGCATCATGCCGAGCTCCGGTACGCCCAGGTCGTCCTCGGTCAGCTCCGGCAGCCGCTCGAAGCGGCGGACCAGGTCGTAACCGAGGTAGCCGACCATGCCCCCGGTCAACGGCGGCATCCCGCTGCCCGGCTGCCCGGTCGGGCCGGCCAGCGCGGCGACGGTCTCCCGCAACGCCCGCACCGGGTCGCCGTCGGTCGGGACCCCGGCCGGTGGCTGCCCGAGCCACGCCGCGGCGCCGTCCCGCTCGACCAGGGTGGCGCTGCTGCGCACGCCGATGAACGAGTACCGCGACCAGGCCATCCCGGCCGAGCCGACGCCCTGCTCGGCGGACTCCAGCAGGAACGTGCCCGGTCCGCCAGCCAACTTGCGGTAGACCCCGACCGGGGTCTCCGCGTCGGCCAGCAGCCGCCGGGTGACCGGCACCACCCGCCAGGAGGCGGCCAGCTCGGTGAAGGTGGCCGCGTCCGGGCTCACCGCGCCGTCGGTCATGAGAGGGCCTCCGTGCCCGTCACCGGCAGCTCGGTGAAGAAGCACGTCCGGTGCCCGGTGTGGCAGGCGGCGCCCACCTGCTCGACGCTGACCAGCAGCGCGTCCCCGTCGCAGTCCAGTGCGACGGAGCGGACGTACTGGTGGTGCCCGGAGGTGGCGCCCTTGACCCAGTACTCGCGCCGGCTGCGCGACCAGTACGTGGCCCGGCCGGTGGTGAGGGTGCGGTGCAGCGCCTCGTCGTCCATCCAGGCGACCATCAGCACCTCGCCGGAGTCGTGCGCGCGCACCACGGCGGCGACCAGGCCGTCGGGGTCGCGCCGCAGCCGGGCCGCGATGGCCGGGTCGAGCCGGGACGGACGGGCCGACGCAGGCGCCGCGGGGCCGCTCGGATCGCTGGGGACGCCGGTCACCGGCGCGTCAGGTACGGGCACAGTGACCCATTGTCCCGCACGGGGCGCGAGCACCGGCGACGCCTCCCGCCGAGGCCGCGGCGGGAGGCCGGCGGGCCGGGCCAACTGGGCCACGTACCGGTCGAGCCGGCCGTCGACCAGGGCGGCGGCCAGGTCCGCGCCGGCCGCCTCCGCGATCTCCTCGGCGTACGGGCGGCTCAGCGGCAGCGTGCCGGCGACCAGCCGGACGGCCGCGGCCCAGAGTTGCCCGGTGGCGCCCGGGCGCAGCCCGAGGCAGAGCAGCATGTCGTCGCGGTAGCCGGGCGGGGCGACCGGCAGGTCCAGGGCCGCCACGAAGGCCGCCCGGCGGGAGACCACCCGCACCGACGGGTTGGCCGGGCGCAGCACCGACGGGCACAGCCGGGCCAGGTCGGCCACGGCGAGCCGGACCCCGAGGTGGTCGTCCCCGGCCCGGGCGGCGGCGGCCTTACCCAGCGTGGCGATCAGTTCCTCCAGCCGGGGCTGCTCGGCGGGCTGGCAGAGCACCGGCAGGTCGATCCGGGACCGCCAGTGCGGGTCCGCCCAGAGCAGCCGGGCCGGGGCGCTGACCGGCAGCCCGAACGCCCAGTCGGCCGGCTCACCGAGGCGGTGCACCCAGGAGTGGACGTCCCGGGCGGCCACCGAGACGTGGGTGAGCCGGCCGGCGGACTCGGCGAGGTACGCCCGCCGGGTGGCGTACGGGGAACCGCCGACCAGCACGTCGAGGTCGACGTCGCTGTGCGCGGTGGCGGCCCGGCGGGCATGGCTGCCGCGCAGCAGGATGCCGACGACCGGGCGATCGGCGGCCTGCCGCAACCGGGCAGCCCAGTCGTCGAGAAACCCGCTGTCCGGTAACGGAGCGTGACCCACCGCGCCATCGTGCCGTACGCCCGATCGGTGCGCAATGCCCGTTGCCGGACCCGCTGTCCGGTAGGACGTTTACTGCCCGACGAATCGCATTGCTGCCTCCGGGTACCTTTCTCCCGCGGCGGCGCCGGGCGGCACGGCGGCACCGAGCCGGGCGAGCTGCTCCGGGGCGAGCTCGAGGTCGGCGGCGGCGGCGTTCTCCTCCAGCCAGCGCACCCGTTTGGTGCCCGGGATCGGCAGGATGTCCTCGCCCTGGGCGAGCAGCCAGGCCAGCGCGATCTGCGCCGGGGTGGCGCCCAGCTGGGCGGCGACGGCCCGCACCTCGTCGACGAGGGCCAGGTTGGCGTCCAGGTTGGCCTCGGCGAAGCGCGGCGCCCCACGGCGCCAGTCGTCGGCGGCCAGCTGATCCCGGCTGGTGATCGCGCCGGTGAGCAGCCCCCGACCCACCGGCGAGTACGCCACCAGCGCGACGCCCAGCTCCCGGCAGGTGGCCAGCATCTCGCCCTCGACGTCCCGGCTGAACAGCGAGTATTCGAGCTGCACCGCGGTGACCGGGTGCACCGCGTGCGCGGCGCGCAGGGTCGCCGGGCTCACCTCGGACAGGCCGATCAGCCGCACCTTGCCGGCCTGGACCAGCTCGGCCATCGCCCCGACGGTCTCCTCGATCGGAGTGTCGGGGTTGCGACGGTGCAGGTAGTACAGGTCGATGGTGTCCACGCCCAGCCGGCGCAGCGAGGCGTCGCACGCCTCGCGCGCCCAGGCGGCGCTGCTGTCCACGTACGCGCCGGGGGTGCCGGTGCCGCCGAAGCCCGCGCCGGTGGTGCGGTTGCCGAACTTGGTGGCCAGGAAGACCTCGTCCCGGCGGGCACGCACCACCGGGCCGAGCAGCTCCTCGTTGGCGCCGTGGCCGTACATGTCGGCGGTGTCCAGGTGGTCGACGCCCAGGTCGAGGGCGCGATGCAGGGTGCGGGTTGACTCGGCGTCGTCACCACCGCCGTAGGCGAAGCTCATTCCCATGCAGCCGAGGCCGATCGCGGAGACCTCCGGACCGGTGGCACCCATCCGGCGACGGATCATCGGGTCTCCTCCTCTGCGCGGCGGTAGATGTCGATCTTGTAGTTGAGCACGGTGAGGTCCTCCTCCAGCTCGGCCATCCGGCGCAGGACGCGGGCGCGGTGCGCCTCGAACAGCGCCCGGCGCGCGCCGAGGGTCCGGTCGCCCTGCCGGGCCAGCTCGGCGTAGCGGCGCATGTCGCGCACCGGCATCCCGGTGCGGCGCAGCCGGGTGAGCAGGAGCAGCCAGTTCACGTCGCCGGTGGTGTACCGACGGCGACCGGCGGAGTCCCGTCCCACCGGGGCGACCAGCCCCTCCTGCTCGTACCAGCGCAGCGTGTAGGTGCTCAGGCCGACGCGCTCGGCCGCCTCACCGACGGTGAGGGTGTTCTCCCTGGTGCTGACGTCCACGTCCACGCCGTTCAGGTTTCCAGTTCGAGTGTGCTCGAAGTCAACCGTTGCCCGGAGGCGGGTATCTCATCTACCGTTGAGTTCAACAGACGATGAGTTCTTCGGAGGTGCGGGATGGACGACGCGATAGCGGTCCGCGACCTCGTCGTGGACCGGGGCGGACGGCGGGTGCTGCACGGCATCAGCTGCGCCATCCCGCGCGGCGCGGTCACCGGGCTGCTCGGCCCCAGCGGCAGCGGCAAGACGACGTTCATGCGTGCGGTGGTCGGGGTGCAGGTGGTCACCGCCGGCTCGGTGACCGTGCTGGGCCGCCCGGCCGGATCACCGGCGCTGCGGCACAGGGTGGGCTACCTCACCCAGGCGCCGAGCGTCTACGCCGACCTGACGGTCCGGGAGAACGCCCGCTACTTCGCCGCCCTGTACGGCCGGGGCCACACCGAGGCCGACCGGGCGATCGCCGACGTGGGGCTGGCCGGCGCGGCGACCCAACTGGTCGGCACCCTCTCCGGCGGCCAGCGCAGCCGCGCCTCGCTGGCCTGCGCCCTGGTCGGCGACCCGGAGCTGGTCGTCCTCGACGAGCCGACCGTCGGTCAGGACCCGGTGCTGCGGGCGGACCTGTGGGCCCGGTTCCACGCGATGGCCGCGGCCGGCACCACCCTGCTGGTGTCCAGCCACGTGATGGACGAGGCGGCCCGCTGCGACCGGTTGCTGCTGATCCGCGAGGGGGGGCTGATCGCTGACGACAGCCCGGCCGCGATCCGCGCGTCGGCCGGCGTGGACGATCTCGACGAGGCGTTCCTCCGGCTGATCCGGGCCGGCGAGCACGGGCCTGGCGCGGCCCCGCAGTCGCGAACCGGAGGCAGGGCATGAACCCGCGGATCCTGGCGGCTACCACCGGCCGCATCCTGCGCCAGCTCCGGCACGACCGGCGCACCATCGCGCTGCTGGTGGTGGTGCCGGCGGCCCTGCTGACCCTGGTCTACTTCATGTACGCCGACCAGCCCATCCCACCCGGGCAGCCGTCGGCCTTCGACCGGATCGCCCTGGTGATGCTCGGCATCTTCCCCTTCGTGATCATGTTCCTGGTGACCAGCATCGCCATGCTGCGGGAACGCACCACCGGCACGCTGGAACGCCTGCTCACCACCCCGCTGGGCAAGCTGGATCTGCTCTTCGGCTACGGCATCGCGTTCGGCCTGGCCGCCGCCGTGCAGGCCGCGGTCGCCGCCGGGGTGGCGTACTGGATCTTCGACCTGGACACCGCCGGCAACCGAGGGCTGGTGATCGGGATCGCGGTGCTCGACGCGGTGCTCGGCGTCGCCCTCGGGCTCTTCTGCAGTGCCTTCGCCCGCACCGAGTTCCAGGCAGTACAGTTCCTGCCGGTCGTGGTCGTCCCCCAACTGCTGCTCTGCGGGCTCTTCGTGGCCCGCGACGAGATGGCCGGCTGGCTGCAGGCGGTCAGCGACGCCTTCCCCCTGTCGTACGCCATCGAGGCGTTGCAGGAGGTCGGCGCGCACGCCGAGCCGACCGGCACGATGTGGCGGGACGTGGCGGTGGTCGCCGGCGCGGTGGTGCTGGCGCTGGTGCTCGCCGCGGCCACCCTGCGGCGGCGCAGCGGCTGACCGCCCACGGCGCGTCGCCGGGGCGAGGAGCCGCGGCGACGCCAGGTCAGACGAACGAAGGGCGGCGATGACGCGGCGGACCGGCCGGCGACCCGGCAATCCGGACACCCGTGAGGCGATCCTCGACGCGGCGCGGACGGCGTTCGCCGAACGCGGCTTCGATTCCGCCTCGATCCGGGCCATCGCCGCCACCGCGGGCGTCGACCCGGCCCTGGTGCACCACTACTTCGGCAGCAAGGACCAGCTCTTCCTGGCCGCGATGAACTCGCCGGTCGACCCGGGTGAGCTGGTCCCGAAGGTGCTCGCCGGCCCGCTGGACGGCATCGGCGAGCGGCTGGTGCGGACCTTCCTCGGCGTCTGGGACTCCCCGGCCGGCGCCGCCGGGGTGGCGCTGCTGCGCTCGGCGGTGAGCAACGAGTGGACGGCCCGGCTGATGCGCGAGTTCCTCACCACCCAGGTGTTGCGCCGGGTGCTCGACCAGCTCGACGTCGACCGGGCCGAGCTGCCGCTGCGCGGCTCGCTGGTGGCCACCCAGCTGGGCGGCCTGGGGCTGATGCGGTACGTGATCCGGCTGGAGCCGGTCGCCTCCGCCGACCCGGAGCTGCTGGTCGCGATGATCGGGCCGACCGTGCAGCGCTACCTCACCGGGCCGCTGCCCGAGTAGCCCGGGTCACCGCGGCGGGTGGACGCCCGCCAGTCGGGGCAGCGGGGGCAGCAGCCGGGCCAGCTCCGCCGGATCGGCCACCGGGTGCGGAAAGGCCAACCGGACCCGACGTCGGGCGCCGGGGCGGCCGAGGGCGACCACCATCCCGTAGCGGTCGATGCGGACCACCCGGGGCGGGCCGTCCGGGGCCTGCTCGGTCAGCCCGAGCTGCCGGCGCAGGTAGGCGGTGAGCGGTGCGGTGCCGGGGTCGGTGAGCCCGGCCAGCAGCTGCGCCTCGATCGGGTGCACCGGATCCGGCTCGGCCTCGGCGTACTCCACGGGGTCGATCCGGTGTACGACGCCGGCCCGCTCCCAGCGGACCTCGACCGGCTCGAAGCGGAACAGCCCGAACCGGGTGCCCAGGTCGAGCAGGTCACCGGTGGGCTCCACCCCGGCGAAGTCCACCGCCGCGCGGCGGGCCTCGTCGCCGACCAGCTCGGCCGCCCAACCGGAGACCCAGGCCCGGCCCAGGCCGGGCGCGCCGGCCGCGGGCGGCAGGTCGAGCACGTCGAGCACCACCGCGACGTCGGTGGCTCCGGCCGCCGGCCGCAGCGCGGCGGCCAGGTCGCTGACCACCGGCACCAGCAGCAGGACCCGCCCCTCCGGGTCGGTGACGTGCCGGGCGTGGTGCGGCCCGGGCCGGTGCGCGAGGTGGACGAGACCGGGCAGCCGGCCGGCGAGCAGGGTACGGACGATCTCGGCGGGGCTGGGCCGCATGGCGCGACCTCCTTCGGAGGTTAGGCTTGCCTAACCCGGAGCGTAGAGCACCTGGCCTGCGGCGTCCACCGCGAGCCGGTTACCGGGTCTGCTCCAACCACGAGGCGTAGAGCAGGCCGTAGACCGAGTCGGCGTCGCGGACCAGCTCGTCGTGCGGGCCCCGCTGCACGATCCGGCCCCGGTCCACCACGATCACCTCGTCGGCGGCCTGCGCGGTGGAGAGCCGGTGCGCGATCGCCAGCGTCGTCCGGCCCCGGGTCACCGCGTCCAGGGTGCGTTGCAGCCGCACCTCGGTGGCCGGATCGACCGCGCTGGTCGCCTCGTCCAGCACCAGCAGGTCGGGGTCGGCCACGTACGCCCGGGCCAGCGCGACCAGCTGCCGCTCCCCCACGCTCAGCGCCTCGCCGCGCTCGCCGACCGGAGTGTCCAGTCCGGCGGGCAGCCCGTCCAGCCAGTCGGCCAGGCCCAGCTCGGTGAAGGCCGCGGTGAGCTGCGCGTCGGTCAGGTCCGGCCGGGCGAACCGGACGTTCTCCCCGACGGTGGCGTCGAACAGGAACCCGTCCTGCGGCACCATCACCACCCGGGAGCGCAGCGAGTCGAACCGGACCTCGTCCAACGGCACCCCGGAGAGCAGCACCGCGCCCGCCGACGGGTCCATCAGCCGGGTCAGCAGCTTGGCGAAGGTGGTCTTGCCGCTGCCGGTCTCGCCGACCACCGCCACCCGGCTCTTCGCCGGGATCTCCAGCTCGATGTCGTGCAGCACCGGCGGCCCGCCCGGATAGGCGAAGCGCACCCCGGCGAACCGGATGTCCAGCGGCCCGCCCGGCAGCTCCCGCCCCTGCTCCCCCGGGTCGGCGACGTCCGGGGCGACGTCCAGCACGTCCAGCACCCGGCGCCAGCCGGCGATCGCGTTCTGCGCCTCGTTGAGTACCTCGGTGGCGATCTGCACCGGCTGGATGAAGAGCGTGACCAGGAACAGGAACGCGGTCAGCTGGCCGATCGACAGCGTGCCGTCCACGCCCAGGGTGACCCCCAGCACCACCACGCCGGCCAGCGCCAGCCCGGCGGCCAGCTCCCCCACCGAGCTGCCGACGATGCTGATCCGGATCGCCCGCTGCTGCGCGAGGCGCTGGCCGTCGATGGCGTCGTCCAGGCGCCGCGCGGTACGCCCGGCGATGCCGTACGCCCGGATCACCGGCGCGCCCACCACGCTCTCGCCGATCGCGCCGAGCAGGGTGCCGGTGCGCTGCCGCACCGTCGCGTACGCCCCGCCGAGGCGGCGTTGCAGCTGCCGGATCACGAACACCGCGGGCAGGAAGGCGGCGAGCACCACCAGGGTCAACTGCCAGGAGTACGCCAGCATGACGATCGTGGTGACCACCAGCTGGCCGAGGTTGACCAGCAGGATCACCCCGCCCCACTGGAGGAACTGGGTGATCTGGTCGACGTCGCTGGTCACCCGGGAGACCAGCGACCCGCGTCGCTCGGACTGCTGGTGCAGCATGGACAGGTCGTGCACGTGCCGGAACGCCCGGGTGCGCACGTTGGCCAGCGCCGTCTCGCTGACCGTGAACAGCCGCCGCATCATCAGGTAGCCGCAGAGCGTGGTGACGGTGAGGATGGCGGCGGTCACCGCCACCACCGACCAGACCACGTCCAGCTTCAGGCCGCCCAGGATGCCGTGGTCGATGCCCTGCTGGACGGCGACCGGCACGGCGACCCGCCCGACCATGTAGATCAGCGCCAGGCCCAGCGTGCCGGCCAGCCCGACCCGCAGCTCGGGCGAGAGCGACAGCCCCCGGCGCAGCGTCTGCCAGGTCGTCTCGGTCGACTCCGCCGAATCCTGCCTGCTCGTGATCGCCGTCTCGCTCACCGGTCCACCCCATCCACTTCCAGGCCCGAGGGCAGCGGTGTGACCTCGTCGTACGGATGCTCCTGCTCGCGGTCGACCTCGGCCTGCTCGTAGGCGGTGACCAGGTCGACGTAACCGGGCACGGCGGCCAGCAGCTCGGTGTGGGTGCCCCGGGCGATCACCCGCCCCTGCTCGACGTAGATGACCTCGTCGGCCAGCGCGATGGTGGCCCGGCGGTACGCCACCACCAGGATCGACGCGGCCGGCACCCCGGGCTCGGCGCCCGACGAGCGCAGCCCGGCCAGGATGGCCGCCTCCACCCGGGGGTCCACCGCGCTCGTGGCGTCGTCGAGCACCAGCAGGCGCGGCCGGCCGGCCAGCGCACGGGCCAGGGTGAGCCGCTGCCGCTGCCCGCCGGAGAGCGAGGTGCCCCGCTCGCCGACCATGGTGTCCAGCCCGTCCGGCAGCGCGGCGACGAACCCGTCCGCCTCGGCCAGCCGCAGCGCCGCCCAGACGTCCTCGTCCTGGATGCCCGGCCGGTCCAGGCTGATGTTGGCCCGGACCGTGTCGTCGAAGACGAACGGCACCTGGGCGACCAGCGCGACCGTGCCGGCCAGCGACGCGGCGGTCAGCTCCCGCACGTCCACCCCGTCCAGGCTGACCGTGCCGGAGTCCGGGTCGACCAGGCGCACCGCCAGCGAGGCGATCGTGGACTTGCCGGCGCCGGTCGGCCCGACCAGGGCCACCGTCCGTCCGGCCGGCACGGTGAACCCGACCTCGCCGAGCACCTTCGCGCCGGGCTGGTGCGCCTCCGCGGGCGGGTAGGAGAAGTGCACGTCGTCGAAGGTGAGCGTGGCCGGGCCGGACGTGGCCGGGTCGAGCACCCGCCGCCCGTACGGCATCTCGCCGGTGGCGTCGAGCACCCGGCGCACCCGGTCCCAGCCGGCGACGCTGCGCGGCAGCTCGGCCAGCACCCAGCCGATCGCGCGGACCGGGAAGGCCAGCACGGTGAAGAGGAAGGCCACGCTGACCAGCTCGGTGACGCTGATGGCGCCCTGCCGCAGCCGGAACGCCCCGACCACCAGCACGGCCAGGGTGCCGAGGCTGGGCAGCGTCTCCAGCAGCGGGTCGAAGACACCGCGCAGCCGGCCGACCGCGATGAGGGCGTCACGCAGCTCACCGGCGCGGTCGGCGAACCGGGTGGTTTCCTGGGCCTCGCGGCCCATCGTCTTGACCACCAGGGCGCCGTCGAAGCTCTCGTGGGCGATCCCGCTGACCTCGGCGCGCAACCGCTGCGCCCGGGCCTGCCGCGGCGCCATCCGTCGGGAGTAGACCACGTTGAGCGCGAACAGCGCGGGAAAGACCGCGAGGCCGACCAGCGCGAGGGCCCAGTCGGTGGCGAACAGCGAGACGATCGCGCCGACCAGCATCACCAGGGTGCCGACCGCGAAGGGCAGCGGCGCGATCGGATACCAGGCCGCCTCGACGTCGGAGTTGGCATTGGACAGCAGGGTGCCGGTGGAGTTGCGGTGGTGCCAGGACAGCGGCAGGTCGAGGTAGCGGCGGGTGACCCGGCGGCGGTAGGCGGCCTGAAGGCGGTACTGCATGTAGCCGGCGCCGAGCCGGCGGCCGAAGATGCCGACCACCCGCAGCACGCTGATCCCGAACAACGCGACCGCCGCCAGCGCCAGCGTGCCGGTGGCCACCTCGCCACGGGCGATGGCCGGGACCACCACCTCGCCGACGACCCCGCCCACCACGTACGCGCTGACGATGACCATCGAGCCGAACAGCACACTGCCGCCCACCGCGACCGCGAAGATCCGTGGCTGTTCCCGGATCGCCCGGCCGAGGACGACCAGCCCCCGACCCAGCACGTCCCGACTTGTCCTGCTCGCCACGCTCTCCCCCGCCGTAAGCCGCAATTATCTCCCTCATCCTTACCGGTCAGGACCACCCGCGCCGACCCCGACCGGATATGTCCACCGTCACCTACCGGTCGGTAGCCGGGGCGGTGCCGTCGACCTGGGTCCACGGGCGCGCGGCGGCGGCCGGCCGGGCCTACGATCGGGCCATGCCGCGGTACGCCCGAGCCGAGCGCGAGGCGCTGGCCGATCTCCTGTTGGCCCTCGGGCCGGACGCGCCGACGATCAACGAGGGGTGGGCGACCAGGGACCTGGCCGCACACCTGGTGGTGCGGGAGCGCCGCCCGGACGCCGCCGGAGGGATCGTGCTGCCGGTGCTGCGGGGGTACGCCGAGCGCGTCCGCCTCCGCCTGGCCGCCCGCCCGTACCCCGATCTGGTGGCGCAGGTCCGCCGACCGCCGGTGTGGAGCCCGGTGAGCAACCGGTTGACCGACGAACTGGTCAACACCATGGAGTTCTACATCCACCACGAGGATGTGCGGCGGGCCCGCTCCGGCTGGCAGCCGCGCGATCTGCCGGGCGGCCTGCAGGCGGCGCTCTGGCGGCGCGCCGCGCCCCTGGCCCGGCTGGCGCTGCGCCGCTTCCCCGCCGACCTCTACGTGCAGGCCCCCGGGCACGGCGAGATCTCGGTCGGCCGCGGCGGCGAGCCGCTACGGGTGGTGGGCTCCCCGGCCGAGTTGACGCTGTTCCTCTCCGGTCGGCAGCGGGTGGCCCGGGTCCAGTTGGACGGGCCGGCGGCGGCGGCGCAGCGGCTGCGCGGCGCCAGCCTGGGCATGTGACGCTCTGCGCGGAAACGGTCACGCTCGCGCGGTGACACGGCCCAGACCCAGTGACTGACACCGATCCCTGCTCCCGTACGCTTCACCGCGCCGCTCGGCGGTCGGCGGCACGAGTGGGGGCAGACCAATGCGTCTCTTCGCGGTCTCGGCGCTGCGGGAACCGCCCTTTCCCGGCCGGCGCCACGACAGCACGGACCAGGTCGCGGGCGAGAGTGTCGAGTGGGCGCGGTCCTTCGGCCTGATCGATACCGGCCAGCGACTGCTCCGGGCGGACGCCGCCGGGCTGGCCGGCCGAGCCTGTCCGGACGGTTCGGTGGACCGGCTGCGGCTGCTCACCGACTTCATCACCTGGCTCTTCGTGATGGACGACGCCTGCGACGAGGACGGTCTCGGCGCCGCCCCGACCCGGCTGGCCCCGACCGTCGGCGCCCTCCTCGACGTGCTGGACCGGCACGGCGACCCGGACGGCCCGCCGCCCATCGCGGCGGGGCCGCTCGGTCACGCGCTGCACGACCTGTGCGCCCGCACCCGGGCCCACGACCGCCCGGCGCTGCTGCTGCGGTTCGTCAGCCAGGTCCAGCGGTACCTGCTGGCGCTGCTCTGGGAGGCGGCCAACCGGGAGCACCACCGGGTGCCGCAGGTGGCGGAGTACGTGCAGATGCGCCGGCACACCGGCGGGGTGCATCCGAGTCTCACGCTGACCGACCTCGCGTCGGACGGACTGCCCGGCGCGGGTCGGCGCGCCCACCCGGCACTGCTCACCCTGGACCGGCTGACCGTGGACCTGGTCTGCTGGTGCAACGACCTCTTCTCCTACGGCAAGGAGAGCCGGTCCGACCCGGACGGGCACAACCTGGTAACGGTGATCGCCCGGGAGGCCGGCGCCGACGAGGCGGACGCGCTGCGGGCCGCGGCGGAGCGGTTCAACCGGGCGCTGGCGGCGTACCTCGTGGCGGAGGCCGAGCTGCTGGACAGCGGGGACGAGCGGCTGCGTCCGGCCCTGGCCGCCCGGCGCAACTGGGTCCGGGCGACCTACGACTGGTCGCTGGTGGCCGCCCGGTACGCCTGATCCGGCCGTACCGGCTGGTGGGACGGGACGGCCGGACGATCACCGGGACTAGCCGAGGCCCGGTGGCAGGCAATACTCTTCGGTAACCACCTTGACGTGACGACCGTCACGCCACCACCCCCGAAGGCGGCTACAGCGATGGCTCTCGATGTACCGTACCGTTCCATCCCGGACATGTTCCTCAAGCGCGTGGCGGCCTCCCCCGACCGGCACGCCTTCGCCCACCCGGCGCCCGACGACTCGGGGCCGGTCTGGTTGACCTGGGACCAGGTCGGACACCGTGCCAAGGCGGTCGCCGCCGGCCTGCGTGGCCTCGGCGTGGGCCTGGAGGACCCGGTGGCGATCCTCGCCAACACCCGGCTCGACTGGGTCGTCGCCGACTTCGGCATCATGTGCGCCGCCGGCGCGACCACCACCGTCTACCCGACCACCGAGCCGGAGGACGCGACCTACATCATCGCCGACTCCGGTTCCCGGGTGCTGTTCGCCGAGAACCCGGCCCAGGCCGCCAAGATCGCCGGAGCCGACCTGCCGGCGCTGACCCACGTGATCCTTTTCGACGGCGAGGCGGACGCGACCGCCGCGGTCCCCCAGCTCACCCTCGCCGAGTTGGAGGAACGGGGGCGCCGCGCGCTCGCCGCCGAGCCCGACCTGATCGACATGATCGTGGCCGGCATCGGCCCCGAGCACCTGGCCACGCTGATCTACACCTCCGGCACCACCGGTCGGCCCAAGGGCGTCGAGCTGTTGCACGGCGGCTGGTGCTGGGAGGCGGTGGCGCAGGCGGAGGTCGGGCTGCTGCGCAACGACGACCTGCAGTACCTGTGGCTGCCGCTGTCGCACTCGTTCGGCAAGACCCTGCTCTGCGGAGCGACCCACGTCGGCCTGCCCACCTACGTCGACGGGCGGGTGGAGAAGCTGGTCGAGCTGCTCGCCGTGATCAAGCCGACGCTGATGTGCGGCGCGCCCCGGGTGTTCGAGAAGGTCTACAACAAGGCGGTCACCACGGCGCAGGACGCCGGCGGCGCCAAGGCGAAGATCTTCGCCTGGGGCGTCCGGGTCGGCAAGGAGAAGGTCGCCCTGGAGCAGGCCGGCAAGCCGGTCCCCGCCGGGTTGAGGCTGCGCTACGGGTTGGCCGAGAAGCTGGTGTTCAGCAAGCTCCAGGCCCGCCTCGGCGGCCGGATGCGGGTGCTGGTCTCCGGCGCCGCGCCGCTCAGCCCGGAGATCGCCACCTTCTTCGCCGCCGCCAACCTGCCGATCTCCGAGGGCTACGGCCTGACCGAGACCAGCGCCGGCAACTTCGTCAACCCGCCCGACGGGCTGCGCATCGGCACGGTCGGTCGCGCGATGGGTGACCTGGAGTGCCGGATCGACACCGACGGCGAGATCCTGGTCCGCGGCCGGCCGGTGATGCGCGGCTACCACAACCTGCCCGAGGAGACCGCCGCGGCGTTCACCGAGGACGGGTTCTTCCGCACCGGCGACATCGGCAGCCTGGACGACGACGGCTACCTGCGGATCACGGACCGGAAGAAGGACCTGGTCAAGACCTCGGGCGGCAAGTACATCGCGCCGTCGCACATCGAGGGGATGTTCAAGGCGCTCTGCCCGTACACCTCGCAGGCGATCGTGATCGGGCAGGCCCGCAACTACTGCACCATGCTGGTCACGCTCGACCCGGACGCGATCCGCGGGTGGGTCGCCGGCGGCCCGCTGGAGGGCCGTGACTACACCGCCGTGGTCGCGTCACCCGAGGCGCAGGCCATGGTCGAGGAATACGTCGCCCAGCTCAACGCCAAGCTCAACCGCTGGGAGACGATCAAGAAGGTGACCATCCTGCCGCGCGACCTGACCATCGAGGACGGCGAGATCACCCCGTCGCTGAAGATCAAGCGGCGTGGCGTGGAGAGCAACTTCGCCGGCGAGATCGACAAGATGTACGCCGGCACCCTCGCCGAGATCTGACCCGAGCACCGGTGGTCCCGCGCCCGCCCGGGTGCGGGACCACCGGCGGCGGCGCGGCGGTCAGCGTGGTGACGTTGAGGGCGCCGACGCCGCCGTCCCCCGATCGACGCTGGCAGGATCCCCGCCGCTCGGCGTGGCGGACAGGGCGTCACCCGATCGAGCGCTATGACTCAGGGTCATAAAGATGACCCAGAGTCATAGTCGGCGCAGAGGAGGGCGCGGCCCGGCGCGGCCCGGCGCGGCCCGGCGCGGCCCGGCGCGGCCCGGCGCGGCCGCATGCGACGCCCGGCGAGGCCGAGGGCTGGGAGCGTCCGTTGCGGGGCGGTCGGCGTACGTGGGGCCGCACACCGCTGGACGGCGGGGGTCAGGCGATGACGGTGGGCTCCCGCCAGCGCTGCCCACCGGTGCGGTCCAGGTCGTAGCGGACCGCGGCGATCCGGCCGACCGCCTCGACCAGGTCGGCGGCGGGCAGGGTGAAGGGCAGCCGCAGGAAGCGCTCCAGGGTGCCGTCCAGCCCGAACCGGGGACCGGGTGCCAGTCGGACGCCGACCTCCTCGGCGGCCCGGGCCAGCGCGCTGGAGATTGGCCCGTCCAGCTCGGCCCAGAGGGTGACCCCGCCGTGCGGCACGGTGACCCGCCAGTCCGGCAGCCGGTGCGCCAGCGCGTCGAGCAGCGCGTCGCGCTGGGCCGTGAGCTGGGCCCGGCGCGCCGCGACGATGGCCGGACCGTCGGCGAGCAGGCGCACCGCGAGGAGCTGGTCCAGCACCGGGCTGGCCATGTCCATGCCGACCCGGACGGCAGCCAGCCGCTGCACCTGCGGGGCGGAGGCGCGCACCCAGCCGATCCGCAGCCCACCCCAGTAGGGCTTGCTCATCCCGCCGATGGAGACCACCCGGGAGTGCCGGTCGAAGGTGGCGGTCGGCGGGGGCACCTCGGTGCCGTCCAGCGCCAGGTCCACGAAGGACTCGTCGACCACCAGGTCGGTGCCGGCGGCGTGCGCCGCGGCCACCACCCGTTCGCGCAGCTGCGCGGACATCAGGTGACCGGTCGGGTTCTGGAAGTCCGGGATCAGGTACGCCAGCTTGGGCCGGGTCTGCCGCAGGCTGCCGAGCAGCAGGTCGGACTCCCAGCCCGGGCCGTCGGTGGCCAGGCCGTGGGTGGCGATCCGGGCCCGCCGGGCGGTGAGCGCGGCGATCGCGTTGGGGTAGGTCGGCGACTCGACCAGCACGCTGCCGCCGGGCGCGAGCGCGAGCCGCAGCACCAGGTCCAGGGCGTGCTGGGTGCCGCTGGTGATCATGATCTGGTCGGCGGAGGTGGGCAGGCCCCGGTCGGTGTACGCGCCGGCGACCGCCTCGCGCAACTCGACGATGCCCGTCGGGTGGTAGCCGGCGCCGCCCAGGTAGCGGGGCAGGTCCTCGGCCGCGGCCCGCGCGGCGCCCAGAAGCTGCGGCGGAGCGGCCAACGCGGCCACGCCGAGGTCGATCATGTCCCGGTCGTCCTGCGGGATCCAGAGGCCCGTGCTGGCCATCCGGTGGTTGCCGGGCAGCATGGTCCAGCTGCCGGCGCCGCGACGGCTGGCCAGGTGCCCGGTCTCGCGCAGTTGCCGGTACGCGGCGGTGACCGTGGTCCGGCTGATCCGCAGCGCCTCGGCCAGCTCCCGCTCGGCCGGCAGACGGACGCCCAGCGGCAGCCGACCGTCGGCGAGCAGCCCGCGTACGGCACCGGCCAGCGCGGCGTAGTCCGGGCTCCGCCGGCGACCGGGCAGGGCATGCCACTGGCCGAGGAGACGGGCCAGTTGGACACCCCGCACCTGACTCGACATGGCCACTCCCGCGATATTGGCTCTTTCGAGCCGCAGATTGGCTCCTAGAGTGGCACGCATGGCAGTGATTGGCAATCTCCGGCACCGGCCGGTGCGACGGTTGTCCCAGCTCTACGTCGGGCTCACCCTGTACGGGGTCAGCATGGCCCTGATGATCCGCTCCCACCTGGGCCTCGACCCGTGGGACGTGTTCCACCAGGGGTTGTCCGAGCGCACCGGGCTCTCCTTCGGCACGGTGACCATCGCGGTCGGCGCCCTCGTCCTGCTGCTCTGGATACCGCTGCGGCAGCGGCCCGGCCTCGGCACGGTCAGCAACGTGGTGGTGATCGGCCTCGTGGTGGACGCGACGCTGGCCCTGCTGCCGGCCGGCGGGCCGCTCGGCGTACGGATCGCACTGCTGGTCACCGGGATCGTCGCCAACGGCGCGGCGACCGGCCTCTACCTCGGCGCCCGGCTGGGCCCCGGCCCGCGCGACGGGCTGATGACCGGTTTCGTGGCCCGCCGGCCGCGCTGGTCGGTCCGGCTGGTCCGCACGGTCATCGAGGTCACCGTGCTGGCGCTGGGGTGGCTGCTCGGCGGCACCGTCGGCGTCGGCACCGTGGCGTACGCGCTGGGCATCGGCCCGCTCGCGCAGCTGTTCATCCCGATGTTCGCGGTGGACGAGCCCGAGGCCGCCACACCGGGCCCGGTCGCACCCGTCCCGGCGGGCTGAGCGCTCACCGACCGTCCACCGTCCACCACGCCCCGGTGGTGTGCGCGGCCGGGATGGCGGGTGGGTGTTCCCTTCCGGGACGCGCGACGGCATCATCTCTGCATGGGGGAGAACGGTTGGCGCTGGACCGACGCCTGGATCTTCGTGTCGCTGGTCATCGCGAGCGGCGCCGGACGGCATCGGCGGGCCGCGGCCAGTCGTCGACCGGAGGGCGTGCGTCTGGCCGACGTGCTCTCCACCGCCGATCACCTCAACCAGGCGATCCCGCAGCGGCACGAGGTGGAGGCCGCGGTCCGGCGGCTGGTCGGTGCCGGGCTGGTCAGCGTCGTCGACGGCTGGTTCCGGATCACCGCCGAGGGTGAGCGGCTGTGGCGCACCCGCCCGAGCGCCGGCCTGGCGACCACTGTGGACACCGTGCAGGGCGTACTGAGCCGCCGGCACGCGCCGGCCAGCGCCGAGTGGAGTCTGGACGAGGCCGACCACGCGGCGGCCGTCCAGGAGTACGTGGTCCGCTCCATCCCCACACCGCGGCGCTCACCCGAGGGGCACAGCGGCGCGCACTGACCTCAGGGTCAGCGCACCGGGTGGCCGGTGCGGCGCAACGCGTCCTTGACCTCGGCGACGGTCAGCTCACCGAAGTGGAAGACGCTGGCGGCGAGCACGGCGTCGGCGCCCGCGTTGATCGCCGGCGGGAAGTGCGCCACCTCGCCGGCGCCCCCGCTGGCCACCACCGGAACGTCCACCACCGCCCGCACCGCCCGGATCAGCTCCAGGTCGAAGCCGGCCTTGGTGCCGTCGGCGTCCATCGAGTTGAGCAGGATCTCCCCCGCGCCCAGCTCGGCGCCCCGACGGGCCCACTGCACCGCGTCCAGCCCCGTGCCGCGCCGGCCACCGTGCGTGGTGACCTCGAAGCCGCTGGGCGTACCACCGTCCGGGGATCGGCGTACGTCGAGGGAGAGCACCAGCACCTGCCGGCCGAACCGGTCGGCGATCTCGGCGATCAGCTCGGGACGGGCGATCGCGGCGGTGTTCACCCCGACCTTGTCCGCGCCGGCGCGGAGCAGGGTGTCCACGTCGGCGACCTGTCGGACGCCGCCGCCCACGGTCAGCGGGATGAACACCGACTCGGCGGTGCGGCGCACCACGTCGAGCATGGTGCCCCGATCACTGGACGAGGCGGTCACGTCCAGGAAGGTCAGCTCGTCCGCCCCGGCCCGGTCGTACGCCGCGGCCAGCTCCACCGGGTCGCCCGCGTCGCGCAGGTCGAGGAAGTTGACCCCCTTGACCACCCGGCCGGCGTCCACGTCGAGACAGGGGATCACCCGTACCGCCACCGTCATGCCGCGAGCCTATCCTTCCGGCGCGACGCGGCGGCCGACCTGTGGGGCCGGCCACCACGTGCAGTCGTGCCGTCAGTGTTAGGAAGGGGCCCTTCCTATACCGCAGGCGTTAACAAGGTGCCCTTCCTTACACGCGGACGAGCATCTTGCCCAGGTTCTCGCCACGCAGCAGACCGAGGAACGCCGCCGGGGCGTTGTCGATGCCGTCGACGACCGTCTCGTCGTAGGAGAGCCGGCCCTCGCGCAGCCAGCCGGCGACGTCGGAGACGAACGCCTCGCGCAGGTTGCCGTGGTCACCGACCAGGAAGCCGCGCAGGGTGAGCCGCTTTCCGATGACCAGCGCGAGGTTGCGCGGCGCGGCCGGCGGCTCGGTGTCGTTGTACTGCGCGATCATGCCGCAGATGGCGGCCCGGCCGTGCAGGTTCATCGCCGAGATGGCGGCCTCGAGGTGGTCGCCGCCGACGTTGTCGAAGTAGACGTCGACGCCGTTCGGGGCGGCCGCCTTCAGCGAGTCGCGGACCGGCCCGTCGTGGTAGTCGAACGCGGCGTCGAAGCCGAGCGCCTTGAGCCGCTCCACCTTCGCCGCCGATCCGGCGCTGCCGACCACGTGCCCGGCGCCCTTGAGCTTGGCGATCTGGCCGACCAGGCTGCCCACCGCCCCGGCGGCGGCGGAGACGAAGACCGTCTCGCCGGGCTTCATGGCGGCCACCTCGAGCAGCCCGGCGTACGCGGTCAGCCCGGTCATGCCGAGCACGCTGAGGTACGCGCTGACCGGGGCCAGGGCCGGGTCGACCCGGCGGGCGGCCTTGGCGTCGAGCAGCGCGTACTCGCGCCAGCCGAGGCCGTGCAGCACGGTGTCGCCGACGGCGACGCCCTCGGCCTCGCTCGCCACCACCTCACCGACCGCCCCGCCGTCCAGCGGCGCGTCGAGCGCGAACGGCGGCACGTACGACTTGACGTCGTTCATCCGCCCGCGCATGTACGGGTCGACCGACATGTACTGGTTGCGGACCACGATCTGGCCCGGGCCGGGCGTGGGAACGTCGGTCTCGACGAGGCGGAAGTTCTCCTCGGTGGGCCAGCCCTGGGGGCGGCTGGCCAGGTGGATCTCACGGTTGCGGGTCATGGGTGTCCGTCCTCTCGTCCGCGGTCGGGGGTCCGGGCGTCACGCCGCCAGGGCCTCGCGGACGCTCAGGGCCACGTCGATGTTGCCGCGGGTGGCGTTGGAGTACGGGCAGACCTGGTGCGCCTGCTCGACCAGCTGCTCGGCGGTCTCCCGCGGCACGGCGGGCAGGTCGACGACCAGCTTCGCGGTGAGGCCGAAGCCGCCGCTGCCGTTCGGGCCGATGCCGACCTCGGCCTCGACGACCGAGCCGGTCACGTCGGCCTTGGCCCGGCGGGCCACCAGCCGCAGCGCGCCGTGGAAGCAGGCCGCGTAGCCGGCCGCGAAGAGCTGCTCGGGGTTGGCCCCGCCGCCGGCGCCGCCCATCTCCTTCGGCACCGCGAGGTCGAGCGCGAAGGTGTCGTCGGAGGTCTGCACACGGCCGTCCCGGCCGTCGCCGCTGGCCGTGGCGGACGCGGTGTAGAGCACCTGCATGGCGGTCACTGCTCCTTCTGTCGGTGGATGGTGTCGGTGACCCGGGTGAGCGTGTCGCGCAGCGCGACCAGGTCGGCCGCTCCGAGGCCGGTGGCCCGGGCGATCCGCAGCGGCACGTCGTCCACCTGCTGCCGCAGGGCCCGGCCCTGCTCGGTGAGGCCCACCTCGACCCGCCGCTCGTCGGACGCCGATCGGCGCCGGACGACCAGCCCCGCCCCCTCCAGCCGCTTGAGCAGCGGGGAGAGCGTGCCGGAGTCCAGCCGCAGCTCGGCGCCGAGCTCGGAGACCGTGGGGGCGTCGTCGGGGCGCTCCCAGAGCACCAGCAGCACCAGGTACTGCGGGTAGGTCAGCCCGAACTCATCGAGGATCGGCCGGTAGACGTCGGTCAGGGCGCGCGACGCGGCATAGAGCGCGAAGCACACCTGCCGGCGCAGCACCAGGTCATCGGTCACCGCTGAACCGTAGCCCGCAATTCAATTGCGCACAACTCATGTGACCGTGGTGCGGCCGTGACGGGAATCACCCGAGCCGGCTCAGCCGTCGCTCAGGTACGCCTCCAGTTCCACCTCGACCAGGTGCTCCGGGTCCAGCAGACCGGCCACCACCACCAGCGTCGCCGCCGGACGGACCGCGCCGAACACCGCGTTGTGCGCCCGGCCCACCTCGTCGGCGTACACCCGGTCGGTCACGTACATCCGGGTGCGCACCACGTCGCCTGGCTCCGCACCCACCTCGGCCAGCGCGTCCAACCCGATCCGCAACGCCTGGGCGGTCTGCGCCGCGGCGTCGCCGACGTGCGCGACCCGACCGTCCACGGTCGACGTGCAACCCGCCGTCCAGGCGAACGCGCCGGCCCGGACCACCCGCGAGTAGCCGTACAGCTGCTCCCACGGGCCACCCGAGCCGAGCCGGACGACGGCCGGCCCGCTCACGTCGCCGCTTTGCTCGCTCACGCCTCGGCCAGCGCCCGCAGCGCCTCGGCCACCGTGAACGCGCCCGCGTAGAGCGCCTTGCCCGCGATCACGCCCTCCACCCCGATCGGCTCCAGCGTCGCCAACGCGCGCAGGTCGTCCAGCGTGGACACCCCGCCGGAGGCGATCACCGGCGCGTCGGTGCGCGCGCACACCTCACGCAGCAGGTCCAGGTTCGGCCCGCGCATCGTGCCGTCCTTGGTGATGTCCGTGACCACGTACCGGGTGGCGCCCGCCTTGTCCAGCCGCTCCAGCACCTCGTACAGGTCGCCGCCGTCGCGGGTCCAGCCACGCGCGGAGAGGGTACGGCCGCGCACGTCCAGCCCGATCGCGACCCGGTCGCCGTACTCCCCCACGACCCGGTCGCACCAGACCGGGTCCTCCAGCGCGGCGGTGCCGATGTTCACCCGGGCCGCGCCGGTGCCCAGCGCGGCGCGCAGCGACTCGTCGTCCCGGATCCCGCCGGAGAGCTCCACCTTCACGTCGAGCTGCCGCACCACCTCGGCGAGCAGGTGCGCGTTGGTGCCCCGGCCGAAGGCCGCGTCCAGGTCGACCAGGTGAATCCACTCGGCGCCGTCGCGCTG
This sequence comes from Micromonospora sp. GCM10011542, assembly GCF_042650685.1. Lineage (NCBI taxonomy): Bacteria > Bacillati > Actinomycetota > Actinomycetes > Micromonosporales > Micromonosporaceae > Micromonospora > Micromonospora sp. GCM10011542. Next base: position 151,074 of record NZ_JBHSBO010000052.1, read on the forward strand.
CCAGGCCAGCGCCGCGTCCAGCGGCTCGCCGTAGATGCTCTCGCTGCCGGCGGCGCCCTGCACGAGCCGGACGGCCCGGCCGTCGGCGACGTCCACGGCGGGTAACAGGGTGAGGCTCAAGGTCTTCTCCTCGATCAGGTACGACGGTCCAGGGCGATCACCACGATCGCCGGCAGTACGAGCAGCAACAACACGACAAGCGCGATCCGCAGCGCCAAATTGTCCACGAACGTCCAGATCAGGATCAGCGCCGCCACGGTGAGCAGCACGATCCCGGCCCGCTCCCCGCGGGTGTGCCGGGCCAGCCGGCCCGACCGGCCTCGGGTCAGCCGGGGCGTCAACCGGCGCACCAACGCCCGGCGGCGCTGCCGGCGGGCGACCTGACGCTGCCGGGCCGCCCGGGTGCGGGCCAGCTCCGCCTCGCGTTCGGCCCGGCGGCGTGCCCGCTCGCGGCTCACCGCGGACCCCCCGAGCCGGCCACCGGGTGCCGGCCGGGCTCAGTCACGGTCGGGCAGCGTGCCGAGCCAGTTGCGCAGCAACGCGGCGCCGGTGTCGGCGGACTTCTCCGGGTGGAACTGCGCGGCGTGCAGCGAGCCCCGCTCCACGGCCGCCACGAAGTCCCCCTCGTGGTGCGCCGTCGTCACCAGCGCACCGGTGGCGCCCAATGCGGCCGGCTCCACGACCCCGTAGGAGTGCACGAAGTAGAACCGGCTCTGCGCCGGCAGGCCGGCGAAGAGCACCGAACCGGGCGCCGGGCGCACCGTGTTCCAGCCCATGTGCGGCAGCCGCGTCGCGGGCAGCCGGGTCACCCCGCCGGGCAGCAGCCCAAGGCCCTTGGTGACCACGCCGTGCTCGTCGCCGTGCTCGAAGAGCACCTGCATCCCCACGCAGATGCCCAGCACCGGCCGGCCCGCGGCGACCCGCTCGGCGATCACCGGGCCGGCGCCGAGCGCCTCGATGCCGGCCATGCAGGCGGCGAACGCGCCCACACCCGGCACCACCAGACCGTCGGCGTCCGCCGCGGCGGACAGGTCGTCGGTCACCCGGACGTCCGCGCCGGCCGCCGCGAGCGCCCGCTCGGCCGAGCGCAGATTGCCCGAGCCGTAGTCGAGCACCACCACGTCGCTCATGTCGTCACCCGTCCCGTGCTCACGCGTTCTGCCCCGGAATCAACCAGAGCACCCCGGCGACGGTGGCGAGCACCGCGAGCAGGGCGGTGACCAGCACCGCGCCCCTCGGCGCGCCCTGCCGGTGCAGCGACCACGCCCCACCCACCAGCACGCCGGCCAGGATCAGCACCAGTGTCGGCAACGCGGCCCCCATCAGTGCCCCCAACCATTCGCGGCTGCGGGGCTCCGCTCCGCTGCACTCCTCGCGCTCATCAGAGCGCACCCTTCGTGCTCGGGATCGCGCCGGCCGCCCGCGGGTCGATCGCGGTGGCCTCGCGCAGCGCCCGGGAGACCGCCTTGAACTGCGCCTCCACCACGTGGTGCGCGTCCGGGTGCCCGCCCGGACGGGCGGCCCGCAGCACGTCCACGTGCAGGGTGATCCGGGCCGCCTGACCGAACGACTCCCAGATGTGCCGGGTCATGCTGGTCGGATAGACCGGCCCGATGTACGGCGCCAGCGCCGGCTCGTCGTGCACCACGTACGGGCGGCCGGACAGGTCCACCGCCGCCCGGACCAGCACCTCGTCCATCGGCACCGTCGCCGAGCCGTACCGCCGGATGCCGGCCTTGTCGCCCAGCGCCTGGTCGAAGGCGGCGCCCAGGGCGAGGGCGGTGTCCTCCATCGTGTGGTGCGCGTCGATCTCCAGATCGCCGACGGTCCGCACGGTCAGGTCGTAGCCGCCGTGCCGCGCGATCTGGTTGAGCATGTGGTCGTAGAAGCCCACGCCGGTGCTGATCTCGCCGGCGCCGGTGCCGTCGAGGTCGATCTCGACGAGGACCTTGGTCTCCTTGGTGATCCGCTCCACCCGGGCGGTCCGACTCATCACAGTCTCTCCATCGCAGCAAGAAAAGCGTCGGTCTCGGTCGCGGTGCCGGCGGTGACCCGCAGCCAGCCGGGCAGGCCCACGTCGCGGACCAGCACCCCCTGCTCCAGCAGCGAGCGCCAGGCCACGGCCTGATCGCCGTCGACGCGGAAGAGCACGAAGTTGGCGTCGCTGTCGGCCACCCGGTGACCGCGCTCGCGCAGCGTCGCCACGATCCGGTCGCGCTGCGCCATGATGGCGCTCACCGTACCGAGCAGGGCGTCGCGGTGGGCCAGTGCCGCGCGGGCGGCGGCCTGGGTCAGCGAGGAGAGATGGTACGGCAGCCGAACCAGTTGCACCGCCTGCACCACCGCCGGATCGGCGGCCAGGTAGCCCAGCCGACCACCGGCGAAGCCGAACGCCTTGCTCATCGTCCGGGTCACCACCAGCCGCGGGTGCCCGGGCAGCACGGCCAGGGCACTGACCGTGCCGGGGCGGGCGAACTCGGCGTACGCCTCGTCGACCACCACCATGCCGGGCGCGTCGTCCAGCACCGCGGCGACCACCGCCGGGTCCAACGCGGTGCCGGTGGGGTTGTTCGGCGAGCAGAGGAAGACCACGTCGGGCCGGTGCTGGCGGACCTGGGCCACCGCCTCGTCGGCGGTCAGCCCGAAGTCGACGCCGCGCCGGGCCGGGATCCACCGGGTGCCGGTGCCCAGTGCCAGCAGCGGGTGCATCGAGTACGCCGGCACGAAGCCGAGCGCGCTGCGACCCGGGCCGCCGAACGCCTGGAGCAACTGCTGCTGGACCTCGTTGGAGCCGTTGGCCGCCCACACCTGCTCGACGGTGAGCCCGTGCCCGAGGTAGCCGGCCAGGTCGGCGCGGAGCGCCACGGCGTCCCGATCCGGGTAGCGGTTGAGCTCGCGCAGCTCGGCCGCCAGGGCCTTGCCGATCGCGTCGGCCACCGCCTCCGGCACCGGGTGGGAGTTCTCGTTGGTGTTCAGCCGCACCGGCACGTCCAGTTGCGGCGCCCCGTACGGCGACAGCCCGCGCAGGTCGTCGCGGATCGGCAGGTCGTCCAGCGTGGTCACGCCGGGCCTCCCGGGAAGCGGGCGCGGACCGCCTGGCCGTGCGCGGGCAGGTCCTCGACGGTGGCCAGGGTGACCACGTGCGGGGCCACCTCGCGCAGCGCGTCCTCGGTGTACTCGATGAGGTGCACCCCGCGCAGGAACGACTGCACGGACAGCCCCGAGGAGTGCCGCGCGCAGCCGCCGGTGGGCAGCACGTGGTTGGAGCCGGCGCAGTAGTCGCCGAGCGACACCGGCGACCAGGCGCCGACGAAGATCGCCCCGGCGTTGCGCACCCGCAGCGCCCACTCCCGCGCGTCGACCGTCTGGATCTCCAGGTGCTCGGCGGCGTACGCGTCGACCACCCGCAACCCGGCCTCGAGGTCGTCGACGAGCACCACGCCGCTCTGCTCGCCGGTCAGCGCGGTGGTGACCCGCTCGGCGTGCTTGGTGGCCGGCACCTGCCGGGCCAGCTCCCGCTCGACCGCCTCGACCAGGGCCACCGACGGGGTGACCAGCACGCTCGCGGCGAGGGGGTCGTGCTCGGCCTGGCTGATCAGGTCGGCGGCGACGTGCGCCGGGTCGGCCGTGTCGTCGGCCAGGATGGCGATCTCGGTGGGGCCGGCCTCGGCGTCGATGCCCACCACGCCGCGCAGCAGCCGCTTGGCGGCGGTCACCCAGATGTTGCCCGGCCCGGTGATCAGGTCCACCGGGTCGCAGTGCGCACGGCCCTCGGGGTCGACCGCCGCGCCGTACGCCAGCATCGCCACCGCCTGGGCACCGCCCACGGCGTACACCTCGTCGACGCCGAGCAGCGCGCAGGCGGCGAGCACCCGCGCGTCGGGCAGGCCCCCGTTGTCCTTCTGCGGCGGGCTCACCACGACCAGCGAGCGAACCCCGGCGGCCTGGGCCGGGACCACGTTCATCACCACGGTCGACGGGTACATGGCCAGCCCGCCGGGGACGTACAGGCCGACCCGGTCGACCGGCAGCCAGCGCTCGGTCACCGTGCCGCCCGGCACCACCTGGGTGGTGTGGTCCGTGCGCCGCTGGTCGGCGTGCACCCGCCGGGCGCGGGCGATCGACTCCAGCAGCGCGGCGCGCACGTCGGGGTCGAGCACCCCCTCGGCCTCGGCGATCGCCTCGACCGGCACCCGCAGCACCTCCGGCGAGATGCCGTCGAAGCGCTCACTGGCCTCGCGGATGGCCGGGTAACCATGCTTCCGGACCGCCTCCACGAGCGGCCGGATCCGCTCGACGGCCACCGACACGTCGAGCTGGGCACGGGGCAGCAGGCGGCGCGGGTCACCGAGACCATTGCGCAGGTCGATCCGATTCAGCACCCTTGCGAGTCTAGGCGGCCGGCCCGGAGCCCACCCGCGCTGCCCGTACGACGAGACGGTGAGCCGGGCCACGCCGGCGCGCTCGGATCGGGCTAGGCTCGATCACGTGACCGCACGGCTGCCGGTGTTTCCGCTCGCGACGGTGCTCTTTCCCGGGTTGGTGCTACCGCTGCACATCTTCGAGGAGCGCTACCGAGCCCTGGTCCGGCATCTGGTCGACCTGCCCGAGAACGCCCCGCGCGAGTTCGGGGTGGTGGCCATCCAGACCGGCTGGGAGGTCGCCCCGGCCGGGCCCGGCACCCGGCCGACCCCGGGCGGCGGCGACGTCACGCTGCACGAGGTGGGCTGCACCGCCGAGCTGCGCCAGGTGACCGAGCTGCCCGACGGCGGCTACGACATCGTGACGGTGGGTCGGCGCCGGTTCCGCATCGCCGACGTCGACGAGCAGAGCACGCCGTACCTGACCGCGCAGGTCGAGTGGCTGCCCGAGCCGGCCGGCCCGGACGAGGTCTCCGACCTGCTCGCCGCCCGGGTGATCGCGGTGTTCCGGCAGTACCTGGGGCTGATCCGGTCCGATCCGGAGGAGATCTCCGAGCAGCTGCCGGAGGATCCGACGGTGCTCTCGCACCTGGTCGCGGCGACCGCGGCGCTGACCGTGGACGACCGGCAGCGGCTGCTGGCGATCGACGACACCGCCGCGCGGCTGCGCGCCGAGCTGCGGCTGCTCAACCGCGAGGCGGCTCTGCTGCGCCAGGTGCGGGCGGTTCCGGTGCCGCTGGCGGAGCTGGCGTCCCCACCGACGCCCAACTGAACGCGGCCGGGTCGGGCTCCGGCTCGGGGCGCAGCGACGGCCAGCGCGACCAGCCGGCCAGCAGGGTGTACGTGACCGCGGCGCCGAACGCCGGCAGCAGCAGGTTGCCGTGCGGCACCGGCAGCACACCGAGCAGCCAGTCCACCCCGCCCGCGCGCAGGTCGGCCGGCTTGGTGAAGGCCCGGCCCTCCGGGGCGCTGGTCAGCAGCCGGTCGAAGGTGGCCAGGCCGACCCGCCGTCCCACCTGCCACGCCACCGGCGCGGCGGCGAGCGCGCCCAGCACCGCGGCGACCAGCCCGACCGGCCCGCGCAGCCGGCGCAGCAGGAACCACAGGACCAGCGCGGCGAGCACCCCGAAGGCAAGCCCGAGCACGCTGAACCACCCGTCGGCGGCGATGGGCTGCTCCGGCTGCGGCTGGGCGTAGATGGCGCCCTCGGCGGTCTTGAGCACCGGGGTGTCCGGCGCGAGGGCGGCCCAGAGCAGACCGAGCGGCGCCCCGAGCAGCGCCAGCGCGAGCACGACACCCACCCCGGCCGCCGCGGCGCGCAGTGGCCGACGGGGCTCATCGGCGCCCGACTCCGGCGCGCTCCCGTGGGTCGTCCAGGACGGGGAGTCCGTCGGCCGGTCGGGCTCGTCGACGGGCCGTTCAGGGTCGGGGGTGTCCGGGCTCACCCGATGATCCTCTCAGGCGCGCTGGCGGGCCGGGGCGCCGGTGGCGGCAGACCAGCTCACCGGGCGAACGGCTCCACCATCATCGCCGCCGCACGCAGCCAGGCCTGCCGGGTTTCCGGCTGGAGCTGGTGGTACTCGATCGACGAGCCGGTCTCCAGCGCCGGGTCGTACGGCACCACGGCCACCGCCCGCGTACGGGTGGCGAAGTGCCGCTCCAGGTCGGCCTGCAGCTCGGAGCGGCCCGGGGTCGGGCACGAAATCAGGGTGACCGCGTTGTCGGCCAGCTCGCCCATGCCCTCCTCGTGCAGCAGGTCGAGCATCCAGTCCGCGCTGAACGCCGCGTCCTCGCGGGGCACGGTGGTGACCACCAACTGGTCGGCGGCGTGCATGACGGTGCGCCAGTTGGCGCTCTCCACGTTGTTGCCGGTGTCCACGCAGACCACGTCGTGGGTACGCCGGAGCAGCTCCAGCACCCGCCGGACGGTGAACTGGTCCAGCCGCTGGGCGAAGCGGGGGCTCTCCTCGCCGGCGAGCACGTCGTACGAGCCGTCGGAGGCGTGCCGCAGGTAGTCGTCGAGCCGTTCCAGCAGGGTCGCCCCCTCGAGGATCTCGATCTGGGCCAGGTCCGAGATCAGGTGCCGGATGGTGCGGGCGTGCCGCGCACTGCCGGCGCGCAGACCGAGGGTGCCGCGCAACTCGTTGTCGTCCCAGGCGAGCACACCCTGCCCGCGCACGCTGCCCACGGTCGCCGCGGCGAGCACCGTGGCGGTGGTCTTGTGCACCCCGCCCTTGGGGTTGGCGAAGGCGAGCACCCGGGGCGTGCCGAGGTCGCGGCGGAGCACTCCGGAGGCCCGCTCCAGCTCCTGGTCGGCGGCCTGGGGCCGCCACTCGACCCGGGCCGGGTAGCCCCGCTCGATCATCGCCGGGGCCGCGGCCACCGGCGGCGCGGGCAGGGGTGCGGGCGGCGGCACGGCCACCGGCGCCGGGTAGCCGGTCTCCGGCTGGTAGCCGTTCTCCAGCAGCGCGTAACGGGACTCCACCGGCGCCGTACCGTGCCGGTAGCCGTTGTCCAGCAGCGCGTACCGCGACTCGACCGGCTCGGCCCGGCGTGCCGGCTCGGGCTCGGGGCGGCGCGGCGCCGGCACCGGCGGTGGCGGCTCGGACCGGTACACCGGCTCGGCGCGGTACGTCGGCTCCGGCCGGTAGGTCTGGCCGGCCTGGTAGGACGGTTCAACCGGGTAGGACGGCTCGGCCTGGTAGCTCGGCTCGGGCCGGTACGTGGGCTCGGCCCGGTAGGCCGGATCCACCCGGTAGCTCGCCTCGGCCCGGTAGCCGGGATCCGTGCCGTAGGGCAGGTCGGCGGGACGCGCGGTCGCGGACGCCCGCCCGGAATAGCCGTTCGGGGCGGCCCGCCGCGGCAGCGGCTCCGGGGCTGGCTCCTCGGCCTGCCGGTCGGGCTCGGGCTGCTCCGTCGTCCGGCCGCCGAGCCGGGCACGGTCGAGCAACGCCCGCCACCGCGGTGCTGGTTCGGCCGGCCGACCCCAGCCGGTCTCACTGCCCTCCACGGCCCGCCCTCCCAGCGCCATCGATCTCCGTCTGACAGGCTACGAAGGAAACCCTATTCGGACCACACCGGAGCACCGACACCACCCGGCGCGGATCAGGACGGGGCCGGCGCCACCGGCGGCGCGCCGCTGGTGTCCGGGGAGGTCGCGGCGGTCGGCGTGGCGCCCTCGGTGGGCTCCGGCGCCGAGGGATCGGGTGACGGAATCGTTACGACCGGTGCGGGTTCCGACGATTCGCCCACCGTCGGCGTCGGCCTCTGCGGGGCGGGGGGCGTCTCGGCCCGCCCCTGCGGGGTCGGCTCGACGCCCAGCCCGGTATCCGTCGGCGGCAGCACCACGTCGCGCTGCTCGGGCAGTGGGGGCGTGAAGACCGTCCGTTCCAGCCGGTACACCTCGGGGGCGGGGTCGACCGCCCGCACGTCGGGCCGGGCGGCCACGGTACGCAGCACCTCCGGCGCGGCCCGGACCACCGCCGCGTACACGCAGGCGCAGCCGGTGCGGTACGCGGCCGCCTCGGCCGCCGCCACCTCGGCGCCGCTGGCGTACACCTGGCGCAGCTCCCGCTGCTCGGCGTCGACGCCGGTCACGGCGGCGGCGCGGGACCGGTAGTCGGTCGCCTCGGCGTCCTTGCGGGTGGCCACCTCCGCCATCCCGGCGACCACGTCGTCCGGGACGCGCAGCGCCGGGATCCGGACGATCTCGGTCTGCCGGCCGGGCAGCGGCACCCGCCCGAAGACGGCCGAGACCGGCACGTCGCCCAGCACCGCGGCCACCTGCCGTGGCGGCAGGTACGCGTCCAGCGAGACCAGCGCGTAGGTGCCGGCTCCGGTGGCCGGGGCGGCGGTGGGCAGCGCCGCCAGGTCGGCCGCGGCCGAGCGTACGTAACCGGGCACCGAGTCGCCGTCGACGACGCCGACGCGGGTCACCTCGCCCACGGTCCGGTCGCCGACCGGCTGGTCGGTGGTGGCCCAGACCGAGGCGAGCAGCACCGCCGCCGTGGAGAACAGTGCGGCACCGGTGAGCACCCCGGACCGCGCCGAGCGGTGCCCCAGCCGGGTCACGGCCCTGGTCAGCGGCGGCAGTAGCCGTTGGTCCAGCTGCCGCAGCAGGTCGCCGGCGCGCACGGGCGGGATCCCCTCGTCGGATCGGTGTCGGGCGGTCGCCGCTCAGTCACGCAGGATCTGCAGCGCGCGTTCCAGGTCGTCAGGGTAGTCGCTGACGAACCGGACCTCGTCCCCCGTTCGGGGGTGCAGGAAGCTCAACTCGCGGGCGTGCAGCCACTGCCTGGCCAGCCCGAGCCGGGCCGAGAGGGTGGGATCGGCGCCGTAGGTGAGGTCGCCCACACAGGGGTGCCGCAGGGTCGAGAAGTGCACCCGGATCTGGTGGGTCCGGCCGGTCTCCAGCCGGACGTCGACCAGGCTCGCCGCCGGGAACGCCTCGAGGGTGTCGTAGTGGGTGATGCTCGGCTTGCCCCCGGACACCACGGCCCAGCGGTAGTCGTGGGTGGGGTGCCGGTCGATCGGCGCGTCGACCGTGCCGCGCAGCGGGTCCAGGTGCCCCTGCACCACCGCGTGGTAGCCCTTGTCCACCTCGCGGTACTTGAAGGCCCGCTTCAGCGCGGTGTACGCCTGCTCGCTCTTGGCCACCACCATGATGCCGGTGGTGCCCACGTCGAGCCGGTGCACCACGCCCTGCCGCTCGGCGGCGCCGCTGGTGGAGATGCGGTGCCCGATGCCGGCCAGGCCGCCGATCACGGTCGGGCCGGTCCAGCCGGGGCTGGGATGCGCGGCCACCCCGACCGGCTTGTCCACGACCACGATGTCGTCGTCGGCGTAGACCACCCGCAGACCGGGAACCGCCTGCGGCACCACGGTCGGCGGGGCGACCGGCGCGGGCAGCGTGACCTCCAGCCAGGACCCGGCCTTGACCTTGTGGGAGTTGGGCCGGGCGGTGCCGTCGACCAGCGCGTCCCCGGCGTCGACCAGGGCCGCGGCGGCGGTGCGGGAGAGCCCGAACAGCCGGGACACCGCCTGGTCCAGCCGCATGCCGTCGAGGCCGTCGGGCACGGGCAGCGAGCGGTGGTCGCCGCCGGCGGCGAACGCGGAGGTCATGCCCGCTCCTTCTGGTCGGCGTCGCGGGTGGCGGACGCGTCGGCCGGGTCGCCGTCACGCCCGACCCGGCGCCCGTCGCGCTGGCGGCCGGTCAACTCCAGCGCCACGGCCAGCAGCACGCCGCAGACCAGCGAGCTGTCGGCCAGGTTGAACACCGGCCAGACCTGGCCGTACGGGTCGAACAGGCTGATCATGTCGACCACGTGCCCGTGGAAGGGACTGGGCGCACGGAAGATGCGGTCGGTGAGGTTGCCGAGCGCGCCGCCCAGCACCAGACCGAGGCAGACCGCCCAGGGCAGCGAGCGCAGGCGCAGTGCCATCCACACGATCCACCCGACCACGCCGATGGTGATCAGCGGAAAGACCCACGTGTGGTCCGCGCCGATGCTCCAGGCGGCCCCGCTGTTGCGGGTCAGGCTCAGGTAGATCGCACCGCCGAGCAGCTTCACCGGCTCCCGGCCGGTCAGCGCGGCCAGCGCGAGGTGCTTGGTGACCAGGTCGGCCAGCAGAGCGGCCAGGGCCACACCGGCGAGGATGGCGACGGCCCTGCGCCGAGGCTTGCCGTCACCCGGCTCGGTGCGGCCAGGTCCGGCGGACGGTGCTGCGGTCATGCGCTCCCCATCGACAGTCTCGGCGGTGATCGCTCACCGCCCCTTCGCCCGCCGGGGAGCGGACCTCAGCGCCGCTCCTCCAGCTGCTTGCACGTCACGCAGAGCGTGGCCGACGGGAAGGCGGCGAGGCGCTCGACCGGGATCGGATTGCCGCACCGCTCGCACCAGCCGTAACCACCCTCGTCCAGCCGCTCCAACGCGCGCTCGACCTGCGTGATCCGTTCCAGGATGCTGTTGGCGAGAGAGATCTCCTGCTCCCGCTCGAACGTCTTGGTGCCGGTGTCGGCCTGGTCGTCCCCGGCCGAGTCGGTCAGCCGATCGCGCTGCAGCTCGGTAATCTCGCTCAGCGTCTGATCGTACTCGGCGCGCAGCTCGTCCCGCCGTGCCGCCAGTGCCGCCCGGATCTTCTCGGTCTCCGCCGCGCTGCGGGTGGCCTTGGCCACCGGCTTACGGCCGGCGGTCCTGGTGTCGGCTGGCTTCGCCATCGTCGCTCCCTCGGCCGCGGAACCGCGGTGGTCCGCGGCGCCTGGAACAGGAGGCACCGACCTGGGTGCCCCCCACGTACGAAAACGGGCGCACGGCGACATGGGCCGCGCACTCCGGAGGTTGGCAAGAATACGGAACGTACAGGCGTCCGACAACGTGCCGCACCGTCGCACCGTCAATCGACCCCTAGCCCTGCCTAACTGGGGCAAAACGAACGCTAGCAGATCAGCCGTCGGACTCATCGCCGTACTCACCAAACCAGCGGGCCAGCCGACCACGCCGGCTGACCGCCCGCAGGCGGCGCTCGGCGGCGTCCCGCACCCCGCCGGTGGCCACGATCAACAGGCTGTCCCCGGTCTTCAGCCGGGTGCCCGGACTCGGCACGAACCCCACGCCGTCGCGCAGCACCAGGGTCACCGAGGCGCCCAGCGGCAGCCGCAACTCGTCGACGTGCACCCCGGCCAGCCGGGAGCCCGGCGGCACCGCCAACTGGAGCAGATCGGCGCGCATCCGCTCCAGCGGAGCGGTCTCCACGTGGATCTCGGCGGCCTCGGCGGGTGCGGTCACCCGCAGCCGACGGGCGAGCGGGCCCAGCGTCCCGGTCTGCACCAGCGTGAAGATCACCACCAGCACGAAGACCGCGTCGAAGAGCCGCTCCGCGCCCGGCACCCGCTCCGAGAGGGGAATGGTCGCCAGCACGATCGGCACCGCCCCGCGCAGCCCCGCCCAGGACAGGAACGCCTGCTCCCGCAGGCCCACCCGGAACGGCACCGCCGACACGGCCACCGACAGCGGCCGGGCCAGCAGCACCAGGGCCAGCCCGGCGACCACCGCCGGCAGCACCGCCGCGTCCAGGCGGCCCGGCGAGGCCAGCAGCCCGAGCAGCACGAAGAGGCCGATCTGGGCCAGCCAGGCCAGCCCGTCGGCGAAGCCGAGGATGGGCTGCCGGTGCGGCAGCCGGGCATTGCCGAGCAGGACCCCGGCGACGTAGACGGCGAGGAAACCCGACGCGTGCAGCACCGCGCCGCCGGCGTACGCCAGCACGGTGATCCCGACCGCGGCGATCGGGTACAGCCCCGCCGAAGGCAGCGCGGCCCGACGCAGCGCCCACGTGCCGGCGATCCCGGCGGCGGCGCCGACCGCCGCGCCGACGGCCAGCTCGTAGCCGACCAGCCCGGCCTCGTACCACCACGGATGGGACCAGCCCTGGTGCGACAGCAGCACCACCAGCAGCACCACCGGGGCGTCGTTCATGCCCGACTCGGCCTCCAGGGTGGCCACCAGCCGGGGCGGCAGGCGCATGCGCCGCAGCGTCGCGAAGACCGCCGCGGCGTCGGTGGACGACAACACGGCGCCGTAGAGCAGTGCCAGCCGCCAGTCCAGCCCGAGCAGCAGGTGCACGGCGACGCCGACCAACGCGATGCTGACCACCACGCCGACCGTCGAGAGCGCGGCGGCCAGACCCAGCACCGGGCGCAGTGTGCTCCACCGGGCGGTCAACCCGCCCTCCGCGATGATCACGATGAGCGCGCAGAAGCCGAGGGTACGGGTCAGCTCGACGTCGTCGAAGTGGATGCCCAGCCCGGCCTCGCCAATGCCCACGCCCAGCGCCAGGTAGACCAGGAGGCTCGGCACGCCGAGTCGGGTGGAGAGTCGGACCGCTCCGACCGCCACGAGCAGCACGGCCGCTCCCAGCAGCAGCGCGACATCCAGACCGGGCGTCACGACTGCCTGGCCCGGGCGTTCCTCACTCGCCGGATCCGTCGCGCAGCCGGCGCAGCACCCCGGGCAGCTCCGGGCCGGGCCGCTCGACGAGGAAGAGCTTGTCCCGGCTGGCCGCGCCAGCTCGCAACGTCACCGTCGACGGGCGGACTCCCAGCGCACCGGCCAGGGCCCTCCGGGCGGCCTCGGTCGCCCGACCGTCCACCGCCGGGGCGTGTACGGCGATCACCAGGGCTGCGCCGTGCGGCCCGTCGAAACGGCCACCCACCCGGTCCCGGGAGGCGCCGGGCTTCACGCGTACCGCCACGGTGAGCGTGTCCTGCGCGGGCACCGGGCGGCGTTTCAGATCGGCCGGGCGTCGGCGAGCAGGGCGGTGGCCGGCGCGCAGAGAGCGCACGGGGTGAAGCCGAGCTCGACGGCCTCGGCGACGGACAGCGCCTCGTGCGCCCGGACCAGCAGGTACGGGCAGCTGGCGAGGTGGTAGCGGGGCCGGCCGTCCACCACCTGCACGGGGTCGGGCAGACGGGCCACCCGGGCCGCCTCGGCGGGGGTGATCGGCTGCGCGGCCGGCTCGTCGTCGTCCGCCGCGACGGCGGCGTCCGGAGTCGGACCGGCGAACGGCGGCGGGTCGGGGAGGGGCCCTGCCGGGTCGGCCGGCGGCTCGGGCGGTTGCCGCCACCCGGTGCCGCCGGTACCGACCGTCGTGGGCACGTGCTGGACCGGAACCTCCGGCTCGACCAGCGGCGGCCCGTACGGGACACCGGGGCTGGTCGGGCCGGCCGTCCGGATGCCGCCGGGGCCGCGCGCCCCGGTGCGGCCGGGCTCCGCCGCGGCGCGGCCGGGCTCCGCCGCGGCGCGGTTGGCGGCCGCCTGGCGGGCGCCCACCACCAACGCCACGGCGGCCAGCAGGCTGGCCGCGATGGAGACGATCAACATCAGGCTGGAACCACCGGCCAGGCCGAGCACCAGCAGGACCACCGCGACGAGGATGAGCAGGAGACTTGCGACTATCACGGCTCACCCCCGCCGCGTCGTACCGTCCAGGCGGAGCCGGCGACCGTCACCATCGGTCTTGCGGACAGTGGTCGCCGGCCGGTGCTCAGCGTCCGGCTTCGAGGGCGCCGGAGCGCCCGCCGCCGTAGGACCCGGCGAGACCGGCCGTGGCCAGCCCGTTGCCGCCGGCGACCCGACCGGCCTCGGAGCGGGTCATCTCCGCCTCCAGGCCCTGGCCGCGGCCGTCGAGGTCGCGCAGCTGGCTCTCGAGGTAGGCCTTGAGCCGGGTGCGGTACTCGCGCTCGAACTGCTTGAGCTCCTCGATGTGCTTCTGCAGCGCGGTGCGCTTGGCGTCCAGGCCGCCCATGGCCTCCTGGTGCCGCTGGCGGGCGTCCCGCTCCAGGGCGTCAGCCTTCGCGCGCGCCTCGCGGGTGACCTCCTCAGCCTTGCTACGGGCCTCGGACAGCAGCTGGTCGGCCTCGCGGCGGGCGTCGGACACGTGGTCGTCGGCGGTGCGCTGGGCCATCATCAGCACCCGCAGCGCCTGCTGCTCACCGTCGGCGCCGGCGCCGACGGCCGGGCCACCGGTGGTGCGGACCTGCTCCAGCTCGGCCTGCATCGCGCGGGCGGCCTGCTCGGCCGCCGCCTTGTCGCGCTGCACCCGGTCGAGCTGGGCCTTGACGTCGTTGAGCTCCGCCGCGAGTCGGGCGTCGCCGCCGGGGCCCGCGGGGGCGCCGCCACGGCCGCCGCGCTCCACCTGGGCGCGCAGCTCGTTGTTCTCCTCGATGAGACGGGCGAGCTCGCGCTCGACCTCGTCAAGGAAGGCGTCGACCTCCTCCTCGTCATACCCCCGCTTGCCGATCGGCGGCTTTTTGAAGGCGACGTTGTGGACGTCGGCCGGGGTCAGCGGCATCGAAACTCCTCGGGTCAGTTGCGGCCGCGATAGCGAGTCGGTCATCAGGCGGTCCTGATGATCGACGGCTCTAACACGAACTCCATCAGCACGAACAGGATAACCAGGAGCACAAGGGAGGCCAGGTCGATGCTCACGGTACCAATTCGCAGCGGAGGGATCACACGCCTCAACGCGCTGAGAGGGGGATCAGTGACGCTCCACACGGATTCCAATCCCGCCGATGCCCCTCGCCCCGGTTGCCACCGTCGCCCGTACTGCAGGACGGCGCTCAGGACAAACCGGGACAGAAGAAGGAGCAGGAAGACATACAGGATCAGGTACAGCACTTGCAGCAGGATCGACAACACGACAGGCGACGTCCCTCGGCTCGGGCGGGGGTCAACTCAGACTGAAAAAGCCGCCCTCAGCGATCTTGGCCTTGTCCTCCGCGGTGACCTGGACGTTGGCCGGTGAGAGCAGGAACACCCGATTGGTCACGCGCTCGATCGTACCGCGCAGCCCGAACGCCAGCCCGGCAGCGAAGTCCACCAGACGGCGGGCGTCGGCCTCGTCCATCTCGGTGAGGTTGATGATCACCGGAACCCCGTCGCGGAAGTGCTCACCGATGGTGCGCGCCTCGCGGTAGGTCGTCGGGTGCAGGGTGGTGATCTGGTAGCGCTGCTCCTCCTCGGGAGCCACCGCCCGCTCGCGCGGCGGCGCCTGCGGCGCCAGGGCGAGGTTGTCCCGGGTGTGGTAGGTCAGCGCGCCGGAGGTCTCGCCGGACCCGGACCGCGTGATCGAGCGCACGCTGGACCGTTCGGCCCGCTCCGCCCGCTCCACGTCGCCCCGGTCGCTCTCGGCGCCGCGGCCGGTGGCCCGCTCGGAGAGCCGCCCCCGCTCGCCCACCCGCGACCGTGGCGCCGGCGGCTCCTCGGTCTCGTCGTCGTCCTCGTCAGCGAACTCCTCGGAGTACCGGCTCTGCCGGTACCGCGAGTCGCGGTAGCCACCCTTGTCGTAGCCACCGTCGTCGTAGGCCCGCTCGTCGTCCTCTTCGACCAGACCGAGCCAGACCCCCGCCTTGCGCAGTGCACCCATCCCGCGCCCTTCCGTCCGCCATGCGGCACGCGCCCCCGTGCCGTGTCGCTCGTCGCGAGTGGACAACGTGCCCATCGGACCGAAACGGCAATCCCCTGGCGCGCGATTCGCGTCCCGCGCCACGCCCCCGAACACGAGGACGCCGTCCCTGAAACAACACTGATGTAATTTGCTTCTCTCGCGGTCAGGCTACCGCAGCGTGGGACGCATTCCGAGCAACGCGCTACCTACGCGGACATGTGTCGCGCCATATCTGATCGCGATTTCCAGGTCGCCGCTCATTCCGGCCGAGAGAGCCGTCGCTCCGGGATGGACTGCGCGGAATCCCTCGGCCAGCTCGGCCAGTCGACCGAAGGCCCGCTCCGGCGGCCAGCCCAGTGGCGCCACCGCCATCAGGCCGGCCAGGCGCAGCCCCGGCGCGCCCGCCACCGCCTCGGCCACCGGGTCCAACCCGACGTCCGGGTCGGCCGAGCCGGGCAGCGCGCCGCCCCGGGCCGGGTCGGCGTCGATGCTCACCTGGACCAGGGCCGCCAGCGGCTCGTCCCGGTCCGCCGCCGCGTTGCCCAGTGCCCGGGCCAGCCGGACACTGTCCACCGAGTGCACCACGTCGGCGTACCGGACCACCGAGCGGGCCTTGTTGCGCTGCAACTGGCCGATGAAGTGCCAGCGTGGACGCACCCCGGCCGCGGCCACCTCGGCGGCCTTGCCGGCCGCCTCCTGGTCGCGGTTCTCCCCCATGTCGGTCACCCCGAGCCCGGCCAGCGCCAACACGTCGCCGGCCGGGTAGGTCTTGGTCACCGCGATCATGGTGACCTCGGCGCGGTCCCGGCCGGCGTCGGCACACGCGTCGGCGATCCGGGCCCGGACCCGGGCCAGGCCGGCGGCGAGTTCGGCCCGGCGGTCCGGTCGTACCGTGGCTGAGCTGTCGGTCATCGGCGGTGCTCAGGACCCGTTCTTGAGGAAGTCGGGCACGTCCACGTCGTCGAAGAGCACGCGGCGCGGCGACTGGGTCGGGGCCGGCGACGTGGCCGGCGGCGGAACCGGGGTGCTCTGCGGCGCCGGCTGGTTCGTGTTGGTCTTACGCGTCGGCTCGGCCGCCTTGTACGCCGGCGCACCCCCGTCGAAGCCCGCCGCGATCACGGTCACCCGCACCTCGTCGCCGAGGGCGTCGTCGATGACCGCACCGAAGATGATGTTCGCGTCCGGGTGGGCCGCGTCGGTGACCAACTGGGCCGCGTCGTTGATCTCGAACAGGCCCAGGTCGGAGCCGCCGGCGATGGAGAGCAGCACGCCGCGTGCGCCGTCCATGCTCTGCTCCAGCAGCGGGCTGGAGATGGCCGCCTCGGCCGCCTCCACCGCGCGGTTCTCACCGCGGGCGCTGCCGATGCCCATCAGCGCGCTGCCGGCGCCGCTCATCACGCTCTTCACGTCGGCGAAGTCCAGGTTGATCAGACCCGGGGTGGTGATCAGGTCGGTGATGCCCTGCACACCGGAGAGCAGCACCTGGTCGGCGGTGCGGAAGGCGTCCATCATGCTGATGTTGCGGTCGCCCAGCGCGAGCAGCCGGTCGTTCGGGATGACGATCAGGGTGTCGCACTGGTTGCGCAGTTCGTCTATTCCGGACTCGGCCTGCACCTGGCGGCGCTTGCCCTCGAAGGAGAACGGCCGGGTCACCACGCCGATGGTCAGCGCGCCGAGCTTGCGGGCGATGTTCGCCACCACGGGCGCGCCGCCGGTGCCGGTGCCGCCGCCCTCGCCGCAGGTCACGAAGACCATGTCGGCGCCCTTGAGCACCTCCTCGATCTCGTCGCGGTGGTCCTCGGCGGCGTTCTTGCCGACGTCGGGGTTGGCGCCGGCGCCCAGGCCGCGGGTCAGCTCGCGGCCGACGTCGAGCTTGACGTCGGCGTCGCTCATCAACAGCGCCTGCGCGTCGGTGTTGATCGCGATGAACTCGACGCCCTTGAGCCCAACCTCGATCATCCGGTTGACGGCGTTGACGCCGCCACCCCCGATGCCGACGACCTTGATGACCGCCAGGTAGTTGTGCGGAGGTGTCATCTCCGGTCCTTTCCCTTCGAGATTGGCTTCGGCCGACCGGGTAGGGCGTGGCCAGACCAGCGGTCGACGACAGCTGTCACCAGCGAGGATCAGGGCTGAACCCTCACCCTCTACTAGAGGCTTACAGTTATGTCAACCACTGATCCTCTTCGGGGCAACGTAAGCGCCGCCGCCCGATGAGCCAAGGACCCCACCGGCGTGTCGCCGCCCGGAGCGCGACGGGTCACCTTCCGGGCAGCCGATCAGCCGTTCCTGGCCGCCGTTCAGCGGAAGGTCACCACGTCCGGCGCGCTCACGTCGATCCGATCGGTGTCCTCGTCGAGCAGCGCGGTCGCCACCCGGGCCTTGTCCCTACCCCGGGTCGCGTCACCCCAGACGACCGTCCGGTCCCCGCTCAGTCGCAGGCTGATCCGGGCCAGCCCCTCCACCGTGACGTCGACCAGCGCCGCGCGCAGTTGCGGAGTGAGCGCGGCGAGCACGTCCAGCGCGGCCCGGGTGCCCGGGTCGTCGGCCGCCGGCTGGCCCACCCGCACCAGCGGCAGCTCGGCGGGCTGCCGGGGCACCGTCTGGAACGCCACCCCGGCCCGGTCGACCAGGACGAACGCCGCACCCTGCGGCACCGCCGCCACCGGCGTCCGCTCGGTCACCCGGACGACCAACGCCCCGGGCCAGTCCCGCGACACCGTGGCCTTCTCGACCGGCGCCAGCGCGCCGATCCGCCGCGCGGCGGCGGCCAGGTCCACGCGGGCCAGCGGGACGCCGTCGGCCACCCCGACCGCGTCCCGCACCTGCACCGCGGTCACCAGCTCGGCGCCCTCCACCCGCACCTCGCGGACCCCGAACAGGCCGGTGCTCAGCACGGTCCAGGCCACCAGCCCGGCCAGCGCCAGCACCCCGGCGGCGACCGCCCAGGGCAGCGCGGCGCGCATCCGGCGCTGCCGGGCACGGGCCATGAACCGGCGCGTCGACGGCGGCACCGCGTCGCTGCCCGCCCGGACCAGCTGCCAGCGGCGGGCAAGGCCGCGCCGGGGGGCGCCGCCGTCCGCGGCGCTGGTCCGCCCCCGGGCCGGGCCGGGACTCATCCGGCCGTCGGCGCCGCACCATCGGGTGCGGCGGCGCCACCGAGAGCCGCCCCGTCACCACCGGCCGTGGCGCCGTCGGGCACCGCGGAGCCGACCACGCTCTCCGCGCCGGCCGTCGCGCCGTCGGGCACCGCAGAGCCGACCACGGCCGCCGTGTCAGCCGTGCCGCCGGCGCGGGCCGCCAGGGCCGCGAGCAGTTCGTCACCCATCAGCGAGATCGGCGGGGCGCCCATCGTCACCACCACGTCGCCGGGTCGGGCCCGGCGGGCCACCTCGACCGGCGCGTCCTCCCACGAGTCGACGAAGACCTTGTGCTCGGCCGGCAGCGGCACCGCCTCGATCAGCGCCGCCGCGCCCTCGCCGGGCTGACGCAGCTCGCCCGGCCCGAAGACCTCCAGCAGCACCAGCTCGTCGGCGATGGCCAGTGCCTCGGCGATCTCCGCCTGCAGGTCGCGGGTGCGGTAGAGCCGGTAGGGCTGGAAGACGACGATCAGCCGACCCTCGCCGGCCACCTCGCGCAGCGTCTGGTTCGCCAGGGTCATCGACGTCGGGTGGTAGGCATACTCGTCGTAGACCAGCACGCCGTCCGCGACGCCCTTGCGCTCGAAGCGCCGTCGCACGCCGGGGAAGACCGCCAGCGCGGTCTCCGCGGCCACCATCGGCAGCTCCAGCAGGTACGCGGCCAGCACCGCGGAGGCGCTGTTGAGGCCCATGTGCCGCCCCGGCACCGGAAGCCGGAACTCGCCCAGCGACCGGCCGTCGATGGCGGCCAGGTAGCGCACCCCCCGGGCCGAGGAGGACATCTCGGTCAGCCGCAGGTCGGCGTCCGCCGCCTCGCCGTAGGTGTACACCCGGCGTCCCTCGGCTCGCAGCGTCTCGGCCAGCCGCCGGCCGCCCGGGTCGTCGGCGCAGGTGATGATGAACCCGTCCGGGTCGGTGAGCCGGGCGAACTCGACGAACGCCGCCTCCAGCGTCGCGTAGTCGCCGTAGGTGTTCAGGTGGTCCGCCTCGACGTTCGTGATGATCGAGACGTACGGGCGGTAGATGAGGAACGAGCGGTCGCTCTCGTCCGCCTCGACCACGAAGTACTCGCCGGTGCCGTGGTGCGCGCCCGAGCCGACCTCGGAGATCTCCCCGCCGATCACGAATGACGGGTCCGCGCCGGCCTGCTGGAGCACCATGGTCACCATCGAGGTGGTGGTGGTCTTGCCGTGGGTGCCGGCCACCGCGACCGCGCGGCGGCCGGTCATCGCCGCCGCCAGGGCCTCGGAGCGGTGCAGCACCCGCAGGCCGCGCCGGCGGGCCTCGACCAGCTCCAGGTGGTCCTGCGGGATGGCCGAGGAGTAGACGACCGTGTCCACGCCGTCGAGGTTGGTCGCCTCGTGGGTCATGTGGATCGTCCCGCCCAGCGCCCGCAGCCCGGCCAACGACGGCCACTCGCGCAGCTCGCTGCCGGAGGTCGGGATGCCCCGGGTGAGGAAGAGCCGGGCCAGGCCGCTCATGCCGACCCCGCCGACGCCGATCAGGTGGATGGTGCCCAGGTCCTCGGCGGTGAGCGTGCCGGCCGGGGTGAACTGCGCGGTCATCGGGCCACCGCCTCCAGAACGAAGGCGCGCAGCGCCTCGTCGCCGTCGCGCCGCCCGTACGCGGCGGCCGCGGTACCCATCGCGTGCAACCGGTGCGGGTCGCGGATCAGCGGGATCACGGTGCGCTCCAGCCAGCCCGGGGTCAGCTCCGCGTCGTCGACCAGCAGCCCACCGCCGGCCTCCACCACGGGCAGCGCGTTGCGCTTCTGCTCCTGGTTGCTGTGCGGGTACGGCACGTAGATGGTGGGCAGCCCGATGGCGGCCACCTCGGCGCAGGTCATCGCCCCACCCCGGCCCAGCAGCAGATCCGCGGCCGCGTAGCCCAGCTCCATCTCCGACAGGTACGGCAGCGTCACGTACGGCACCGGCAGGTCGGTGGGGATCGGCACCGGCTCGTTGCGGGCGCCCATCACGTGCAGCACCTGTACGCCGTTGCGGGCCAGCTCCTTGGCCGCGCCGGAGACGGCGAGGTTGATCGAGCGGGCGCCCGACGAGCCGCCGGCGACGAAGAGCACCGGCAGGTCCGGGCGGAGCCCGAAGTGGGCCCGGGCGGCGTTGCGCAGCGCGAACCGGTCCAGACCGGCGATGCTGCGGCGCAGCGGCACACCGACCACGGTGGCGTCGCGCAGCGACTCGGCCTGGCTCGGCTGGTGCGGGAAGCCGACCGCGACGTTCTTGGTGAACTTCATGCCCAGCCGGTTGGCGACCCCCGGCGGCACGTTCACCTCGTGGATCACGGTGGGCAGCTCCCGGCGCCAGGCGGCCAGGTAGGCCGGCACCGAGACGTACCCGCCGAAGCCGACCACCACGTCGGCCTGCACCTCGTCGATCACCTTGCCCGCCGCGCGCGCCGCGGTCCACATCCGGCCCGGGGTACGGACCAGGTTCATGTTGACCGACCGGGGCAGCTGGTACGCCGGGATCTGCCGCAGGTCGTAGCCCTGGGGCGGGATCAGCTCGTTCTCCATGCCCTTGGGTGTGCCGAGGCAGGTGATCCGGACGCCCGGGTCGTGTCGGCGCAGGCAGTCGGCGAAGGCGAGCAGCGGGTAGACGTGTCCCCCGGTGCCACCTCCCGCGAGCACCACCGAACGCAGCGGACCCATCAGCGTCTCCTCTCGCTCGCCGTCCCGGTGCGGCTCCGGCCCTGCCGGGCGCCGCGCGGAACGGCCTGGTCGTCGTGGCGCCACTCGCGGGACCGGGGCACGGACCCTCGGCCAGCCGGCGGCGGCGTCGCCGGCCGGCGACGCCGGCCGGGAAGCGGCGGCAACGGGGCCCAGAGTAGTCGGACCCACCGGGCCGGCGGACGGGCATGCAGTGCTCTGGCCGCATCGGGTTCGGCGCGGGCGAAGGATGCCAGCATCCCGATCGCCGCCAGCGTCACGACCAGGGCACTTCCGCCGTCGGAGATGAACGGCAGCGGTAGCCCGGTGATCGGGAGGAGCCCGACGACCCCGCCGATGTTGATCACGGCCTGGCTGACCAGCCAGGTGGTCACCGCGGCGGCGGCGAGCCGGCGGAACGGGTCGTCGACCCGCCGGGCGATGCGCAGCCCGGTGTACGCGAGCACCGCGAACAGCGTGAGCACCACCGCGCAGCCGATCACGCCCAACTCCTCGGCGATGATCGCGAAGATGAAGTCGTTGTGCGCCTCGGGCAGCCAGTCCCACTTGAGGCTGCTCTTGCCCAGCCCGACGCCGAACCAGCCGCCGTGCTCGATGGCCAGCCGGCCCTGGTAGAGCTGGAGGCAGCCGTCGAGCTTGCACTTCTCCGGGTCGGGCGGGTTGATGAACGAGACCAGCCGGGCGAAGCGGTAGTTCTCCTCGCCGCTCTCACCGGAGCCGGCGCCCAGCGAGGCCACCGCGACGAGCAGGCCGATCCCGATCAGTCCGGCGACCGACAGCGCGCCGAAGACCCGCATCCGCACTCCGGCGGCCCAGAGCAGGCCGACCACCAGGGCGAGCAGGCAGAGCATGGTGCCGACGTCGTTGTAGCCGACCAGGACGAAGAGCAGGCCGATCACCGGAAAGAGCGGGGTGGCCAGCTCCCGCCACCAGCCCAGCGCGGCGCCCTTGCGGGCGATCACGTGGGCGCCCCACAGCACCAGCGCGAACTTGGCCAGCTCGGAGGGCTGCACCTGGATCCCGCCGATGAACAGCCAGAGCAGCTTCGCCTCGATCGGCCCGATCCGGGCCGACTCCTGGTGGGTCAGCCGGGCGTAGGCGAGCAGCAGGTTGAGCACCAGCAGCAGCCCCACCGCGGTGATCAGCAGCGGCCGGCCCAGCGCCCGGTAGGTGCGGGCGGGCAGCCGCTGGCAGGCCCAGAACGCCACGATGCCGATCCCGGCGAAGAGCGCTTGTTTGATCACCGACGCGGAAGCGTCGCCGTCCTCGGCGTAGTCCTTGATGCTGGTCGCGGAGTAGACCATGGTCAGCCCGATCAGCAGCAGCAGGCCGGCGCTGGACAGCAGCAGGTAGTAGGACGCCAGCGGCCGGTCCAGCAGGCCGCGCAGCGCGGCCAGGCCGCCGGCGGCGTCCAGCCCCCGCAGGGTCGCCGCGGCGGCCGGGTCCGGCTCGCGGGACGCCGCCGGGTCCGGGGCGCGCGGTGGCGGCCCGCCCGGTTCGTCCGGCCCGCGCGGCACGGTGCCCCGCGGGCCACCCGCCGGTGACCGCCGTGGCCGGTCTGCTGTCCTGTCCTCGGTGCCTGTTTCCTCCCCCACCGGGACATCATCACCGCTGTGCGGCCCCCGGCCCCGCCCACCGGCTCAGCCGGCGTGTCGGGCGGACACGCCACGGCCCCCGGGCCGCCGCCGAGGGCGGGACCGGGGGCCGTGGGCGGCCGGCTGGCGCCGGTCAGGTCACGTTGGCGAGGAACTCGCTGTAGAACAGGCCCAAGGCGATGGCCACCCCGATGCCGGCGATGATCCAGAACCGGACCACGATGTTGACCTCACTCCAGCCCGCGAGCTCGAAGTGGTGCTGCAGCGGCGACATCCGGAAGACCCGTTTCCCGGTGGTGCGGAACGAGATGATCTGGATGACCACGGACATCGTGATGATCACGAAGAGCCCGCCGATGATCGGCAGCAGCAGGATGGTGCGGGTGGACATCGCCATACCGGCGATCAGGCCACCCAGGCCCAGCGCCCCGGTGTCACCCATGAAGATCCGCGCCGGTGAGGTGTTCCACCAGAGGAAGCCGACGCAGGCACCGGCCGCCGCTCCCGCGATCAACGCGATCTCCAGCGGGTCGCGCACCGTGTAGCAGTACGACTGGTGGTCGGCGTAGCTCGGGTCGGCGCACCAGTGCCGGTACTGCCAGAAGGCGATCAGCGCGTACGCGGCGAGGACCATCACCGAGGCGCCGGTGGCCAGGCCGTCCAGGCCGTCGGTGAGGTTGACCCCGTTCGTCGCGGCCATCACCACGAAGATGAAGATGATCACCGCGCCGATCTTGCTGACCTCCAGGGCGTCGATGTCCCGGATGAAGCTCAGCGTGGTGCTGCCCACCGTCTCGGTGTTGGTGGCCGCGCCGCTGGCGTCCGTCATGCTGCTCGGGAAGTACAGCGCGACCACCCCGAACACCGCGCCGACCAGGATCTGGCCGAACAGCTTGCCGCGCTTGTTGAGCCCGGCGCTGTTGCGCTTGCGCACCTTGAGGAAGTCGTCGATGAAGCCCACCGCGCCGGAGAACACCATCAGGCCCAGCAGCACCAGCGCGGTGATGGTCGGCTCGACCTGGGCGATCTGCGCGTCCGGCAGGCTGGTCAGTGCCAGGTGCCCGGCCACGTAGGCGATGACCGTGGCCAGGATGAAGACCACCCCACCCATGGTGGGGGTGCCCTTCTTGCCCTGGTGCATGATCGGGCCCTCGGCCCGGATCGGCTGGCCGGCCTTCAGGCGGGTGAACACCTTGATCGCGATCGGGGTGCAGAGCAGCGAGACGAGGAAGGCCACCCCGATGGCGACGATGACGGCCCTCATGCCGCGCCACCCTCGGTCGTGACCGCGGGGCTCGCAAGCTCACTCCCCGCGCTCCCGGCGCCACCGCTGCCATCGGCGCCGCGCAGCGCGTCGGCCACCTCCCAGGTCCGGTACCGGGAGCCCTTGACCAGGACGACATCGCCCGGCCGTAGTTCGCCCCGCAGCACCTCGACGGCAGCCGCCTGATCGGTGAGCAGCACCGACTCTCCTCCCCAGTTACCTACTGACGTAGCGCCGTCGTGGATCGGCGCCGCCGGCTCGCCCACCACGAGCAGCCGGTCCACGCCCAGCTCGGCCGCGAGCCGGCCGACCTCTTCGTGCCCGTCCCGCTCGAAGGGACCCAGCTCGGCCATGTAACCCAGCACCGCGACCGTACGCCGGTCCCGGCCGAGGCCGGCCAGCGCCCGCAGGGCGACGGCCATCGACGCCGGGTTGGCGTTGTACGAGTCGTCGATCACGGTCACCCCGTCGGGCCGGTCGAAGACGTCCATCCGGCGCGTGGAGACCAACCCCAGCTCGCTCAGTGCCGTGGCCAGCTCGGCCAGCGGCATGCCCAGCTCGCGGGCGACCGCCGCGGCGGCCAGGGTGTTGGATACCTGGTGCCGCCCGGTCAGCCCCAGCCGCACCGGGGCGGTGCCCTCCGGCGTGACCAGGGTGTAAGCGGCCCGGTCCCGGTCGTCCAGGCGCACGTCGACCGCCCGCACGTCGGCGGGCTCGGCCTCGCCGTAGCGGACCACCCGGGCGGTGGTACGGGTGGCCATGGCGTCTACCAGCGGGTCGTCGGCGTTGAGGACCGCCAGCCCGTCCGGCGGCAGCGCCTCGACCAGTTCGCCCTTGGCCAGCGCGATGGTCTCCTTCGAGCCGAACTCGCCGATGTGCGCCACGCCCACGTTGAGCACGACCGAGATCCGCGGCGGCACCACGTCGCACAGGTAGCGGACGTGGCCCACGCCGCGGGCGCCCTTCTCCATCACCAGGTAGCGGGTGTCCGGCCCGGCCTGCAACGCGGTGTACGGGTGCCCCAGCTCGTTGTTGAACGAGCCGGGCGGCGCCACCGTGGTCCCGAGTCGGGCGGTGAGCTGCGCGATCAGGTCCTTGGTGGTGGTCTTGCCCGACGAGCCGGTCAGCCCGATCACGGTCAGCCCCGGCAGCCGGTCCACCACGGCGCGGGCCAGCCGGCCCATCGCGGTCAACGCGTCGGCGACCAGCACCATCGGCACCCCGGGCACCTCGCGGGTGCCCAGCACCGCCACCGCGCCGGCCTCCACGGCCGTCGCCGCGTAGTCGTGCCCGTCGACCTTCTCGCCCGGGAAGGCGACGAAGAGCGCGCCGGGGCGTACCTTGCGCGAGTCGAACTCGACCGTCGCGGTGACGGTGGCGTCCGGGTCGGCGGCCACCAGTCGGCCGTCCGCGGCCGCGGCCACCTCGACCAGGCTCAGCGGGATCATCGCTGGCCCGCCAGGTCCCCGAAGCGGGCCCGCAGCGCGTCGGCCAGCTCGGTGCGGTCGTCGAACGGGTGCACCTCGCCGGCCACCTCCTGGCCGCGTTCGTGCCCCTTGCCGAGCAGCGCGATCACGTCGCCCGGCCCGGCCAGCCGGACCGCCTCGTCGATCGCGGCCCGCCGGCCGGGCACCTCGACGATCCGGGCGGCCGTGCCGGCCCGGTACGCGCCGGCGAGCACCTCGGCGCGGATCTCCGCCGGGTCCTCGGTGCGCGGGTTGTCGTCGGTCACCAGTACCACGTCGGCCCCCTCCGCCGCGGCGGCGCCCATCACCGGCCGCTTGCCCCGGTCCCGGTCACCGCCGGCGCCGATCACGCAGATCAGGCGGCCGGCGCTCAGCTCACGCAGCGCGGCCAGGGCGGCCACGATCGCGTCCGGCTTGTGCGCGTAGTCGACCACGCCGCGTACCGGACCGGCGGTGTCGACCAGCTCCAACCGCCCGGGCACGCCGCCGCAGGCCGCCACCCCGGAGGCAGCGGTCGCCGGATCGACCCCGACCGCGACGAGCATGGCGATCGCGAGCAGCGCGTTGGCCACGTTGTGCCGTCCGGGCAGCGCGACGCCGGCCGGCAGGACCAGCCCGTCCGGGCCGTGCGCGGTGAACCGCTGCGCGTACCCCTCGCCGTCGACACCGTCGGCCCACCAGGTGGCGCTGGAGTCGCCGGCGGCGGAGTAGCTGACGGTGGCCGGCTTGTAGAGCGGCTTGAGCGCCGGATCGTCGTGGTTGAGCACCTCGACCGCGCAGCGGCCGTCGAAGAGCTGCGCCTTCGCGGCGAAGTAGTCGGCGCTGTCGGCGTGGAAGTCGAGGTGGTCGGAGCCGAAGTTGGTGTAGCCGCCGACCGCGAACCGGACCCCGCCCACCCGGCCCATGGCCAGCGCGTGGCTGGACACCTCCATGACCACGGCCGTGACCCCGCGCTCACGGGCGGTGGCCAGCATGGCGTGCAGGTCGGTCGCCTCGGGGGTGGTCCGCACGCTGTCGATCACCAGGTCGCCGAGCCGGGTCTCCACGGTGCCGATCAGGCCGGTGGTGTGCCCGGCGGCGCGCAGCCCCGACTCGACCAGGTAGGCCGTGGAGGTCTTGCCCGCGGTGCCGGTCACCCCGATCACCGTGAGGCCCTCGGTCGGGTCACCGTAGACGGCCGAGGCCACCTCGCCGAGCACCGCGCGGGGGTCGGGCACCACCAGCGTGGGCAGCCCGGTCCCCGCCGCCAACTCGGCGCCGGCCGGGTCGGTCAGCAGGGCCACCGCGCCGGCCTCGGCGGCACCGGCGGCGAACTCCGCGCCGTGCCGGCGGGCGCCGGGCAGCGCCGCGTACAGGTCGCCGGGGCGGACCTCCTGGCTGGCGTGGGTCGCTCCGCTGACCACCACCTCGGCTGCGTCCGCGGGAAGGTCGACGGCGAGCCGGGCGGCGAGATCACCGAGCCGGACTCCGGTCACGGTCTGTGGACGTGGATTGCCGGGCACGGCGTCAGACCCTACCCGGTCGCCCGGTTCCGGCCGCACAGCCGCCCCGGTGGTTCGTCGGCACTCACCGATGATGTCCCGCCGGCCCTGCTCAGCGCGGATAGACCACGAACTTGGGCGCCGACCCACCGGCGGACGGCGGTACCCGATCGTGACGCAGCGTGAACTCCATGATGTCGCGGAACGCCGGCGCGGCGATGGCACCGCCCCCACCTCCCTCCGGGGTGTACGCGAACACGGCGATCACGTACCGCGGCTTCTCCGCCGGGGCCATGCCGATGAAGGAGGCCACCTCGCCGCGCTGCTTCACGCCGTCGACCAGGCGCCAACCGGTGCCGGTCTTGCCGGCGACCCGGTAGCCGGGGATCGCCGCGGCCGTGCCGGTGGCGTCCTTGACCGTGGTGACCGCCTCCAGCATGGTGCGCAGCGCCGCCGCGTTCTGCGGGCTGAGCACCGACCGGGTGACCGGGGCCGGGCCGGGGATGGTCCGGCCGTCCGGGCCGATCATCTCCTTGACCAGATGCGGCTGGACGTACGTGCCGTTGTTGGCGATGGCGTTGTACGCGGCGGCCATCTGCAGCGGGGTGGCGTCGACGCTGTGCCCGATCGGCACCGACCCGTACGACGATCCGCTCCACTCGTCGGGTGGCAGCAGCCGTCCGCTGGCCTCACCGGGCATCCCCTCGCCGGTGGGCTGGCCGAGGCCGAAGCGCTTCTGGTAGTCGATCAGCCGGTCCCGGCCGAGCCAGTCGGCGATGGTGATGGTGCCGACGTTGGAGGAGTAGGCGAGCATCCCGGAAACGCTCATCTCCCGGCCGTTGGCCGGGTGGGTGTCGGAGAACCAGGTGTCGCCCATCTTGATGCTGTTCGCGACCGGGAACGCCGTGTCCTTGGTGATCACCCCCTCCTGCAGGGCGGCGCCGTAGGTGATCGCCTTGTGCACCGAGCCGGGGTCGACCACGAAGCTGGTCGCGACGTCCTCCCGGGCGACCGGGTCGCTCGGGATGGGCTTCGCGGCGTCGTAGGTCGGGTTGCTGGCCTGGGTCAGCACCTCACCGGTCGGCACGTCGAGAATGATCGCGGCGGCGGTGCTGCCCTTGTGCGGCTTCATCGCCGTGCTCAGCACCTGCTGGGTGTGGAACTGCAGGTCCCGGTCGATGGTGAGCTTCATGGAGCTGCCCGGCTTGGCCGGGGTGGTCTTGCTGTAGCCGCCCGGGATCGGCGCGGCGAGGTCGCCGAGGCCGGCCTCGTACACCCGCTTGCCGTCCTGACCGGCGAGCTGTTGGTTGTAGCGGGCCTCCAGGCCCTCCAGGCCGACCATGTCGTCACTGGTGAAGCCGATCAGGTTGGCGGCCAGGTCGCCGCCGGGGACCTCCCGACGCTCGTCACGGTGCACCCCGATGCCGGGCAGCTCCAGCGCCAGCACCTGCTTGGCGGTGGGGATCTCCACCCCCCGGGCCAGGTACTCGAACCGGGACTGGTTGCCGTTCTCCAACTTGCGCGGCGCCATCAGGTCGGTGAGCTTGGAGACCGGGACGCCGAGCAGCGGGGAGAGCGCCTTCGCGGTGGCGGCCCGGTCCTCGATCATGGTCGGGTCGGCGAAGACGTACCGCGCCTCGACGCTGTGGGCCAGCGGGGCGCCGGTGCGGTCGTAGATCGCGCCGCGCGGCGCGGGCAGCTCCACCGTGCGGGTCCGGTCGGCGACCCCGCCGCCAGCGTAGGCCGGGGTGTCGACCGCCTGGAGGAAGACCAGTCGGATGCCGATGGCGGCGAAGAGCGCCAGGGTGAGCGCGGTGCCCAGCCGCAGCCGCAGCCGCGGGTCGGCCAGCTTCGGGGGCCGGGGCGGCTTCCGGGACGGCCGGCGGGCCGCCGGTCGGTCCGTCCGGCGCGGCGCGCGGGGCGTGGTCCGGCGGCGCGGCGGCGGCTCGTCACCGGCCGGGCCGCGCGGCGCGACCGTGCGGACGACGCCGCCACGGCCGGCCGCCGGGGCGTCCCGCCGGGCGGCCCGGGAGGCGCCGGCACGGCCACCGTCGAGCACCTGGAGCGCGGGCCGGAACGGGTCGCCGGAACGGGTGCTGCGCGGGGTACGCCGCTGCTCGGCGCCGCGGGGCGCCGCGTCCCGCTCCTCCCGGATGGTCCTTCCCCGAGGGGTGTACGCGCGGGCGCCGGAGATGCCGCCCACACCGGGATCGCCCGGAGGCGCGTCGAGCCCGGCGCCGGCCTGGCGCGAGGAGCCGCGCCGCGTTCCCGGCTCACCCGCACGCGGGTCGGCTCCGGTCTGCCGCGAGGAGCCGCGCCGCGATCCCGGCTGGCCCGCACGCGGGTCGGCTGCGCTGTCCCGGGACGAGCCGCGCCGGGACCCCGTGGGATCCCGGCGCGGTTCGTCCGACCTCGGTGGCACGGTCAGCCTCCCGCGCCCTGCTGGCTGGTCACCGACGGCTGGCCGGTGGCCGGCTGCGGCACGCCGATGGTCTTTCCGTCCGGGAGCCGGATGTACGCCAGCTCCCCGGCGTCGACCAGGCCCAGTCGGCGCGCCTCGGCGGTCAGGTTGCCCGGCGCCTCGGCCTTGGCGATCTGCTTGTCCAGCTGCTGCTTCTGCTGGTCCAGCCGGGCCTGCTGCTGCTGCAGCTTCTCCAGCCGGAAGGCATTCTCATTGATCTTGGTGTTGACCGCCAGGATGCCCAGCACCCCACCGACCACCAGCACCACGATCAGCGCCGCGAACGGCGCCCGGGGCACCGACACCGGCGGCGGCGGAGCCACCCGCAGCCGGGGCGCACGGGTGCCAGCGCCGCCGGCCCGCTCGACCGGCTGCAGCGCGGCGCTGCCCTGGGTCGGGAACTCGCGCGCCCCCCGGGCGCGAGTCTCCCCCTGCCGCTGCACCCGATCGATGCGTGGCGTACCGTTCCCCACGCGCGGGGCCCGCTCCGCCGCGGTCCGGCCCCCCGACCGCGGTGCGCGCTGCCCGCCACCGGTGCTGTCCCGGCGGTCGCGCTTGTCAACGTTCATGTCCCCTCCCCCTTCGCGTCCGTCCCTCTGCCGCCCTCCGGCGCCTCCGGATCCTCCACAGATCCGGACGACCCCGTCCCCGGCTGGTGCATCCCCTTCACCCGTCGGCGGGACCGTTCGCGGTCGGTCCGCCCCTGCTCTGCCGCGTTCGGGTCGAGTCGTTCCGCGGCCCGCAGCCGCACCGAAGCGGCGCGCGGGTTCGCGGCGACCTCCTTCTCCCCGGGCAGTTCCGCGCCCCGGCTGAGCAGCCGGAACGTCGGACCGGTACCGGGCAGTTCGACCGGGAGGTCGATCGGGCCCTTGCTGCGGACCCGATCCGCGAGCGCCACCTTGGTGAGCCGGTCCTCCAGCGAGTGGTAGGACAGGACCACCATGCGGCCGCCCACGGTCAGTGCGTCGAGTGCGGCTGGCAGCGCTGCCTCCAGCGCTGCCAGCTCCTTGTTTACCTCGATCCGTAAAGCCTGAAACGTTCTCTTTGCCGGGTGTCCGCCCGTTCGTCTGGCTGGTGCCGGAATGGAATCCCGAACCAGCTCCGCCAGCCGCGCGGACGAGGTGATCCGGGCGCGCTCGCGCTCCCGGATGATCGCCGAGGCGATCCGGCCGGCGAACTTCTCCTCGCCGTAGACCCGCAACACCCGGGCCAGGTCCGGGTGCGGATAGGTGTTGACCACCTCCTCGGCGGTCACCCCCCGGGTCTGGTCCATCCGCATGTCCAACGGTGCGTCCTGCGCGTACGCGAACCCGCGGTCGGGCGCGTCCAGCTGCAGCGACGAGACCCCCAGGTCGAACAGGATCCCGTCGATGCCCGGATAACCCAGCCGGTCGAGCACCTCGGGCAGCTCGTCGTAGACGGCGTGCTCGAGGTGGATCCGGTCGGCGAAACGGGCCAGCCGGGCGCGCGCGTGGGCGAGCGCCTCGGTGTCCCGGTCCAGCCCGATCAGGACCGTCTCCGGATGGGCCTCGAGCACGGCCTCCGCGTGCCCGGCCAGGCCGAGCGTCGCGTCGACGTACACCGTCCGGCCGCCCCGACCCAGCGCGGGGGCCAGCAGCTCGAGGCACCGCTCAAGCAGCACCGGCACGTGCGTGCCGCGTAGCTCCCCCATGTTGACCCCCACTGGTTGAACGTCCTTTTCGTGTCGTGCGCCTGTCGCGTACGGCGCCGCCGTCGTACCGCCAGATCCCCATCCGCTCCCGCCCGCCGCCGGACATCCGCCCGATGACTGGATCGTGCGCCTGGCACCGGGGAAGGGATGCCAGGAACTCGAAAGCGGCTGGAGATCTCGCAGTACGTCGGGCGCCGTTCCGCCCTACAGACCGCCGGGCAGCACCCCCTCCTCGATGTCGGCGAAGTCGTCTTCGCTCTCGGCGAGGTAGGTCTCCCAGGCGACCTTGTCCCAGATCTCCACCCGCGTGCTCGCTCCGATCACCACCAGGTCCCGGTCGAGAGCGGCGTATTCCCGCAGGTGGGCCGGGATGGTCACCCGGCCCTGCTTGTCCGGCACCTCGTCGTGCGCGCTGGCGAAGAAGACCCGGCTGTAGGCCCGGGCCGCCTTGTGCGTCATCGGTTGCGCGCGCAACTGCTCCGCGATTCGTTGGAACTCGGGTGTCGGGAAGACGTAGAGACAGCGATCCTGCCCTTTGGTGACCACGACACCCCCCGCCAGCTCATCCCGAAACTTCGCCGGAAGGATCAACCGGCCTTTGTCGTCCAGGCGCGGAGTGTGGGTGCCGAGAAACACGGCCCATACCCCCTCGCCCTTTAGCGGCGTTCGCGGCGCCGCTGACCCCCCGGGCCGGTGGGCCCTCCCGGCCTCACCATTGGGCCCCACTCTACTCCACTTCCCTCCACCTGCAACCAGAATCACCCGCGTGGCGCGCCCGGTGCCGGAGCAAAAGAGCACGTCACAAGGGGTGGAGCGGAGTGGAGGGCCGCGCCGCCCCCACGGCGTGGTCCGCTTTCCGACATAGATCGACTCCGTCCGGTGGAGCCGGATCCGACCGGCCACCCGTCCACCCCGGCCGAACGGTTCACCGTCGGCGGCGATCTGGCGGGGTGGGCGGTCCGGTAACCTCGCTCGGGTGACGGACGCGAAAATGCCCCTACGGGCCAAGGTCGCCAGCTCCGTGTCACGGACCGCCGCGGCGCTCTCCCGGGCCGCCGGCCGTGGCGACGGTTCGGTGATCGGCGGGTGGATCGGCCTCAAGATCGACCCTGACCTGCTGGCACACCTGTCGGCCGGACGGGCCATCGCGCTGGTCTCCGGCACCAACGGCAAGACGACCACCACCCGGCTCAGCGCCGCCGCGGTCGGCGTCCTGGGGCGGGTCGCCACCAACTCCTTCGGCGCCAACATGCCCACCGGGCACACCTCGGCGCTGGCCAAGGCCGGCAGCACCCCGTACGCGGTGCTGGAGGTCGACGAGCACTACCTCGCGCAGGTGCTGGAGGCGACCGAGCCGCACGTGGTCGCGCTGCTGAACCTCTCCCGCGACCAGCTCGACCGGGCCAAGGAGGTCGCCATGATGGCGCAGCTCTGGCGCGCGGCGCTGGTCCGGCACACCGATGTACGGGTGGTCGCCAACGCCGACGACCCGATGGTGGTCTGGGCCGCCACCCCGCCGGCCGACCCGGCCCGCGGCCTCAACCCGCCGCACGTGACCTGGTTCAGCGCCGGCCAGCGCTGGCACGACGACTCCTGGGTGTGCCCCGAGTGCGGCTCCACCATCCAGCGCTCCGGCGAGCAGTGGTGGTGCACCGGCTGCCCGCTGCGCCGCCCGGAGCCGCAGTGGGTCGTCGAGGACGACGGCGTGCTCGACCCCACCGGCGCCTGGCACAAGGTCGCCCTCCAGCTACCCGGCAAGGTCAACCTCGGCAACGCGGCGACCGCGCTGGCCGTGGCCGCCGAGTTCGGCGTCCGCCCGGTCGACGCGGTGTCCCGGCTGGGCAGCGTCACCTCGGTGGCCGGCCGCTACGCCCAGGTGGACAAGGACGGACGCAACATCCGGCTGCTGCTGGCGAAGAACCCGGCGAGCTGGCTGGAGGCCTTCGACATGGCCGACCTGGCGCCGACCCTGCTCTCCATCAACGCCCGCGACCCCGACGGGCTGGACACCTCCTGGCTCTTCGACGTCGACTTCGCCCCGCTGCGCGGCCGGCAGGTGCTGATCACCGGCGACCGCGCGTACGACCTGGCGGTCCGGCTGGACGTCAACGACGTGCCGTTCCAGCACGTCCGCACGTTCACCGACGCGATCCGCGCGGTGCCACCGGGGCGGCTCGAGGTCATCGCGAACTACACCGCGTTCCAGGACATCCGAGCGGAGTTGGACCGTGTCAACTGAGAGCCTGCGCATCGTCTGGATCTACCCCGACCTGCTCTCCACGTACGGCGACCGGGGCAACGCACTGATCCTGGCCCGGCGGGCCCGGCAGCGCGGCATGCCGGTCGAGGTGCTGGAGGTCCGCTCCGACCAGCGGCTGCCCGCCACCGCCGACATCTACCTGATCGGCGGCGGCGAGGACGGCCCGCAGGCGCTCGGCGCGCAGCGGCTGCTCGCCGACGGCGGCCTGCACCGCGCGGTCGCCCAGGGTTCGGTGGTCTTCGGCGTCTGCGCCGGTTACCAGTTGCTCGGCACCTCCTTCTTCGCCAAGGGCGTGCAGTGCCGTGGCCTGGAGCTGCTCGACCTGCGCTCCGACCGGGGCGAGAGCCGGGCCGTCGGCGAGCTGGCCGGCGAGATCGACCCCCGGCTGGGCCTGCCCGCGCTGACCGGCTTCGAGAACCACGGCGGCCGTACCCACCTCGGCCCCGAGGTGTCTCCGCTGGCCCGGGTCAGCGCGGGAGTGGGCAACGACGGCGCGACCGAGGGGGCCTGGCGCGGCAAGCTGCTCGGCACCTACTCGCACGGGCCGGCGCTGGCCCGCAACCCGGCGCTGGCCGACCTGCTGCTGCGATGGGCCACCGGTGCGCACCAGCTCCCGCCGCTGGACGACACCTGGTCCGACCGGCTCCGCAGCGAGCGCCGCGCCGCGGTGGCCGCCGCCCGGGCATGATCCCCGCCGTCCGGCGGCTGCTCCGGCAGCCGTCGGCCGCCCGGTTCGCCCTGCTGGTGCTGCTGATCGTCGGCTGCGGGGTGCTGCTGCTCCTGGTCCCCCGCCCGGACCCCTCGCGGTTGCCGCAGCTGGCCGACCGGCTGGGCGACCTCGCCCCGGTGGCCGCCATCCTCGGCGGCGCGCTGCTGCTGGTCGCGCTGGTCCCCCGGACCTTCATCACGCTGGCCTCCGGCGCGATCTTCGGCCCCCTCGAGGGCGCCGCGTACGCCCTCGGTGCCGCCTTGGTGGCGGCGGCGATCGGCTTCACGGTGGGCCGGCTGCTCGGCCGGGAGTTCGTCGCCGAGCGGGTCCGTGGACGGCTGGCCCGCCTCGACGGCTGGTTCGCCCGGCAGAGTGTGCTCGGCGTGATCACCGTCCGGTTGCTGCCGATCGCCGGTTTCGGGCTGATCAGCTACGGCTACGGCACCACCGGCGCCCGGGTGCTGCCCTTCTTGGCCGGCAGCGTGATCGCCTCCGCGCCGACCGCCTTCGGCTACGCCGCCATCGGCGCCGCGGTCAGCTCGCCCGGCCACGTCAACTGGTACGCCGCCGCCCCCGCCAGCCTCGGCCTGATCGCCAGCCTGGTGCTGATCCAGCAGTGGTGGCGTGCCGAGCGGCGGCGCCGGTCCATGCCGGGCTGATGACCGTGCCCGCACCGATCGACGACGCGTCGGCCGCCGAGGTGCGGCTGGCCGGTGGCTTCATCGCCGAGGTGGTCCGGGTCGGCGACACGGTCCGGCGTACCCCTCCGGCCAACCTGGACTTCGTGGCCGCGCTGCTGCGGCACCTGGCCGAGGTGGGCGCGGACCTGGCGCCTGACCACCTGGGCATCGACGCCCTCGGCCGGCAGGTGCTCAGCCACCTCGACGGCCGGGTCCCCTGGCGCGACCGGGAGGATCCTGCGTTCTTTGCCGATCCGGCCCTCATCCGGTTGGCGGAGCTGATCCGGCGGCTGCACGATGCCTGCGCGGGCACTCCGCTGGCCGGCGAGGCGGAGACGGTCTGCCACCGCGACCTCTCGCCGAAGAACACGGTGTACCGGGACTCCCCCGCCGGGCCGCTGCCGGTGGCCTTCCTCGACTGGGACCTGGCCGCACCCGGCCGCCGGATCTCCGATGTCGCCTTCGCCGCCTGGCACTGGGCCGCGTTGGGCGAGGGCGCCGACCCGGCCGAGCTGGGCCGGCGCTGCCGCGTCCTCTGCGACGCCTACGACGCGACGGCCGTCGAACCGGACCCGGCGGCACTCCCCCGCGCCGAACTGCTGGACGTGATGCTCGAGCAAATCGAGGACACCTGGCGCGGCATCGACGCCGGCGCCGACCGCGACGAGCCCGGCATGCGCCGGCTGCGTGCCGCGGGCGCGGTCGACGGGGTACGCCGCTGGCAGGGCTGGCTGCTCGCCAACCGCCGGACCGTAGCGGCAGCACTGACCACCTGAGCGGCGTTCACGCCCCCGCACAGCCGCCGCGTCACGCCCGTCACGCCTCGGAAACCTAAGCGTCGCGCTACGGCGCCCGCGTGCCGTGCCGCACCACCGCCGCGCACTGGGGCGACGGGCCTCGAGCGACGGACCCCAGGCGACCGGCGGGCGACGGAGCCGCACCACGCACGACGAGCCGCACGCGACCAGCGCGACAAGACCCCACCACGCAACGACGAGCCGCACGCGACCAGCGCGCGACAAGACCACACCACCCACGACGAGCCGCACGCGACCAGCGCGACAAGACCACACCACCCACGACGAGCCGCACGCGACCAGCGCGCGACAAGACCACACCACCCACGACGAGCCGCACGCGACCAGCGCGACAAGACCACACCACCCACGACGAGCCGCACGCGACCAGCACGCGGGTGGCGGGCGATGCGCCGATCGCCCTTATGACTCAGAGGCATAAATATGGATCTTGTGTCGGGTTAGTGGGTTCTTGGTGGGGCCGGTGACAGCGCATGCCG